>JBGPDX010000268.1:0-2518 GCA_041482475.1 Candidatus Limnocylindria bacterium | reverse complement strand
GTAGACCGTGCCGCCACCGCGGGGCGCCGTCGCCGCCGGCGGGCGCGCCGCGTGCGAGCGATCGATGGCCCGCGCCAGCTCCCCTGCATAGCCCTTGTCGAGCAGCGTCGCGATCGGGACGTCATGGAAGTCGGGATCGGCCAGGTGGGCGTCCCGATCCGCCATGGCGAGCTTCGAGGCCTCGACCCCCAGGTGGATCCAGCCGACCGTGTCGCGGGGTTCGACGTGCTCGAGGATGTTGAGGATCTCCAGGGCCACGATTCCCGAGCTGTTCGGCGGGTGCGCCGTGACGCGAACCCCGCGATAGGTCGTCTCGATGGGATCCCCCCACGTCGAGCGGTGTGCCGCCAGGTCGCGCCCGCCGATCGTCGAGCCCGCGGCAGCGAGCGTCCGCGCCTGGCGTTCCGCGAGGTCGCCCTCGTAGAGCGCGCCGAACCCTTCGTCGGCCAGACGGGCCAACGTCGCCGCCAGCGCGGGCAACCGAACGATCTCGCCCGGCCGCCACGGCCGGCCGTTGGGCCGGTAGACGGACCCGAAGTCGCGACCGTCGACGCCTTCGGCGCCGAGGATCGCCGTCGTCGCCTCGACCGCGGCGATGAAGCCGTACCACGCCGGAAAGCCGTCGTGTGCCAGCTCGATGGCCGGACCCAGGACGGCGCTGCGATCGAGCCGGCCGAACCGCTCGTGGGCGTCGCCCCACGAGCGGACCGCCCCAGGGACGGTGATCGACAGCCCGCCGCGGAGGGGAAGCGTGGCGAGCCCGCGTTCCCGGAGGGCCGAGGCGTCGGCGGCCGCCGGCGCCCGTCCGGACCCGTTGAGCGCCAGCTGCCGCCCCGCCGCGGCATCCCAGATGAGCCAGAACGCGTCGCCGCCGATCCCGCAGCCGCTCGGCATGACGACGGTCAGGACCGCGTTCGTCGCGATGGCCGCATCGACGGCCGAGCCGCCCGCGGCGAGCACACCGAGACCGGCGGCCGTGGAGAGGTGATGCGGAGCGACGACGGCACCGCGGGCGCCGCGGGCGAGCGGCATCGGGACCAGAAACGGCTCGCTCATCGGCGGATTGTAGGCGCGGCTCCCGGGCCAACAAACGGCGGCGACGGACGCCGGCGACGGGCTACGCTCTTGGGGTGAACCCTTCGCTTCGCGCCGTGCTGTTCGGCACGTTCACGCTTCGCCTCAGCACGGGGCTGACCGGTGGGCTGCTGATCTTCTACCTCCGCGACCTGCACGTCGGCGAGTTGACCCTGGCGGCGCTGACGGCGACGTTCTTCGTGGCCGAGCTGATCCTGTCCACCCCGTTCGGGCTCATCTCGGACCGCTTCGGGCACCACCGGATCATGCAGCTTGGTCCGATGTTCGGCGTGGTCGCCGCAGTCCTGACCTGGGCCACGAACGACGTCGCCGTCATCGGTGGCACACGGCTGCTCGAGGGCGCCTCGACGGCAGCCTCGGTGCCGTCGATCCTGGGCTACATCGCGATGGCGACGGCCCGTGACGAGCTGCTCCGCGGCCGCATGTCGGCGCGCTTCGAAGGCGCGACGCTGGCCGGGCTGGGTGTCGGGATCGTCGCCGCCGGACTCCTCTACGACGGCATCCCGCACGTGCTGCCCGGGCTGGGCCGCAACGCCTTCCTGCTCAACGCGCTTGTCTATGTCGGCTCGTTCTGCATCTATCGCTTCGGCGTCGGGGACGCGGCCGGCGAGCGCGAATCCCTGGCCGCCCCACACTACGGCTGGCGGCGCTATCGGGAGCTGCTGACGAACCCGAGCGTCTGGCTCCTCGCCCCGACCTGGATCGCGATCAACGCCGCACTCGGGCTGTGGACCAGCCAGTCGATCTTCCAGCTGATCAAGGAGCCCGCCCCGCAGTTCGGTGACCAGTTGCTGATGGGCGGTTTCGTCGGCGCCCAGATCGCCCTGGGCCTGGCGGTGGGGCTGGTCGTCTTCTTCGCCGGGCTCGCCTTCTGGGGTGACCGCTTCAAGCGCTTCCGGCGGACGACGATCATCCTCTACGGGATCGGCGGCGGGATCGTCTGCATCGTCGCCGCGGCGCTCATCAACCACAGCGAGGGCCAGCCGGTCGTGCTGCGGGCCGGCTATGGCATCCTCGCTGCCGGCGGGCTGTTCGTGCTCGCCGGCGCGACGCCGGCAGCCCTTGGATTGCTCGCCGACGTGACGGAGTCGTATCCAGCCGACCGCGGCGCGATCATGGGCCTCTACTCGGTCTTCCTCGCCATCGGCCAGATCGCCGGCAGCTTCATCGGCGGCGAGAGCGGCCATCGCTTCGGCATCGACGGCATCCTGGCCGCGACCGTCCTGCTCCTCTTCATCGCTCTCGTCCCACTGGCCCGGCTGCGGACCGTGGAGCGGGACGTCGGGGCGATCCCCGGAGGCGCGGCGGCCGAGCGCGCCTGACGAGGCGCTCCCGGCGCCGCCTATCATCGGCCGACCCAGTCGCGCCTGGCCTGCCGGAGGGAGGAGCCCGTGAGCCGCGTCGCGATCGTCACCGATTCCGC
>JBGPDX010000267.1:0-2533 GCA_041482475.1 Candidatus Limnocylindria bacterium | reverse complement strand
CGACGACGGGCTATCCGGCCAGGAGGGCACGTTCACGATCTGCTCGTTCTGGCTGGTTTCGGCCCTGGTCGAGATCGGCGAGGCGAAGCGTGCCCGGCGGTTGTGCGAGAAGCTCCTGTCGTACGCCAGCCCGCTGGGCCTGTACGGCGAGGAGCTCGATCCCGGCACGGGGCGGCACCTGGGCAACTTCCCGCAGGCCTTCACCCACCTCGCCCTGATCAACGCCGTCGTCCACGTCATCCAGGCCGAACGGACCGCCGCCGCCTCGCCGCCACTGGCCCACGCGAAGCCGGGCGACACGAAGCCCGGTGGAGGAGCGCCGGACCGGCGGTCGGGGCAGAACGGAACGGCCGCGACGAACGGGCGGCGGGCATCCCGTGCCCGAAAGGCCGCCCGCTAGCGCTGGTGACATGGTGTGCAGTCGGCCCGGCGCCTCGGCGCCTCCAAATCCCGTCAGATTCCCGCCCCACGGGAGCGCGCCAGCTCGTTGTCGGGTGTCCGGGGCGGTTTGACGCTCGGCAGGACTCGGTGGCGACTCGAAAACCGCGCCAGATTCTCGCCCGGCGGGAATCTGACTGCCGGCGGCTGCCGCGCTCCCGCCCCACGGGAATTTGACCGGACGGGCTCGCTGGATTCCCGCCCGGCGGGAATCTTGCGGAGCGGGTGCGCCCCGCCCCGCCCGCCCCGCGGCCGGCGGCGCGGCGGCGCCCCGCTTTCGCCCGCCCCACGCGTTACCGGGATCGGCGGCTGGTACGCGCGTCCGGGTCCGGCCGGGACCATCGCGCCGCTGACCCGAACGGACCGCCCACCTAGCGTGGCAACCGCACCGCACGTCCCTGCCGGTGACGGCATCCGACCTGGAGATCGATGGTCCTCGCTCCCGGCCACCTTCGCCGCAGCTCGATGGTCGTGGCCATCGCCTTCGCCGTCACCTCGGTCGGGGTCCTCGTCGCCCCGGCCTCGACGCTCGCCTGGGATGGCGGAACCTTCAGCTCGGCCTCGGAGCAGCAGCTCGTCGCGCTGACGAACCAGTCGCGGGCCAGCGCCGGCAGACGAGCGCTCAAGGTCGATTCGGCCCTGACGTCGATCGCTCGCTGGCGGTCGAAGGACATGATCGACCGGAACTACTTCAGCCACTCGATCCCGCCGTCGGGCAAGTCCGTCTTTGCCGTGATGTCCGAGCGCGGCTACTGCTTCAACCTGGCCGGCGAGAACATCGGCTGGAACACCTACCCGGACGACGTCGCGACCGCCCAGATCCACCAGATGTTCATGGACTCGCCCAGCCATCGCGAGAACATCATGGGCCGGGCCTGGGACGTCATCGGGGTCGGCGCCTACAAGGGCCCGAGCGGCAAGAAGATGTGGACGGTCCTGTTCGCCGACAAGTGCGGAACGGCTCCGAAGCCAACGCCGAGGCCGACGCCCCGGCCGGCGCCGAGGCCGACGGTCAGGCCGGCACCCAAGCCGACCGTCAAGCCGGCACCGAAGCCAACGCCGAGGCCCCTGGCCGCCACCCCGCTCCCGACGGCGACGGCGCCCCTCCTGACCGCGCCGCCGATCCCGACGCCGGCCATGAGCGAACTGGTCGACGAGCCAGGCCAGCCGGCGCCCACGGCCGGCATCGCTGCCGTCGGCCTGCGGGTCGAGGATCCGCCGGCGCAACGCGGGCTGTTCGACACGATCGTCGGCGGGGCGACCGGAGTCTTCTTCGGGTCTTGACAAGCTCACTCGGCGGATCCGGAGCGTCGTCTGATGCGGAGCGTCCGGCTAGACTCTCGCTCATGGCGTCCGTCGCGCGCTCACGCCGGCCCCGACCCGGCGGGCGCCCCGTCACGCGCCCGTCCGTCCACCCGTCCGGCAGCGGCTCGATCCTCGAGGCGCGCGACCTGACGAAGCGGTTCCAGCTGGGCGAGGCGACGGTCGATGCCCTGCGTGGCGTGTCGCTCGACGTGCGAGCCGGCGAGTTCGTCGCCCTGATGGGCCCATCCGGGTCGGGCAAGAGCACCCTCCTGCAGTGTCTCGGTGGCCTCGACCGTCCGACGTCCGGTGAGGTCGTCCTCGACGGCGCGGTCGTCAGCCGGCTGTCGGACGAGCAGGCAACCCGGCTTCGCCGCGAGAAGACCGGATTCGTCTTCCAGTACTTCAACCTCATCCCGCTGCTCGACGTCACCGAGAACGTCGCTCTGCCGTTCACGATTGCCGGTCTCGACCCGCGCGAGCGCGAGCTGGCCGGTCGGATCGCCGACGTCATCAAGCTGGTCGACCTGACCGCCAAGGCTCACCACAAGCCAGACCAGCTATCGGCGGGGGAGCAGCAGCGGGTGGCCGTGGCGCGTGCCCTCGTCACCCGGCCGGCGCTGCTCTTCGCCGACGAGCCGACCGGCAACCTCGACTACACGACCGGCAGCGGCATCCTCGACGCGCTGTGGCGGTCATGCGTCGAGCGCGGCCAGACGATCGTGCTCGTGACCCACGATTCGAAGGCCGCCGCCTACGCGGACCGCGTTCTCGTCATCGAGGACGGCCGCAT
>JBGPDX010000266.1:0-2541 GCA_041482475.1 Candidatus Limnocylindria bacterium | reverse complement strand
CGGATGTTCGCCTACGGCTCGGTCGCCGTCATCCTCGTCCTGTACCTCGCCCGGCTGGGCCTCGACGGCGGCGCGATCGGGCTCATTCTCAGCCTGACGCTCTTCGGCGACACGATCGTCAGCCTGTGGCTGACCACGCACGCCGATCGGCTGGGCCGTCGTCGAATTCTCATGGCCGGCGCGGCCCTGATGGCCGGCGCCGGAATCGCTTTCGCGGCGACCGACCAGTTCCTGCTGCTCCTCATCGCCGCGACGATCGGGGTGATCAGCCCATCCGGGAACGAAGTGGGCCCGTTCCTCGCCGTCGAGCAGGCGTCGCTGAGCGAGACGATCGAAGGCCGACGGCGGACGAGCGTCTTCGCCTGGTACAACCTCGTCGGCTCGATCGCGACGGCGTGCGGGGCGCTGGCCGGGGGTCTGGCGGTCGGGGCGATGCGCGCGGCGGGAATGGAGGACGTGACGGCCTACCGCGTCGTCATCCTCGCCTATGCCGTCATTGGCCTGGCACTGGCGCTGCTCTTCAGCCAGGTGTCCCCGGCGGTCGAGGTCGCGGTCGCGACCGACATCAGCATCGCGCGGCGCCTGGGATTGCACCGCTCACGGAACGTCGTCCTGGGCCTGGCCGGCCTCTTCTCGATCGACGCCTTCGCCGGCGGCCTCGTCATGCAGAGCATCCTGGCCTACTGGTTCCACGTGACGTACGGCGTGCCCGAGGCACTGCTGGGGGCCATCTTCTTCGCGGCCAACCTGCTGGCCGCCGGATCCGCGCTCGCGGCGGCCGGGATCGCGGCCCGCATCGGCCTCATCAACACGATGGTCTTCACCCACCTGCCGTCGAACGTCCTGCTGATCCTCGTCCCGATCATGCCGAACCTTCCCCTGGCGATCGCCGTCCTGCTCGCCCGGTTCAGCATCAGCCAGATGGACGTCCCGACGCGGCAGAGCTATACGATCGCGGTCGTGGAGCCGGACGAGCGATCGGCGGCCGCCGGCGTGACCGGGATCGCCCGCTCGACCGGCGCGGCGCTCAGCGCGAACCTCGCCGGGCCACTCGTCTCGACGCCGTCGCTGGCCGCCCTGCCGTTCTTCATCGCCGGCGGCCTGAAGATCGTCTACGACATCGCCCTGTGGGTTGCCTTCAAGGCGCGGCCGACGCCTGAGGAGGGCGGCCGGTCCCAGGGGAGGCGGCCGTCAGGCTGATCACGCCGGGCGTCGCCGTCCCGGCATGCCGAGGCGCCACCAGACGAACAGGGCTATCCCGGCCAGGACCGCCACGGCGATCAGCAGGTCGAACGGCGCGAGGGCGTGCCGAATGTCGGTCCAGTTGGCACCCAGCTTCTCGCCCGCGAAGACCAGCACCATCGACCACGGCAGCGCCCCGGCGACGGAGTAGAAGATGAACTTGCCGACGGGCATCCGGGCGACGCCGGCGGGGAAGCTGATGAAGGTTCGGACGATCGGCAGGAGCCGGCTGAAGAACGCCGTCGCCGCCCCGTAGCGCTCGAAGAACCGCTCGGCAAGCTCGATCTCGTGCGGCCGGATCAGGAGGTAGCGGCCGTATCGCTCGAGGAACGGCCGACCGCCCCACGCCCCGATCCCGTAGGCGATCAGCGAACCGAGCGTGTTGCCGGCGGTCGCCACGACGACGACGATCCAGTAGCTCCAGGCCCCGTGGGTCAGCGGCTCGACCTGGCTGGGATCCGAGACGAGGAACCCGGCGTACGGAAGGATGAGCTCCGATGGGAGCGGGATCATCGCCGACTCGATGGTCATCGCCAGCATCACCCCGACGTAGCCGACGGCGCCGTACAGGCTGTTGAGGAACGGGATGACGATCTGGTCGATGAACGCGAGCACCGCCCAGTGAACCTCCACGTCGAGCTGGAACTCGCCCACTGAAGCCGGAGGCGACGCGCTGCGAGCCATCCGCCTGAGGTTTCGCCGCGGAGGATAGCCGACTATCCTGCCGATCGTGACCGACCCGACCGATCCCACCGCGGCCGAAGGCGCGCATTTCACGCCTCACCGGGGGACGACCGCCGGCCGATCCGGCCCGATCATCCTGACCGGCGCCGACCTGACGATCGAGGACGTCGAGGCCGTCGCCCGGCGCGGCAGCGCGGTCGCCCTCGACGTCCACGCCCGCCGGCGGATGGAGGAGGCGCGGGCCGTCATCGAGGCGCTCGTTGCGGCCGGCGAGGTCGTCTACGGCGTCACGACCGGGTTTGGCGACCTGGCCTCGACATTCGTCCCGCCCGCCGACAGCGAGCGGCTCCAGGAGAACCTCCTGATGAGCCACGCCGCGGGAGTGGGCGCGGCCTTCCCGCGCGAGATCGTCCGGGCCATGCTCCTGCTTCGGGCCAACACGCTGGCCCTGGGGCACAGCGGCTGCCGGCCGCTCATCGTCGATGCCCTGATCACCTTCCTGGATCGCGGCCTGCACCCGGTCGTCCCGGAGCAGGGCAGCGTGGGCGCGTCGGGCGACCTCGCGCCGCTCGCCCATCTCGCCCTCCCGTTGATCGGCCGCGGCCAGGTCGAGCT
>JBGPDX010000265.1:0-2561 GCA_041482475.1 Candidatus Limnocylindria bacterium | reverse complement strand
GCCGGCGGGCTGTGCTACAGCGCGACGCTCCTCCGCGAGCGCATCAAGGTCGACGACGCGCTCGACGTCTTTGCCGTCCATGGGGTCGGCGGGGTTTTCGGCGCCCTCGCGACCGGTGTCCTCGCGACGACCGCCATCAACGCGTTCCCCGGCCTCATCGACGGCAACCCGAAGCAGCTCGTCACCCAGCTCATCGCGGTCGGTGCGACCGTGTCCTATGCCGTGATCGCGACCTTCGTGATCGTGAAGGTCGTGGACGTCATCCTCGGCATCCGCGTCCCGACGCGGGACGAGGAGATGGGTCTCGACCTGGCGGTCCATGGCGAGGTCGCCTACCAGCCCTGATCCCAGCGCGGCCCTGCCGCACCCATCCGAGCGTCGAGCGAGCCGGAAACCTCCTTCTGGCTCGCTTGGCGTCTCGGCAGTCGGGGGCTGTGGTTGCAGGCCGCACGAGCCCGATGACCAACCGGAGCGCAGCGATGGCCCGTCCCGTCAACCGGCCCCCGCCACACGCTCGCCGTCGCGAGCCGCCGCTCTATGACCCGGTCTTCGAGCACGACGCCTGCGGCATCGGCTTCGTCGCCGACGCCGGCGGCGGATCGCGCGATCGGGTGCTGCCGCTGACGCTCGCCGGGCTGGCGGCGTTGGGCCACCGCGGCGCCTTCGCCGCCGACGGCGAATCGAGCGATGGCGCCGGCGTGGCGTTGCCATTGGAGCGGTCGCTGGTGGAGCTGCTCGCGCCCGGGCTGGGCGACGATGGTGCCGACCGCCCGGCGATCGTCCAGCTGTTCCTCCCTCGCGGTCGGGTGAAGCAGGCTCGCGCACGGGCCGTGGTGGTCGACGCGCTCGCGTCCGCCGACCTGAGCATCGCGCGCTGGCGCGACGTGCCACACGATGCGGGCGCGGTGGGTTCTTCCGCCGCCGCCGGGATGCCGGCCTTCGCCCAGGCGGTCGTCTTGCGGCCGGACGATCTTGGCGAGGAGGCCTTCGAGCGGCGGCTCGTCGTGGCCCGGCGCCGCCTCGAGACGGCGGCCCGCGCGGCCGGCCTCGACGACCTGTCCGTACCGTCCGCCTCCGCGCGAACGATCGTCTACAAGGGGCTCGTCGCCGGCGGCCGGTTGGCCCAGCTTTACCCAGACCTTGCCGCGCGCTTATCGCTGCATTACGCGCTCTTCCACCAGCGCTACGCGACGAATACGCACCCGGTCTGGCGGCTGGCGCAGCCGTTCCGGGCGATCGCCCACAACGGCGAGATCAACACCGTTCGCGGCAACCGGGCGCAGCTGCGCGGCCGCGCTGGCGACATGGCCGGCTCGTCGTCGGCGCACGTCCGCGAGCTGCTCGAGGCCGGGCCGCTCCTGTCGCCCGACGGCTCGGACTCGCTGTCCCTCGACGAAGGTCTCGAGCTGCTGCGGTCGACCGGCTGGGACCTCCCCGCGGCCCTGCTCGCCGCCATCCCGGAGGCGCTGCCCGTCCGCCTCGTGCCGCATCCACAGGTCGCCTCGCTGCAGCGCCGAACGGCGGGGTTCCTCGTCCCGTGGGACGGTCCGGCGGCCATCGTCTTCGCCGACGGCCGGCGGGTCGGTGCCGTGCTCGACCGCAACGGCCTGCGACCGGTGGCCTTCGCGGTGACGCGGGACCGTCTCGTCGCCGTGGCCTCCGAAGCGGGCGCGATCCCGCTCGAGCCGTCCGAGACCGTCCGCCGCGGCCGCCTGGGCCCGGGCCAGATGCTCCTCGTCGACCCCATCAGGGGCGAGATCCTCGAGGACACCGAAGCCAAGGCCTCCGTCCTGCGCGGGCTGCCGATCCACGACGCCTCGCGCCCAACGCACGAGGACCGCCCGCCCTCCTCCTTCGACCCCGCGACTGCCACGCCGCCCCGGCGTCGGTATCTCGCGGGCGTCGACGCAGAACGCGCGCGGCTCGACATCCGGACGATGGCCCTCGAGGCCCACGAGCCGCTGTGGAGCATGGGCGACGACACCCCTACCCCCGGCCGAAGCCGGATCGATCGCCGGGCGGTCGATCACCTCAAACAGGCCTTCGCCCAGGTCACGAACCCGCCGATCGACCCGGAGCGCGAGCGGATCGTGATGGACCTGCGGGTCGAGCTGGGGCGGCGGCCGCCACTCCTCGGGGGACTGCCACGCGGTCCGCGGACACTGCGCCTGGAGCGTCCCGTCGTCGCCGACCTCGACGCCCTGCTGTCGGCCTTCGACCGGCCCGTCGTTCGGCTCGACGCGACGTGGGCCCCGCTGCACGGCGCCGAGGGTCTGGCCGAGGCGCTCGCGCGCCTGGCCGCGGACGCGCGCAGCGCCGCGCAACGCAACGTCGAGGTCGTCGTGCTGTCCGACCGGGCGATGGGCCGCGACCGGCTGCCCATTCCCTCGGTGCTCGGGGCGGGCGCCGTCCACACGGCACTCACGCAGGCCGGGCTTCGCGGCCGCACCGACATCGTCCTCCAGGCATCCGACGTCCTCGACGTCCACGCCCTGGCGATGGCGCTTGCGGTCGGGGCGACCGCCGTCCAGCCGTGGCTCGCGGTAGAGCTGGCCGCGGAG
>JBGPDX010000264.1:0-2595 GCA_041482475.1 Candidatus Limnocylindria bacterium | reverse complement strand
GTGGCTACGATGGCCGCGAACGGCAGGCGGCGAGAGGGACGACATGGACCTGGGGCTGAAGGGCAGGCGGATCCTCGTCGGAGGCGCGAGCCGCGGGCTGGGGGCCGGGATCGCCCAGGTGGTCGCGGCGGAGGGGGCGCGGGTGGCCGTCGTCGCCCGTGGCTCGGACGAGCTGTCGGCCGTCGCCAAGCGGACCGGCGGCGTCGCCGTGGCGGCGGACCTGTCGGCCAGCGAGGGACCCATCGAGGCGGTGAGGGGCGCGATCGCCGCGTTCGGCGGCCTCGACGGCCTGGTGGTCAACTCGGGCGGCCCGCCGACCGGGACATTCGACCAGCTCGACGACGAGACGTGGCGCCGGGCGATCGACGGGACCCTGCTGGCGGCGATCCGCATCGTCCGCGCGGCGCTGCCGGCCCTCCGTGTGGGTCGCGATCCGGCGATCGTCATCATCCTGTCGTCATCGGTCCGCGAACCGATCCCGGGACTCGTCACGTCGAACGTCCTGCGGCCAGGATTGAACGGGCTGATCAAGAGCCTCGTCGGCGAGATCCCGCCGGTGCGCGTCAACGGCATCGCCCCGGGGCGCATCGACACGGACCGCATCCGCTCGCTCGACGCGGCACGGGCCAACGAACTGGGAGTCCCCGTCGAGCAGGTGCGGCGGATGAGCCTGGAGCGGATCCCGTTGGGGCGCTACGGCGAGGATGCCGAGGTTGGCCGTGTCGCGGCCTTTCTCCTGTCGCGGGCCGCCTCGTACGTCAATGGCGTCGTCGTGGCCGTCGACGGCGGGATGATCCGAAGCCTGCCCTGAGCCATCGCCGACGGCCGGGCTTCGGCGCCTTCCCGGTGTGCGGAACGGTCTTCGGCCGCGCCTGAGCGCCCGTCGGTGCGCGGGGCAACGCCGCCGGATCGGCCGCTTGCGTCCCGGAGTAGGCTTGAGGTCCTCCCGTCGCGGGAGGCTCTCGCGTGGTCGACGGTTCCTTCTCGAGCCGTCCGTGCGTCGACGGGAACTTCGAGAAGAGAAACGAGGAAACGTCCATGCCGAACGGCACCATCAAGAAGGTCGTCTCCGATCGCGGCTTCGGCTTCATCGCCGCCGAGGACGGCAAGGAGTACTTCTTCCATCGCGACGGGCTCGACCGGTCGCTCGATTTCGACCGGCTGAACGGCGGGGAAAAGGTGACCTTCGAGATCGAGCCGAGCCCCCGTGGGCCGCGCGCATCGAAGGTCGCGGCCGCCTCCGGGTAGTCTCCGGAAGCCGGAACAAGCTGAGGCGCCCGGTCCCTGCGGACCGGGCGCCTCGATTCCCGGGGCGAATCGACGAATGCCGTACGGTTGAGCGGCGATGAAGTTCGACGTCTACCTGGAGACCGGCCCGAAGCATCGCAAGTCGATGACCCACGTCCTGAGCCTGGCGGGGACGACCGCCACCGGCGAGACGACGGAGGCGGCGATCGAGAACACCCGCGGCGCCATCCGCCGGCGGGTGGCCTTCCTTCGCCGCCACGGCGAGCAGCACCCCGACCCTGAGCCCATCGAGCTCGCCATCGCCGAGGAGGACACGACCACCGGCTGGCTGGGCTATGCCCTGGGCGTCTTCGGGCCTGACCTCGAGCCGATCGGCGAGGCGGAGCTGCAGCGCCAGGTGCGCTGGGCATCGTGGGCCCGCGACGAGCTCATCGAGGTGGCACGGGCGCAGCCCGGCGGTCTCCGTTCGGGACCGCCCGGCAAGGGCCGCACGCCGGCCGAGATCCTCGCCCACGTCGCCGGGGCCGAGCGCGGCTACCTGAACTCCGTCGTCGGGCGGGTCGATGGTCTCAACGACGCGATCAAGGCGGTCGAGAGCGACCCGGACGATCCGTGGGATGCCCTCGCGCGCGGCCGCGAGATCCTCGCCGCCCGGATACGCGGGATGACCGAGGAGGAGCGGAGCGCGGTGGTCCAACGGGGCAAGGAGCGCCGGACCGCCCGCCGGATGCTCCGCCGCACGCTCGAACACGAATGGGAGCACGTGCTGGAGCTGCAGTCCCGGCTGTCCGCGGGCGAGTAGGCGCCTGGTACAGCGACGCTCCGGGGAAACCCTGGTGGGCTACCGGGCGACGGCCCTCGTCTGGGTCGAGCGCGGACCCTCGCCGGCGGCGTTCACGGCCGACACCTGGTAGTAGTAGTGGACCCGTGGCGTGGTCGTCGTATCGACGTAGCTGAGCACGTCGCCGACCGCGACGAGGAAGGTTTCCGCGCCGCTCGTCGTCGAGCGGTAGATCCGGTAGGCGGCGACCGCCGCGCCGCCGTTCGGTGCGGGCGCGGCCCAGGTCAGCGTCGAGCCGAGCGTCGCGTTCTTCCGGGCGATGACGTTGCGCGGCGCGCCCGGGGCGGCGGCCGGGGCGACCGGAGTGGCGCTGGGCGTGGCCGGGACGACGGTCGTGGCGCTGGGCGTGGCCGGGACGACGGTCGTGGCCTTGGCGCCGGTCGGGGCCGGCAGCGGCGGGCCGCCGTCGCCGAGGAAGATCCCGGACAGGACGCCGTTGATGCCCGCCGTCCGGTTGACCGTGACGACGACGGAACCGCCCGCTCCAACGCTGACCGGGAAGTGGG
>JBGPDX010000263.1:0-2638 GCA_041482475.1 Candidatus Limnocylindria bacterium | reverse complement strand
TCCGCAGCATCGACCAGATCGCCTACATCCGCTTCGCCAGCGTCTACGAGAGCTTCGAGGACCTCGAGGATCTCAAGCGCGAGGTCGACAGCCTGTTCAACGACCGCGAGCCGGAGGGGTTCGGGGCGTGAGCGTCCTGTCGGACCGGGACATCCGGGCGGCCATCGAGGCGGGGGAGGTGAGCGTTCGGCCCTACGATCCGCGCGACCTGCAGCCCAGCTCGATCGACCTCCACCTCGACCGCAGCTTCCGCGTCTTCCGCAACAATCGCTACGCGTTCATCGACGTCCGGGCGCCGCAACCGGATCTCACCGAGCTCCTCCACGTCGCCGACGACGAGCCGTTCATCCTCCATCCCGGCGAGTTCGTCCTTGGCCAGACGCTCGAGTGGGTCGAGCTGCCGAACGACCTCGTTGCTCGCCTCGAGGGCAAGAGCTCGCTCGGCCGGCTGGGCCTGCTCATCCATTCGACGGCCGGCTACGTCGATCCCGGCTGGAAGGGCAACCTGACCCTCGAGCTGTCGAACGTTGCGAACCTCCCGATCGCCCTCTACTACGGGATGAAGATCGGCCAGATCAGCTTCTTCCGGATGTCGAGCCCGGTCGACCGGCCGTACGGATCGCCGGAGCTGGGGTCGAAGTACCAGGGGCAGTCCGAGCCGACCGCCTCCGCCTTCCACCGCGACTTTGCCAACGGCCGGAACCCGAAGTCGCCCGAGGACGCCAAGCGGTCCTGAGGCGATGGCTCTGAACGACGCGGTCGACTGGTCGCGCGAGCTGGGTGGCGGCGTCAAGGTCGGGCTGGTCCAGGCCGGGACCTTCCGCTCCGACGCCGGCGCGCTATTCGGTCCGGTCCCGCGTGTGCTCTGGGATCGCCTCGTCAGCGACGAGATCGACGCCGACCACCGGCTGCTCCAGGCGCTGAACTGCCTGCTGGTCGAGACGCCCGCGGGCCGCGTCCTCGTCGAGACCGGCATCGGCGACCGGATCGACGAGAAGGGCCGCGCGATCCGTCGCTACGAGGGGCCATGGATCGTGCCCGCCCTGCACGCCGCCGGCTTCGATCCGGCCAGTGTCGACGTCGTGGCGTTGAGCCACCTCCACTTCGACCATGCCGGCGGGCTGCTGGCGGCGGACGGCGGACGCGCCTTCCCGCGGGCCACGATCGTGGCGCAGCGGGCGGAGTGGGAGATCGCCCTGGGCGCGAATCCGCGGCTTGTCGCGAGCTACGTCCAGCCGGAGCTTGAGCTGGTCCGCGACTGGGGCGCGGAGGGATGGGCCGACGGCGAGCGCGAGATCCTGCCAGGCGTCTCCGTGATTCCCACCGGCGGGCACTCGGCGGGCCACCAGGCCGTGGTCGTGCGGGGCAGGGGAGCGCGGGCCGGGACGGTCGCCTTCTTCGGCGACCTGTGCATGCGGCCGTGGAGCGCGAACCCGCGCTGGGTCAGCGCGTTCGACGACTTCCCGCTCGACTCCGTGTCCGTCAAGGGCTCGCTGTTCTCGCAGGCAGCCGACGAGGGCTGGCTGGTCGTCCTGTCGCACGAGCCGTTCCGCCCGATCGGCCGGCTGGTCCGCGATCGCCACCGCTTCCGCTACGAGCCGGACTGAGACGGTTTCGGCGAGGCCGAGCCCGCGCCGGGCAGGATCTGCTCGACGTGCGCGATCGCGCCGGCGCGGCTGAGCGGGCCCTGGACGATCGAGCGGATGACGCCGTCGGGGCCGATGAAGAACTGCGTCGGCAGGGCGTAGACGCGATACACGCCGAACACCCGGCCGGCCACGTCGGCGCCGATCGTGTAGTGGAGACCGTACCGCTCGGCATAGGCTCGGCCGGCGCCGACCGTCTCCTGGACCTCGACCGCCACGAGCACGATCCCGCGGTCGCGGTACAGGTCGGCGACCTCGCGCAGGTTCGGCGTCTCCTGCTGGCACGGCGGGCACCAGCTGGCCCAGAAGTTGAGCCAGACGCCCTTGCCGCGCAGATCGGCCAGCCGGATCGGCCGGCCGTCGAGGTCGGTCAGCTGGTAGGTCGAGCCGTCCGGCAGGATTCGGCTGAGCTCGGGAGCCAGTGAGCCGATCGACAGGCCCTCGACGCGCGGGCCGATGACGACCTGGGTGGCCTGCGGATCCGGCAGTCCGGCGCGATTCGGGCCGAGCGGCGTCGTCACCGCGACGAGGACGAGGACCGCGACGACGATCGACGCCGCGGCCAGCGCGAGCTGCCGGGCGCTGAACGGCCCCACCACGCCGCGCCGGCGCGGCCGATGCGTGAACGCGGGGCTATCCGTCACTCAGACCGCCGTGTTGAACGGGACGTACTGCGGCAGCAGTGCCAGCCAGTTCATGACCATCGCGACGCCGATCGCCACCACCAGCATGCCGCCCACGAACGACACGGCACGGCCGTGCCGGACGAGCGGGCGGAGCAGGCCCGGGGCGCGGTCGTACAGCAGCGCGATGAGGAGGAACGGAATGCCCAGGCCCAGCGTGTAGCCGATGAGCAGGATGCCGCCCTGGAGGATGGTCGTCGACGACGCCGCCAGCATCAGGATGCCGCCCAGGATGACGCCGATGCACGGCGTCCAGCCGATGGCGAAGATCGCACCCAGCCCGAACGAGGCCAGCCAGCCCCCGCGGGC
>JBGPDX010000262.1:0-2656 GCA_041482475.1 Candidatus Limnocylindria bacterium | reverse complement strand
GTCGCGGGCGATGGCGGCGACCTCGGCCTGCATCCGTGCCGCCGGCTCGCCACCCTCGACAACACCGCCGCCCGGGATGATCACGGCCGGCACGCCGGCTCGCGCCGCCTGGGCCGTGGCGGCGGCCGCGCGGAGCGGATGCAGCGCCACGAGCACGACATCCGGCCGCTCGGGCAGGGCGTCGATCGATGGGAAACAGGGCTGACCAGACAGCTCGTCGTAGCGCGGGTTCACGAAGTGACAGCGTGTGGCGCTGCCCGTCAGCCTGAGGTTGTCACGGACGGTTTCGGCGATGCCGCCGCGCGGCGACGCTCCGACGACGGCGATCGAGCGCGGGCCGAACAGCGGCCGGAGATCGATCGTCGTCGACGTCTCCCCCGTCACGCCTCGCCCACGACCCGCTCCACGCCGCGTTTCTCGAGGGCGCGGGCCACGATCAGCCGCTGGATCTCCGACGTGCCCTCCCAGATCCGGTCGACCCGCAGCTCACGGAAGAACCGTTCGGCGGCGTTGTCGCGCATGTAGCCGCGGCCACCGAAGACCTGCACGACGCGGTCGGCGCACCGAAAGGCCGCCTCGGAGGCGAACAGCTTGGCGATCGACGCGCGGGCATGGACGACCTTCGCGTCGGCGCCGCTGTCGGCCAGCCAGGCGGCCTCGCGGGTCAGGAGGCGGGCGGCGGACGCGTCGGCGGCCGAATCGGCGAGCGGAAAGCTGACGCCCTGGAAGTCGAAGATCCGCCGGCCGAACTGAACCCGCTCGGTCGCCCAGTCGACGGCAAGCGCGAGCAGCCGCTCCATCGCCCCGCTGCAACGCGCGCCGATGTGCAGCCGCTCCTCGACGAACCATTCGTTGGTCAATTCGTCCGCGCTACCCACACCGCCGAGCACCGCCGACGCCGCGACACGGACGTCGCGCAGGGCGAACTGCGGATGTCGGTCGGCAAACGTGTGCATGTAGTCGGGATCGCGCTCGACGGCCAGACCAGGCGTGTCGTAATCGACGAGGAAGAGCGTCGGCCGGCGGTCGTCTCCGTCGACGACGTTGCAGTGGAAGATCATGAAGTCGGTGTCCGGCGGGCCGGTGACGAACCACTTCTCGCCGTTGAGGACGTAGTCGCCGGTGGCCGCGTCCCGGACCGCGGTCGCGGCGAGGTTCCGGGCGTCGGACCCGGCATCGGCCTCGGTGATGGCGTAGCTGCCGTTGCGCTCGCCCCGCAGGCTGGGATCCAGGTAGCGCCGGCGCTGCTCATCGTCGCACTGGACGAGCGCGTTGTAGCCGCCGGGGATGAGGCCCCACAGGCCGCCCGTGACCTGGCCGAGCTGCTCGTGGACGACGACCTGCTCCACCGCCGACCAGCCCTGGCCGCCGACCGCCCGCGGAAAGCCGCCGCCGTGGAGCTTCGCCGCGATCGCCCGTCGCTTGACGTCCTTCGCGACGGCAGTGTCGATCACCCCGCCTGCGCGCTCGAAGTCGACCTCGAGCGGCTGGAGCACGTCGCGCGCGAACGTTCGGGCGCGTTCGCGGAGCGCGGCCTGGCGCGCCGTCAGCCTGAAGTCCACCGCCGAAGTCTGCGCTGGCGGCACCGCCAGCCGACCGTCACGTCGCGGTCGATGGGACGCTCACCGCCGCGGACGCTAGCCTCCGGGGCGGACCTCCTGCGGCTGCGACTCCGACGCGCGCCGCCTGGTGGCGATATCGAGTCCCAGCAGGATCCAGCCGATCCCGCTGAGGGCCATGCCGGCGAGCGAGAGCGGGCCGAAGATCGTCGGGTTGTCGCGCGAGGTCAACGCGAGGCGGTCCATACCGGTGAACGCGAGCACTGACCCGATCGCGAGGGCGAGCGCGCCCCAGCGCGCGACGGCCCCGAGGCGCAGGGTCACGAGCCCGAACGCCGCATCCGCCAGCCACATTGCCATCCCGGCAAAGAAGGAGACCAGCCGAAAGTCGCTGTCTCCCTCAGGCGGCTGCGGGCGGCCGATCGACAGGAGGACCATGACGAGATACCACGCGTTCGCAAGGACCGCAGGGGCGGCGGCGGCCAGTGCCAGCCGGTGCGAGGCCGAGGCCTGTCGCCGATGTACGGCGATGACGATCGCCATGGCGCCAACGTTGAAGAGAATGATCCGCAGGAGGTTGAAGCCCGGCGCGATGTCGATGACGAAGGCCGCCAGTAGGAAGGCACCGCCCAGGATCCCGACCAGGCCGAGCATCCGGCTCGACGTCGACGGCGATGCGGCCAGCGAATGACCCACGGTTCGATCCCCCCGTGAATGCTCGGACGCGGCCGTGACGGCCAGGTCGCCGAGAGTGCTCAGCCAGGTTCTCGCGGTCCCGGCCTGCAGACCGTCGGTTCGCGCGTCGCGGAGCTGGTCGCTGAAGAGCTGCACCATCTCGTCCGCGAACCGCGCTCGGAATTCGGCCGGGTAGAGACGGAGGAGCCTTCGGTACACGCGCTCGTGGCCCGCATCCCGTGGAATCACTCGGCGGTCTCGCTCGCCCACGGCCGTGCGGCGCGGACGAGGATCTCGAGGCGGCGGACCTCTGCTCTGGCGACGGCTCGTCCGACCGCGGTGAGCCGGTAGTAGCGCCGGCGCTGATCGTCCAGCTCGGGGTCCGGACGCTCGTCGCACTCCTCGATGAGCCCGTCGTCCAG
>JBGPDX010000261.1:0-2659 GCA_041482475.1 Candidatus Limnocylindria bacterium | reverse complement strand
TCCGCCTCGATCGCGACCGCCGGGACGTGGTCGAGGTTCGTCGCGACGCAGCGGACGTTGACCGGGCGACCGAGGATCCGGCCGATCCCGTCCTCGAGGATCGATGCGCGCCGCTCGAGGGCGACCTTCAGGAACGCCTTGTCCTCGGGGAAGCCGAGGGTCACGAGATGGTCGTCGACGCTGACCGGCCGGCAGGCCTCGATCAACGGCTTCACCGGCGGGTTCTGGCTCAGGATGGCCACGACCTCGGGCCAGCGGGCGCGGAGCTCGTCGATCCCGGGCGCCGACGCGGCGGCGGCTCGCGACGGGACGACGGGTGCCACCGGAGCGGACGCGGCGGGTTCGGGCGCGGGGTCGGGGGCGGGGTCGGGCGCGGGTTCGGGCTTCCCTTCGGGCGGGGGCGTCGTCGCGGCAGGCGGCGACGGGGCGTCCGGGGCCGGCGCTGGATCGGACCTTGGCGCGCGGCGAGGCGGCGGCGCAGCCGGGGCCGGGGCCGGCTCCGGATTCCCGAGCTGGGTGGCAGGCTCGAACGTGGCCGGTTCGTCGGTCGGCCCGACGTCGGCCGAGGCAGGCGGCGTCGACCGCGATGCTGCTCTCGGCGGGGGAGCCGCCGACGGCGTCGGGGCCGGGCCGGCAAGCCGCGGCATGGGGGCGGGCATGACCGCTTCGTGATTGCGCCGGGAGGCGGCGTCGAGCAGCGCGAGCTCGAGCTGGAAGCGGGTCCCGCCGACGCCGCGCCGCTCGGGGTCGATCGCGGCGAGACGTCGGGCGAGCGTCGCGAGGGCCGCTGCCCGGTCCGGGTTGCCCCCCGGCCCGAGCGAGGTCGTCAGCTCGGACCGGATCTCCTCGACCAGCTGCTCGAGGATGACGGCTGAATCGCGGCCCCGATCGTCGAGCTCCGCGAGGATCGCGATCCCGGCCGACGCGTCGCCGCCGACGAGGGCGTCGATCAGGCGAGCGACGACGTCGGCGTCGGCCAGGCCGAGCAGGTCCCGGACGGCCGCCTCGTCGATCCGGCCGCCGCCCGTCGCCAGGATCTGGTCGAGCATCGACTCGGCGTCGCGCATGCCGCCGGCGGCGAGTCGGGCGATCAGGCGGATGGCCCCGGGTTCGGCCTCGACCGACTCGGCGGCGAGGATCCGGACGAGCTTGCTCTCGATCTCCTCGATCGTCAGGCGCCGGACGTCGTAGCGCTGCAGGCGGGAGAGGATTGCCGGCGGGAAGTCCTGGGGATGGGTCGACGCGAACATGAAGGCGACGAAGTCCGGCGGCTCCTCGAGCGACTTCAGCAGGGCGTTCCAGGCGTCCTTCGTGATCTGGTGGGCCTCGTCGAGGATGTAGACCTTCCGGCGCAGGTCGGTCGGTGCGTACTGGATCCGATCGCGCAGGTCGCGGATCGCATCGATGCCGCGGTTCGAGGCCGCGTCGATCTCGACGAGGTCGAGGGCCCGGCCCTCGCGAATCGCGACACACGCCTCGCAGACGTCACACGGGTCGCCGTCCTGGAGGTTCGTGCAGTTCAGGGCCTTCGCCAGGATCCGGGCGAGCGACGTCTTACCGGTCCCGCGCGGGCCGACGAACAGGACGGCATGCGAGACGCGATCGGCCCGCACCGCGTTGCGGAGGGTGTCGACGACCGCGGTCTGACCGACGATCTCCGAGAAGGTCTGCGCCCGCCAGCGGCGGTAGAGGGCCTGATGCGGAGCGGTCGAGCTCACGGCGCTCCTGGTTGCGAGTGACGCGGTCCGGGGGTTGACGAGGACGAAGTGCCGTGCACCCACCGTCGACCGCCGCGGTCCCGAGCCCGCCGGGACGAACGACTCGGACCAGGCCGTTCCGCGGCACCCGACGAGGTTCGCTTAGTGCTGCTTCCTTCCGGACCTGACACGGTTCGCGAGTCGCCGCTGCGCGGGACCCGGTCCTCAACGTCGCTCGAAGCGGTGGCGTTCGAGTACGGAGACCTCGGGTGGGAATTCAGCCCTGCTGGAGCGGATTGCAGGTTCAGGGCACCGCTAGTTCCCCGCCTAGCACGGCCCCGGAAGGATAACAGGGATGCCCTCACGGTCGGTTCATCGGCACGCAGCGTGGAGGCCGTTCGACCTGGGTGCTGCCGCCAGCACGCCGCGCGGGCGTCTCGGCGAAGGCGACGGGGAGAACCGGAGCGAGCGCATTTGAAGATGCGTGAGCGAGGATCGGACCAGGCAACGCACGCCACGGCGTTTGCGCGGCGTGCGCAGATGGCGGAGAGGGCGGGATTCGAACCCGCGACGGGTTGCCCCGAACCGCATTTCCAGTGCGGCGCCATAGTCCACTAGGCGACCTCTCCGAGAGACAACCCACTTGCCCGCAGGGCGTGTCAGGCCAAGGCGCCGGAGAGCACGCGAGCGAGCGCTCTCGAATGTGCGTGAGCGAGCGCGCGGAGCCGGCAACGCAGGACTGGCGCGTCCCGTGGGCAAGTGACTGGCGGAGAGGGCGGGATTCGAACCCGCGGTGCTTTCGCACACCGCTTTTCGAGAGCGGCACCATCAACCACTCGGACACCTCTCCGCGGCAGAGGATACCAAAGGTCCGGCGCCCGACCGCCCGGACGAACGTCCCGGCTCGGCAGAACCGATCGAACCTACGCGGGCGAGGCCGTCCCGGCGAGGAGCTCCTCCGC
>JBGPDX010000260.1:0-2670 GCA_041482475.1 Candidatus Limnocylindria bacterium | reverse complement strand
GGACCTGAACGTCATCAAGTGGGAAGACCAGGGCACGTCGATGCTGCAGGACGCGATCTTCACGTCCGAGGGCTGGCTGGCCAAGTCGGGCAATGAGGACATCGCGGTCAAGTTCCTGAAGGCGTCGTTCCGTGGCTGGATCTTCTGTCGGGACAACTCCGCCGAGTGCGTCGATATCGTGCTCAAGCACGACGCCAAGCTCCCGAAGGGTCATCAGACCTGGCAGCTGAACGAGGTCAAC
Source organism: Candidatus Limnocylindria bacterium (assembly GCA_041482475.1). Classification (GTDB taxonomy): domain Bacteria; phylum Chloroflexota; class Limnocylindria; order Limnocylindrales; family CSP1-4; genus JACDAV01. The sequence goes on along the minus strand of JBGPDX010000260.1, from coordinate 2,429 downwards.
GCGCTGATCTGGCCGTCACCGAACGGGATCGGGATCATGGATCAGGCCGCCTTCGATCGGACGGTCAAGATCTCGATCGACTCGAAGGTCCTGAAGGCGGCACCGAGCGGGAAGGCGTTCCGCAACGACCTCGCTCAGAAGGCGCTTGACGCGCTCGGCTCGAGTGTCGATACGAAGGGCGCTGGCTGGCAGAAGCAGTCCGTGACCCTCACGGAGGGCGGCAAGTAGCGATCAGCTGGCGAGTATCAGCCGGCTAATCGTCGAACAACGTCAGACGGCCGGCCCTCGACGGGCCGGCCGTTTCAGCTGATCGGTGTGCGCGGCCCGTTGGGCCGAACGCCTCGCCTACGGCGCCTTGATGACGATCTTCGAGCCGACCTTCAAGAAGGTCAGGTCGAGCTCGATCCGAATGCCCTGCAGCTGACCCGAGACGCGCGCCTCGCCGTCAAGCCGCCATGTCGCGGACAACGGGAGACCGCTGTCGTCGACGACGACCTCGAGGTTCGTCTTGTTGACGTGCTCGTTGGTCAGATTGCCGGCGGGGATGAGGTCGGGGGCGATGATCAGACCGCCGGTCATCGCGAGGTGGTAGAGGTCCTTCCCTCCGACGTGTTCCGTCCGCACGAGCTGAACACCGTCATCGGTGCTCAGGTCGGCAAACGGGCTGTTCAACGCCGACGACTCGCTCACGCTCTCCCACCGACCACGATCCACCCGCACCCACCTCCGCGTCCCGACGCGGCGGACGCTGACCGCCACGGGGGGCGGCGTGAGGAACGTATAGGTGACGACCTCGCTGTAGTCGCCGCCGGCGACGTCGATAGCACCGTCGATGCTGAGACCGCTGATAGCCCCCGCCACCTCGCCCCTCATTGAGGCGTGGTAGGTCAGCTTCCCGCTCGCGACGCGGGCGAAGAATGCGCGGGCGGCCAGCTCGCCCGGCGTGGGAGGCTTCGGCGTCGGCGTCGGGGTCGGATCGATGTGGAGGGTGGCAAGCTCGATCGGTGTCCCTGCCGTGCAGCCGGCCGCGACGACGCCGAGCACGACGATGAGCAGAGCGGGCAGGAGACGGGACGATCGGTTCACTCCGGGAGGATCGCCGCGTGGTCCCCGGCTCCACAACCCGCCAGTAGTACCGGCGACTCGAGCCCGCCGGGGAGGAAAGGCGCGGGTCAGCCGCCGGCCTTCACCCGGGCGGGATGTTGTGGTTGATCCGGAAGAGGTTCTCCGGGTCGTACCTCTGCTTGACCCGGACGAGTCGATCGAGCTTCTCCCGTCCATAGGCCGCCAGCGCCTTCTGACGGTCGTCGCGGCCGTCCCCCGCGCCCATGAAGTTGATGTACTGCCCGGCCATCGCGTGCGGGGCCATCGCCCCAGCGAAGCCGCGGACCCAGGCGATCCGATCGGCGTCGTCGGCGGGATCGCCCCAGTACCCATAGATGTTCAGCCAGTAGCGGGCCGTCCGGTTGGGGAACGCGGTCGCGTCCTCGGGCACGTGACCGAATGCCCCTTCCATGTGGTGAACGTCGGCCGCCGTACCGAACCAGGTCAAACGGCCGGCCTGATCGGCGATCGCATCGATCATCGAATCGTCGAGCCGGTCGAACGAGGCGTTCTTCCAGTACGCTCGGACGCCCTTCGGCAGGATGGCGTCGAAGGCAGCCTGCCAGTCGGGCCAGCGCACCGGATCGAGGACCTCCACGTCCGGTCGGGCGGCCTGTCGAAGCCGCTCGAGGACGGCCTGCCCTTCCGCCACGTTTGGCGAGGCCCAGGCGAACCCGATGAACATGAGCGCTTCGTTGCCGAGCTCCCAGTCGGGCGGAGGGACCATGAACGTCACGATCGAGGTGAGGGCATCCGGCAGGCCAGCCGTCCAGTCCCGATACGCGCGCAGGGCGGCTGTCCAGCGGGGCTTGGGATAGATGAAGGTACCGGCCAGGATCCGCGGTCCGAGCGGGTACGCCCGGAAGGTGAACGAGGTCACCACCCCGAAGTTGCCGCCGCCCCCGCGGATCCCCCAGAAGAGCTCCGGGTGTTCGGTCGCGCTGGTCCGGACGAGCTCGCCGTTTGCGGTGACGACCTCGGCCTGGATCAGATTGTCGACGGAAAGCCCGTACGCTCGCGTGAGCCACCCGAATCCGCCGCCGAGCGTCAGTCCGGCAATGCCGGTCCCGCTGACGACGCCAATCGGCACGGCGAGGGCGTGCGGCTCGGTCGCGCGGTCGATGTATGCGAGCGTCGCCCCCGCCTCGACCCGGACGGTGCGAGCCTTCGGGTCGACCTCGACCCGGGAGAGGGCGGACAGGTCGAGGACGATCCCGCCGTCGACCGTGCCGTTGCCGGCGACGTTGTGTCCGCCGCCCCGGATGGCGAGTGGCAGCCTCAGACGCCGGGCTGCCTCGATGACCGGGCCGATGTCGGCAACCGTG
>JBGPDX010000259.1:0-2690 GCA_041482475.1 Candidatus Limnocylindria bacterium | reverse complement strand
GGGATGGGATCGGTTGGGCGCACCGGCAGTCGGCGGCGGGCATGGAGCTGCTGCGCAGCCGCGTCGACCGCTGACCCTCGACGACAGGACCTTCGGCGGCCGCGGAGCAGGACGTGCGCGCGTGCACCGGCGCGCCGGCGCACCGGTCCCATCGCTGGCCCCGCGACGGCTGACGAACACCCTATGGTTGCGACCCGCCGCGGAGGCGTAGGGTTGCGGTCGTCGATCGGGGTGACCCGCTCGGCAGCCCTCGGCCTCATCGACGCGCTCCCGCCCTCGGTCGATCGGACACCGTCCCGCGGAACCTCGCCGACACCGCACCCACGCCGGCGCGGCGCCGCGGTCCGATCCCCCCGCACGACACAGCCGCCCTCATTGACCCGAGGGCGGCTGGTTGTTTTCCCAGACCATGGGTCACGTGGCAAGATCGGTCGATGACGGATGACGCGGGGCTGACGGACGCGCTCGTTGCCCGGCTGAAGGCCAGGGCGGCGGATCCGGCCCGGCGCCTGGATCAGCGTCCGACGCAGTTCATCGCCCATTGGCTCGCCGACTGGCCGGAGACCTGAGGTCGCGAGTGGGAACGCGGAGGGTCAGGCCGGCGCCTGGTCCGCCCTCGACGTCGCCGCCTGCTCCTCCATGTGGAACGTCTCGCGCATCGCGACCTCCCTGAGGAACAGGACCAGCACCGCCGCGATGAGCGCGCCGACGATCCCGACCCAGAAGGTCGAGGCGAGGGCGATCGAGGCGGCCTCGTGAAAACCTCGCACGATGTTCGGGATCAGCGGCTCGACGACGGGGCGGAACTGCTCCGGCACGCCGGCCAGGATCTGTTTGCCCAGGTCGCCGGTGGCAGTGGCGGAAAACGTGCCTGCGCCGCCTCCGGCGGAGAACTGTGCGACAAACGGTTGCGGGACGCCGGCCTTCGCGAGCTGGATCGGAATCTCGCTCGCCAGGCGGCTGGCGAAGATGGTGCTGGCGATCGTCAGACCCACCGTGCCGCCGATCTGCTGGAAGAAGGTCAGGCTGCTCGTCGCCGTGCCAATCCGCTCCGCTGACACGGCGTTCTGGACGATCAACGTGAAGACGGCGAACGACGGCCCGATCCCGACGCCGGCGATGAGCATCCATAGCCACAGGGTCGGCCGGTCGGTGTCGGCGTGGAGGTTCGTCAAGAGGAGCAGGCCGAGGGCGAGCAGCAGCAGCGACCCGAACATCAGGAACTTGTACCGCCCTACGCGGGCGACGATCTGACCCGAGGCGATCGCGCTGACGATCAACCCGGCTAGCAACGGCAGGATGTTGTAGCCGGACTCGGTCGCGCTCGCGCCGGCGACCGTCTGGAACCACTGGGGCAGGAAGATGACCGCGGTAAAGAAGCCGAAGGCGGCCAGGAACATGGCCGCGACCGCGATCCTGAATGTCCGGATCCGGAAGAGCGCCAGCGGGACGATCGGCTCGGGCACCCGCGACTCGATCCACACGAACAGCGCGCCGAACGCGAACCCGACGAGGATCAGGCCACCGACTGCCGGATCCGTCCACTCGCCTCCCCGCTTGTTCGTGAGTCCCACCAGGAACGGCGCGATCGCGAGGGCGAAGACGAGCGCACCAACGTAGTCGATGTGGCGCGCCGCCTCCGGCCGCCGGATGGGTGGCAGCAGGCGCCACAGGATCGCGAGTGAAATGAGCCCGATGGGCACGTTGACGAAGAAGATCCAGTGCCAGGTGAAGCGGTCCGTGATGATCCCGCCGATCGCGGGCCCCACCAGCGACGAGACGCCGAAGACGGCGCCGAAGAAGCCGAGGTACTTGCCGCGTTCCGCCGGCGTGTAAAGGTCCGCGACAACCGCAAGGGCGACCGGGAAGACGGCCCCGCCACCCAGCCCCTGGAGGCCGCGGAACACGATGAACTGCCACATCTCCTGGCTCAGGCCGGCGAGGACGGAGCTGATGAGGAACAGGCTCACGGCCCAGATGACGATCGGTCGGCGTCCGAAGAGGTCGGACAGCTTGCCGTAGATCGGGCCGCTGATGGTCGCGGTCAGCAGGTAGATCGTGACCGCCCAGGTGTAGAGGTTGAGGCCGCGGAGATCGGTGACGATCCGCGGAAGCGCAGTGCCGACCACCGTCTGGTCGAGCGCGAAGAGGAACAGCGCCAGCAGGATCGCGCCGAGGATCTCGAGCTTTTCGCGTGGGCTCAGGTGGATGGCGGGCGCTGTTTCGGCCGTCGACTGCGTCATGTCACCCTCAGGCATCGGGCGCGTCGCACCGACCGGTGGGCCGCGGCGGGCGCGCAGGTAACGGACCTGGGCCGGTCCTGGCGCAATGCTCCGGTCTGCCCCGGGCCGCCGTCAATCGTCGTTGTGTTAACAACTGTGGGTCGAATGGGTGTCGAAGAGAGCTTCGCGGGGCGATCGACGTGCGTCCCGAACAGGCGGGTGATGGCGCGCGCGTGAACCACTGAACCGCGATGGCTGCGCGGGCTCACCGCTCAGCTAGCGGGCCGAGCTCGCGTAGGTCACCGCACCGGTCTCCGGGTCGAAATAGGCGCGCGGCGCGGCGTCCGGATCGCGGCCGAAGAACACGAGCTCCCAGACCGGCCCGCCCAGGCCCTGTTGGCTGTGGATGTCGCCGGGCGGCTCGTCGAGGTAGACCACGTCGCCCGCCCCGAGCTCGATCTCCTCGGC
>JBGPDX010000258.1:0-2705 GCA_041482475.1 Candidatus Limnocylindria bacterium | reverse complement strand
TAGGTGTCGATGACGTGCTTGAGCGGCTGGTCCTCGACGGGGACGGCGGAGCGGAGCGGCGAAGCGGGCGGGCGACCGTTCACTCGGGACTCCTGGAGGCCCGCGCGGGGCGGCGGGGACCGACTATTGTGCCCGATTCGGCCGCTTCCCGCCAGCCGATCATGCAAACGATTGCATGGGCTGCCTTTGGCGGGAGCCGCCAATCGGCCCCACGAGGAGCCGCCCACCGGCCCCACGAGGACCCGTTTCGCCGGCCGGCGCTCAGCCCTTCGGGAGGAGGCTGTCGTCGACGAGCTGGTCGACCGTGACGGGGTTCGGGACGAGACCCAGCCCGGACATGAAGTCGACCGACTTCGTCCAGCCGGGCTTGTCGATTCGGCCCATCTCCGCGGCGCTGCCGCCGCCCTTCCAGGCGTCGATCGTGGCGGCCAGGATCGCCTCCTGCGTGACGCGATCCTGGCCCAGCTCCGGGACGGCCGCGATCGAGGCATCGACACCGGCACCCGGATTGGCCGCGATCTCGCGCATCGCCCGGAGCGTCGCCCCCACGAAGGCGGCAACGGCCGCCCGCTTCGTGTCCAGCGTCTTCGTCCCGCTGATGAGGCCCGGCCCGGGCAGCGGGACGACGTCATCGACCCGCAGGATGACCGTCGATTCGCCGCTGAGTGCCAGTTGCACCGGCTCGTTGTTGACGAACCCCGTGGCGGCGTCGACGGCGCCCTGCTTGACCGCCGCGCCCTGCCCGAAGTCCGGGTACTCGACGATGGTCAGGTCGGCCGGGCTGAGCCCCGCCGACTTGAGCAGGGCCTGGAGCATGATCCACGACGAGCCGTAGCGACCGGGGATCCCCAGCCTCTTTGCCTTGAGGTCCGCGGCGGCGGCGATTCCCGATGACCGCCTGGCGAAGACGATCGACGGAAACGCCCGATAGGCCGTCGCGACGTAGCGGATGGGGATCCCCTGGCTGACGGCCGGGATGACGCTCGTGCCGTCGGCCAGGCCCACGTCGATCGCGCCCTGCCCGACCAGGGTCACGAGATCCGGGTCGATCTTGTTCTGGAAGGTGACCTGGAGGCCCGCGTCGCGGTAGTAGCCCTTCTGCTCGGCGAGGTAGAACGGCGCGAACTGGACGCTGGGGATGAAGCCCAGGCCCACGGTCAGGGGGGTTGGGCCGCTGGGCGTTGGCGTCGAGCCCAGGCCGCAGCCGGCGAGCGCGACGGTCAGGACGCCGACGCTGGCGATGACGAATTGACGGCGTGACGGCACGACTACCTCCAGCAACTAGCGGGGGCCGACGAGGCGGCGCTCGGCGAGGACGACGAGTCCGTACAGGGCGATGCCGAGCAGGGCGATGGTGAGCAGCGTGGCGAACATCAGCGGGATGTCGAACAGGCTGCCTCGAGCCAGGTTGACGAGGACGCCGAGGCCGCGCTCCGCGCCGGCCCATTCGCCGACGATGGCGCCGACGACGGCCAGCGTGACGCCGACCCGCATGCCGCCGAGGATCGACGGCAGGGCCGCCGGGATCTCGAGGGTGGCGACAACCTGGCGGCGCGTCGCCCGGAGGCTGCGGCCCAGCTCGAGCAGCCCGGCGTCGACGGAACGCACGCCGACCATCGTCGCCACGGCGACGGGAAAGAAGACGATCAGCGCGCAGATGACGACCTTGCTGACGAGACCGGCCCCGAACCACAGGGCGAGCAGCGGCGCCAGGGCGAGGATCGGCGTCGCCTGCGCGGCGACGAGATAGGGCGACAGCAGCCGCTCGACGAGCGACGAACGAGCCAGCCCGTAGCCGATGACCAGGGCGAGGCCGGCACCGACCACGAAGCCGAGGATGACCTCCTGGAGGGTCGCCCCGAAATGGGGCGCGATCGTCCCGTCGGTCCAGGCCCGAACGAACCGGGCGGCCACCGACTCCGGCGGCGGCAGGATGAACGTCGGATAGCCGCCGACGACGACGATCGCCTTCCAGGCGGCGAGCGCGATCGCCAGAGTGGCCGCGACCGGAACGATCGTGGCGCCGCGGCGGGTCACGGGACGGGCGCCTCGAGCCGGCGACGGATCTCGGCGGCGAGCGGCAGGACGGCCGCCGCATCGATCGCCTCGAGGCGGCGCGGACGGGGCAGCCCGACGGGCAGGTTCGCGACGATCCTCCCGGGGCGGGGCGACAGCACGACGACCCGATCGGCGACGAAGATCGCCTCCTGGATGCTGTGCGTCACCAGCACGATCGACGTGCCGGTCCTCCCCCACAGCTCGAGCAGCTCCAGGTTGAGGCGCTCGCGGGTCAACGCGTCGAGCGCGCTGAACGGCTCGTCGAGGAGGAGGACGCGCGGCTCGAGCGCCAGCGCCCGGGCCAGGGCGACGCGCTGGCGCATCCCGCCGGACAGCTGCGACGGCCGCGCGTCTGCCCAACCGCCCAGTCCGATGAGCTCCAGGAGCTCCGTGACGCGTCCGTCGCGCCGGGATCGCGGCCACCCGGCGAGCTCGAGCGGATAGGCGACATTCGCGGCGACGGACCGCCAGGGGAGCAGTCGCGGTTCCTGGAACACCAGGCCGATCGCCGGATCGGGCTCGCTGACGGCTCGGCCGTCGAGCTCGACCGTCCCACGCCCGGGGGTCAGCAGCCCCGCCGCGACCCGCAGCAGCGTGCTCTTGCCTGACCCGTTCGGCCCGATGAGCCCGACGACTTCGCCCGGCTC
>JBGPDX010000257.1:0-2729 GCA_041482475.1 Candidatus Limnocylindria bacterium | reverse complement strand
TCGTTCGAGGACGAGGCGCTGGCGCGCTACCTGAACGACCGCTTCATCCCGATCAAGGTCGACCGCGAGGAGCGGCCGGAGATCGACCAGATCTACATGGCCGCGGTCCAGGCGATGACGGGCCAGGGAGGCTGGCCGATGTCACTCTTCCTGACCCCGGAGGGTCGGCCGTTCCACGGCGGGACCTACTTCCCGAACGAGCCGCGGCATGGCATGCCCAGCTTCCGGCAGGTCCTCGAGGGGGTCGATCGGGCCTGGCGTGAGGAGCGCTCGGAGGTCGAAGCGGCGGGCGTTCGGCTGGTCGACGGCCTGGTCGATCGGCAGCGACTTCCGTCGGGCGGCGAGCCGAGCCGCGAGCTCCTCGAGGCGGCCCAGGGTGCGCTGATCCAGTCGTTCGACCAGCGGAACGGCAGCTGGGGCGGCGCACCGAAGTTCCCCCAGCCGATGACGCTCGAGTTCCTCCTCCGGCGACTGGCCGCCGGCGACGACCGAACCGCCGCGATCGTCCGCCTGACCCTCGACAAGATGGCCGACGGCGGCGTCCACGATCAGCTGGGCGGTGGCTTCCACCGCTACGCGACCGACGCGATCTGGCTGGTGCCGCACTTCGAGCAGATGCTCTACGACAATGCCCAGCTCGCCCGCGCCTACCTCCACGCGTGGCAGCAGCTGGGGGAGGAGCGCTACCGCGAGGTCGCCGAAGGAGTCCTCGACTACATGGCCCGCGAGCTGATGACGTCCGACGGCGCCTTCGCCGCCAGCCAGGACGCCGACACCGACGGGGTCGAAGGGGCCACCTTCACCTGGACGGCGGCACAGATCCGCGAGGCGCTCGGCGACGACGCCGGCGTCTTCGTCGCGGCCTACGGCGTCACGGACGACGGCAACTGGGAAGGCACGAACATCCTGTCGCGGGTCACGCTGCGGGGGGATCCGGCGGCCGAAGGACACCTGGCCGACCTTCGCCGCCGCCTGTTGGACCTTCGGGCGAAACGTCCGCAGCCCGCTCGCGACGACAAGGCGCTGGCCGCCTGGAACGGGCTGGCCATCGCCGCCTTCGCGGAGGCCTCCCGACTGCCGAATGGGCCGCGCTACCGCGACATCGCGGTCCGGGCCGCGCAGGCCGTGCTGGCCGGACTTCGGACGCCCGATGGTCGGCTGAAGCGGTCGTGGAAGGACAGTCGGGCGACCGGCGACGGCGTCCTCGAGGACTACGCCAACCTGGCCGACGGGCTGCTCGTGCTCTACGGCGCGACGTTCGACGAGCGCTGGTTCACGGCGGCGCGAGAGCTGGCCGACGCCATCCTCGCCCACTTCGCCGACCCCGACGGCGGCTTCTTCGACACGGCCGACGATCACGAGCGGCTCGTCACCCGGCCGAAGGACGTCCAGGACAACGCCGTGCCCGCCGGCAATTCGATGGCGGCGCTCGTCCTCCTCCGCCTCGCCGCGCTGACGGGGGAGGGGGGCTACCGGACGGCCGCGGAGCGGGCGATGCGCCTCGTCGTCGGGTTCGTCGACCGCTATCCCACCGGCTTCGCCAACTGGCTCTGCGCGATCGACTTCGCCCTGGCCGATGTCAACGAGGTGGCGATCGTCGCGAACCCCGGCGACTCCCAGGTGGATCGGCTCATCGCGCCGGCAGTCGAGGGCTACCGGCCGAACCAGGTCATCGCGATCGGCGATCCGGCGACGAGCGTCGTGCCCCTGCTGGGGGCCCGCTTCGCCATCGACGGCCGCCCGACCGCGTTCGTCTGTCGGAACTTCGCCTGCCGCCAGCCGGTCACGGAGCCCGAGGCGCTGGCCGCCCTGCTCTATGGCTGACGCGCTCGCCTTCGAGATCCGCGAGGCGCAGCCCGAGGAGTACGAGGCCGCCGGCGAGGTCTGCGTGCTCGCCTACGCGGCGATCGAAGGTGAGACGGATCTCGGCTATTTCGACGAGTTGCGCGACGTCGCCACGCGGGCACAGGTCGTGCCGGTGCTCGTTGCCGCCGAACCCGATGGGACGCTCCTGGGGACGGTGACCTACGTTCCCGGGCCGGGTCCGTATGCGGAGACCGAACGCGCCGACGAGGCCGGCTTCCGGATGCTTGCCGTCGCGCCATGGGCGCAGGGCCGTGGCATCGGTCGGAGGCTCGTCGAATCGTGTATCGCCCGCGCCCGCCGCGATCGCCGGAGGGGGCTCGTGATCCTCACGCGACCATCGATGCGCTCGGCGCACCTGTTGTACGAGTCGCTGGGGTTCGAGCGCGACCACGCCGGCGACTTCGAGTTCGAGCCTGGCGAGTGGCTGTGGGGCTACCGGCTGGCCCTGTGATGGATCCTCGGCCCGCCTCGACCGTCGTCCTGTTGCGACCCGGCCCGGATGGGCTCGAGGTCCTGCTGACGCACCGGCCGGCGACGATGGTCTTCGCCGGCGACATGCACGTCTTCCCGGGCGGAGCGGTCGATCCGGCGGACACCGACTTCGGCGGTGATCTCGCCTTCGAGGTTGCCGCCGTTCGGGAGTTGTTCGAAGAGGCCGGCGTGCTGCTGGCCGAACCGCGGGGTTCAGCGCCCGATCCGGAAGCGGTCACGGCCGCCAGGGCGGCTCTCCTCGACGGGTCCGCGACGATGGCACAGGTCGCCGAGCGACTGGACGTGACCCTCCGGTTCGAGCTGCTCGCCCCGCTCAGCCAATGGGTCACGCCACCGTTCGTCGAGCGGCGCTTCGACGTCCGCTTCTTCGC
>JBGPDX010000256.1:0-2760 GCA_041482475.1 Candidatus Limnocylindria bacterium | reverse complement strand
TGGGGGCACTTCCGACGTCGGCGGGGCGTCTGTCTTCGAACGCTAGCAGTCGCGCCTTATCTGGCGCTTATCGCTCCGGGAAGGGTGGGGCCCGGCGGTTCAGTGGACGGCGAGCTCTCCCCGGACCAGCCGCTCGTCGGCGGCCCGGGCGACCGCAACGGCGGCACGGGCGACGAACCGGCGGACGATCCCGACCCGCTGCGGAGCGGATCGCCGGGCCAGGGCGGCGAGGCGGTGACGATCGGCTTCGGCCGCCCGCTCACGGGCGAGGTCGAGGGCGATGAGGGCGAAGTAGGGATACATGGGTCAGGGCTCCTGAGCGGGCGTTCGCGGGGCGATGCGGACGCCGCGACGCGGGGATGGTGTTGGACCGGCTGGGTCAACGGGCGTGGTCGTCGCCGATCGGATCGCGGCTGTCGACGCCCCAGCGCACTGCGGCGAGGTCGAAGCCGACGAGCGCGGCGACGATGGCGATCAAGGTGGCGATGGCGTCCATCGGGGCCTCCTGACTCCGGCGATGTAACCGGTATGTGATGGCTGTCTGGTTATGGTCGTAGACTACACGCTTGCGCGTAACCTGTCAACCGTATTAGAGTGGTTAGGTGAACACGAATCCGGCGTCGAGCCATCTGCCCGCAAATGACCATGTCCACGGGGACGTGCCCCTGGAAACAGCCTTCGAATTTCTGAACACCGTGGATCTCAAGGGCGGTGCACTTGTCGAACATCTGACAAGCCTCGACGCCGCCGCGGCCTGGCTGGCGGACAACGGCGTGATCCGCGATCGAGGCGTTCTCGAGGCGAGCGGCCGAACGGTGGACGATCGCGGCCGCGTCCTCGGTCGCCTGATTGCAACGCGGACCGCGTTGCGCGAGGTCTCCCACGCCGTTGCCCATGAGCGCGCGCCGGACCCGGCGGCGATCGACGAGGTCAACCGTGCCCTTCGGTCGCGCGAGCGGATCGAGCTCGTCGCCCGGCCGGACGGCGCCTGCATCGGCCACAGCCACGTCGGCGACCCGGTCGACGACATCCTCGCCCGTCTCGCCGAGCCGATCGTCCGCGAGATCGGGGCCGGCCACGACGACCGGATCCGGGTCTGCGCGAACGACACCTGCCGCTGGCTCTTCTACGACGAGTCGCGATCCGGCCGCCGCCGCTGGTGCGACATGGCGACCTGCGGCAACCGGGCGAAGGCGCGCCGCCACCGGGCGCGCGTGAAGGACTCGGCGCCGGACGCCGCGACCGCGACCGCGACAGCGAGCTGAGGCCCCGGCGTCGATCGGCGCCGTGCTTCGATCAGGCCGAGGCCGCCGCCCCGACGAGCGCCGCCCGCACCTCCGTCGCCAGGCGGGTCATCGATTCCTCGTCGTACGGCGACGGGAAACCCGCGACGATGTGGCGATAGCCGATGTCGAGATACGGGGCGATCATCGCGGCGATGTCCTCGGGCGTCCCGACCGGCTGGTCCTCCCAGGGCCTGGCTCGGCCGTTCCGCTCGAAGATCTCCTTCGCGATCCGTCGCGCCTCCTCCCGCGAATCGCGGATGACCACGACCCCGAGACCCGTCGTCCGCTCGATCTCCGAGGGGTCGCGCCCGACGGTCTCGCAATGGCGGAGCAGGATCGCCTCCTTCTGGCGAACCTTGGCGATCCCGCCGCCGAGGTTGTTCGCGTCGCCGTACTTCGCGACGAGCTTGAGGGTGACCTTCTCGCCGCCGCCCCCGATCAGCAACGGCAGCCGCTCCTGCAGCGGCGGCGGGTCGTTGCGGACGGCCCGCGTCGTGTAGCGCGGCCCGCCGGCCGTCGGCCGCTCGCCGTGGAGCATCCCGCGCATGATCGGGAGGGCCTCGCCGAGCCAGCGCAGGCGCTCCGGGAAGCCGTCGCCGAAGGCGAGGCCGTAGGCGACGTGCTCCTCCTCGAACCACGCCCCGCCGACGCCGAGGATCGCCCGGCCACCGGAGATGTGGTCGAGGGTCGTCGCCATCTTCGCCGTCAGGGCCGGCTCGCGGAACGTGTTCGCGCCGACCATCAGCCCGATCCGGATGCGTTCGGTCGCCTGGGCCCACGCCGCCAGCGTCAGCCACCCCTCGTGGATCGGGCCGCGGCTGCTGCCGACGATCGGGTAGAGGTGGTCCCAGGTCCAGAGCGTGTCGAAGCCGAGCCGGTCCGCCCGACGGCCGGCCTCCAGCAGCGACGGCCAGTCCGTGTACTGGTTCCAGCACAGCGCGCCAAGGCGCAGGTCGGTCACGGGGCGGACTCCTTCAGCTGCTGATCAACGGGAGCGGGTGGGCAGATCCGGTGACGGCCGGCCATGTCAATCGTCGAGCCGCTCCCATTCGACCCACCGGCTGCCATTCCAGAACCGATGCCACGTCCGGCCGTCGACGCCGATCGCCCAGACGTCGATCCGGTCGGCCGACCAGGATGAGGCCGCGGCGCCCGCGGCGGGATCCAGCTCGCCGCCGAGCGATTCCCAGGGGTGCCACGCCGCGCCGTCCCAGTAGCGCTGCCAGAGCTCGCCGTCGGGGAAGACCGTGAAGACCTGGAGCTCGTCGACGGCCCAGGCCGCGACGCCGGGTGTCGACGCCGGCGTCCCGCCGAGCGACTCGGTCTCGAGCCAGCGTGAGCCGTCGAAGGCCGCGTGGAGGAGATCGCCGTCGGGCCCGATCCAGAACCGGTCGATCCGCTCGGCGCCCCAGGACGCGGCGGCGACCCCGGCGCGCGGCCGGTCGGGCAGCGCCTCGGCGAACCCCAGCCTCGC
>JBGPDX010000255.1:0-2772 GCA_041482475.1 Candidatus Limnocylindria bacterium | reverse complement strand
GCGACCGACAGGGCCGACGAGACCTTCTGGGCGATCGTCCACTCGCACACCCACACGGCGGCGCGGCCGTCGGCGACCGATGTCGGCCAGGCGTTCTACCCGGACGCGCTCTACGTCCTCGTCTCGTTGTCCGACGAGGACGGCGACCCGGGGACCGCCATCCCCACCGTGCAGGCCTGGCGGATCGTCGACGGCGAGGTGTTCGAGGTGGAGCTGCTGGTCGAGTCGGGCGTTTGACCGATCCCAAGCGGATCGTGGCAGACGGATACGACCTCGCCGCCGAGCGGTATCTGGCCTGGAGCGGGGAGCGGCCGTCGGGCCCGCGGCTCCACTACCTGGCCCGGGCGCTCGAGCTCATCCCGCCCGGCGCCGATGTGCTCGAGCTGGGCTGCGGCGCCGGCATCCCGATGACGAGCGCGCTGGCGGAAAGCCGCCATGTGACGGGCGTGGACATCTCGGCCAGGCAGCTCGAGCTGGCTCGCCACAACGTGCCGGCGGCGACGTTCCTCCAGTCCGACATGACGGCGCTCGACTTCCCGCCGGCGAGCTTCGACGCCGTCGTCGCCTTCTATTCCCTGACCCACGTCCCACGCAACGAGCAGGCTCCATTGCTCGAGCAGGTCCGCGGCTGGCTGCGGCCGGGTGGGGTGTTCGTCGCCTCGATGGGCGTCGAGGACGACCCCGGAGGCGTCGAGCGCGACTGGCTGGGCGTCGACATGTACTTCAGCCATTTCGGTGCCAGGGCAAACCGACGGCTGGTCGAGCGCGCGGGGATGGAGATCGTCTCCGCGGACATCGCCGCGGAGCCGGAGGACCGCCACGATGCGCGGTTCCTGTGGGTCATCGCCCGCGCGCCGGGGTTCAACCGCGAGCCGTAGGGCTCGCCGCATCGCGGCGTCGCAGCGCCTCGACGAACGCCGACTCGGTCGGGGTCGAGCCCAGACCCAGCCGCGCGCCGACGATTGCCGCAAGCGGCGCCTCGAGCCAGGTCGAGGCGAGCGTCGCAAGGTTGCGGTCATCGAAGACCTGTGCCGGCGTGCCGTCGAGGACGACGTTCCCCGCGCGCATGACGACGACGCGCCCGAACGACTCCGCGACGAAGCGCATGTCGTGGCTGATGGCGACGACGGTTCGGCCGGCCGCCGTCAGGTCGCCGACGATCGCCTGGACCCGGGCGACGCCGCGCGCGTCCTGGCCGGTCGTCGGCTCGTCGAGGACCACGATCGGCGTCCGCATGGCGAGGATCGACGCAAGCGACAGGAGCTTCCGGCGCGAGAAGCCCAGGTCGTACGGGTTGGTGTTGGCCTCGCCGCGAAGCCCCGTCGCCTCGAGCGCGTCGTCCACGACGGCGGTCAGATCCGGTTCCCGGATGCCCAGGTTGCGTGGCCCGAACGCGACCTCGGCACGCACCTTGCCGGCAAAGATCTGACGATCTGGATCCTGGAAGGCCAGCCCGACGATGTGCGCCAGATCTGCCACCCGTTTCGTGGCGGCGTCGACACCGCCGATGAGCACCCGGCCGTCGGTGGGCCGAAGCAGCCCGTTGAGATGGCGGACGAGGGTCGACTTGCCCGAACCGTTCTGACCGACGATGGCGATCGCCTGCCCGTCGGGGATGGCGAGGGAAACGCCGTCGACGGCGCGAGTCCCGTTCGAATAGACGTGGGCCACGTGCTCCAGCTCGATCACGGATGAGCCGCCGCGACAAGCCCTGGATCTCCCCCGGCCGCGGCGACCGCCCGAGCCAGTCGGATTCGGGACGGGAGTTCGACCCCGAGCGCGATGAGCCGGGGGTCCGAGAGGACGCTGGCCGTCGCGCCGTTCATCGCGATCCGGCCGCCGTCGATCGCGACGATCCGGCTGCAGAGGCCGTCGAGCAGGTCCGTCTTGTGCTCGGCGACGAGCAGGGAGGTGCCGGCCGCCGCAAGCGCCTGGAGCGCCTCGCCGACGAGCCGGGTTCCGGCCGGGTCGAGCTGCGCCGTCGGCTCGTCGAGGATGACGTGGCGCGGCCGCATGGCGAGCAACGAGGCGATGGCCACGAGCTGCGCCTGGCCACCGGACAGTTGCTGTGGGTCGCGCTCGACGATCGGCGCCAGTCGCAGCCGCGCGATCGCCTCGCGCGTCCGCGCCACGGTCTCGGCGACCTCGAGGCCGAGGTTCATCGGTCCCAGGGCGATCTCCTCGAACACCGTGGCGGCGATTCCGGAGCGCTGCGTGTTCGGATTCTGGAAGCCGACGACCACCTGCTCGGCCAACTCGTGGGTCTTGAGTCCGGTGGTGGATCTGCCGTCGATCGTCACGCTGCCGCTGAGGTGGCCCCCGATCGACGCCGGCGCGAGCCCGGAGGCGACCAGGCAGAGCGTCGATTTCCCGCCCTCGTTCGGGCCGACGAGTCCGACGATCTCACCGTCATCGAGCCGCAGGTCGATGTCGTGGAGGACCGGGTTCGCATAGCCGGCATAGCGGTAGGAGACGTTCGTCAGCTCGAGCATGTCAGGGCAGCCGGGGGAACGCGCCGGTGACACGCAGCACGAGGACGGCCAGCAGAGCGCCGAGCATCACTGCACGGGCCGCAAGCTGGGCGCCCGAGTCGGCGATCCGCCACAGCAGGTGCCGCCGTCCCGGCCGGCCGAACGCCCGCACCTCGAGTGCCAGGCTCCGCTCCTCGACCTCGGTCAGCGACGACAGGATGACCGGGCCGACGAGGGGCAGGACCCCGCGCAGCCGGGCGCGAACGCTGCCCTCGGTGTCGAGGCCGCGCGCGCGCTGGGC
>JBGPDX010000254.1:0-2787 GCA_041482475.1 Candidatus Limnocylindria bacterium | reverse complement strand
CGCTCAGCGCGGACAATTCCAGCTCGATCAGCTGGTCCTCGTGAAGCAGGTCGAGCAGCAGGCCTGACAGCGGTCGGTTGGCGGCCTCCTCGTCCGCGCGAACCCCGACGGCAATGAGGATTCCACTCGACGACGCTTCGCGAAGGAGGTAGTGCAGCCACTCCAGGGTCTCCCCGTCGGCCCACTGGACATCGTCGAGGACCAGGAGCAAGGGAGTGGGCGCCGAACGTACGGCCCGCGCGATCGCCTCGAACAGGCGCATCCGCTGCCAGCTCTCGGTCATCGGCTCGGGCGCGGGCAGGTCGCCATGCTCGGTCAGGATCTCCGGCACGACCCGCGCCAGCTCGGACAGCCAGATCGGCCCGAGCTGGTCGAGGGCGGCGCCTATCGATTGGCTCCGCAGCCAGTCGGCGATCGGCGCGTAGGCCAGCGCGCCTTCGGCGGCGTAGGACCTCGTGTAGGCGGCGCTGTGGCCCTGCGCGCGGCACCAGCGGACGAGCTCTTCCAGCAGGCGGGTCTTGCCGATCCCCGCCTCGCCGCGGATGACGACGAGCCTGGAGCTGCCGTCCGCCACGGTGCCCCAGGTGTCGACGAGCGCCGCCCATTCGCGGCGGCGTCCGACGAGCGGGTGGCTCGCCGACCCCTGGGCCGGCGGGGCCGCGGACGTCGCATCCAGCTCGAGCAGGCGCTGGTACGCCGCGCGCGTCTCCGCGCCGGGCTCGACGCCCAGCTCCCGCCGCAGACTCGTGACGGCGGCGTGGTAGGCCTGCAGGCCGGCGGATCGGTCGCCGGCCAATGCCGCGATCCGCATCAGCGCCTGGTAGGCCGGCTCGTGGAGCGGATCGAGCTGGATGAGCTCGCGCAGGAGCTGCATCGCGCGACGGTATTCGCGGCGCTCCTCCAGATCGGCCACGAGACGCTGTGACGCCTCGACGTATAGCCCCCGAAGCCGCTCCCGCTCCGGTCCGATCCAGTCGTCATAGCAGGTCGGCAGCAACGGCCCGTCGTACAGCCGAACGGCCTCCTCGAGCGACTCGACATGGCCGTTCCGGCCGCGCTCGACGGCGGCTTCGAATGCCGACACGTCCAGGCGGAACGGGCCGTCGGGGCGCCACTGGACGGTGCGGTGCTCGAGCGCGAGCAGCCGGTCCGGCTCGGGCAGCGCCCGGCGCAGCAGGTGGAGCTCGCGCCGGAGGTTGGTCAGCGCCTGGGCGTCGGACGATTCTGGCCACAGCAGGAACGCGAGCTGCTCGCGCGCCAGCGGCGCGGCGCGGTGGAGGAGCAGATAGGCGATGAGCGACTGGAGGCGGGAGCTGTGGGCCCCCTCGAGGCGTCGCCCGGCCGAGCGCAGCTGGAAATGGCCCAGCAGGTCCACCTCCAGGCCGGCGTCTCCCCCGGTGTCCGACACGCGCTCGGTCATCCCGTCCATCCTCGTTCCGCCCCGACGATACCCCGGCCTGCAACGCCCCCACTAGGATGGTTCGGTGCGGATCCTCTTCACCTGCGTCGGCGCATACGGGCACTTCTTCCCGCTCGTGCCGCTCGCCCGGGCGCTGGCGCTCGCGGGCAACGACGTCGCCTTCGCCACCGCCGAGGCCTTTGCGCCAGAGGTGGAATCGGCCGGCTTCGACGTGCTCCCGACGGGCCTGTCGCAGGAGGAGCGGACGAACCTGTTCCGGCCCTACCGCGAGGGGATGGAGGCCCTGGCACCCGAACAGCGGCGGGCGGCGTTGTTCGTGAACATGTTCGCCCGAATCGCGGCGCCGGCGAACCTGCCGGAACTCCTGCCGGCGGCGCGTTCGTGGCGGCCGGACGTCATCGTCCACGAGTCCGCCGAGCTCGCCGCGCCGATCGTCGCCGTGGCGCTGGGCCTGCCATCCGTCCACCATGGGTACGGCCGAATGGTTCCGTCGGCCATCCTTGCCCAGGCGGCGGAGGTGGTCGGGCCGTTGTGGGCCAGGGCTGGCCTCGAGGCTCCTCCGTTCGGCGGCACGTTCCGCGATCTCTACGTCGATCCGTGTCCGCCCAGCCTCCAGCCGGAGTCCCCGCCGATCGAGCGCGTCGCCCTGGTCCGGCCGGTCGGCTTCGACGGCCTGGTCGGGGGCGCGGCGCAAGACTGGCTCGATCGGTTGCCCAATCGTCCGACGGTGTACGTCACGCTCGGCACGGTCTTCAACGATGCGCCGGCCTTCCGCGTCCTGCTCGAGGGCCTCGTGGGTGAGGACCTGAACGTCATCGTCACGACGGGCCCGAACCTGGACCCGGCCGAGCTGGGTGCGCAGCCGCCCAACATCCACGTCGAACGCTTCGTGCCGCAGTCGGCGATCTTGCGCCACGCCACCGCGATCGTCACCAATGGCGGCTCCGGGTCGGTGCTCGCGGCGCTGGCCAAGGGCTTGCCGATGGTCGTCGTGCCGCGTGGCGCCGACCAGTTCGACAACGCCCAGGCGAGCGTCAAGGCCGGAACGGCCATCCGCATCATGCCGGCGGAGCTGACCCCGGCCGCGGTCCGCAAGGCGGTCGCGCGTGTGCTGTCGGACGCGAAATACCGCAACGCCGCGCATCGCGTGCAGGCCGAGATCGCGAAGATGCCGTCGCCGGCCGCGGCCGTGGGCATCGTCGAGTCGCTCGTGAGCAGCTGACTCGTCGCTTGGTTGTAACGAGCGGTCTCCGGGCTTGCAGCGCCGAGTAGTGTGGTTGGCTGGTACAAGTTGAAGAGGGGGGGCGACCTGTCATTGCCCAACCCCCCCCGTGCGGGCGTAGCCCGGGAAAGCAGGTCGATATGCT
>JBGPDX010000253.1:0-2792 GCA_041482475.1 Candidatus Limnocylindria bacterium | reverse complement strand
CCCACGTCCCGCGCGTCGTTCGCCTTCTTCTTCACGCGTCCTCCTTGCCGCGCGCCCGGTCAGCGCCCCGACCAGGTCGGGGGCCGCTTCTCGGCG
Source organism: Candidatus Limnocylindria bacterium (assembly GCA_041482475.1). Classification (GTDB taxonomy): domain Bacteria; phylum Chloroflexota; class Limnocylindria; order Limnocylindrales; family CSP1-4; genus JACDAV01. Next base: position 2,696 of record JBGPDX010000253.1, on the reverse strand, counting down.
AAGGCCGCCATGCCCTCGCGCTGGTCCTCACTCCCGAACAGCAGGAAGAAGCTGCGCCGCTCGAACTCCAGGCCGGCCTCGAGCGATACCTCGAACGCCCGGTTGATCGCCTCCTTCGCGGCGACGACCGCGAGCGGGGGCATCGCCGCGATCTGGCCGGCGAGCTCCAGGGCGACATCGAGGGTCGCCTCGGGAGCGACGACGCGCGTCACCAGGCCGCGTGCCTCCGCCTCGCGCGCGCCCATCGTTAGGCCGGTCAGGATCATCTCCATCGCCCTGGCCTTGCCGATGGCGCGCGTCAGGCGCTGCGTGCCGCCGGCGCCGGGCATGACGCCGAGGCGGATCTCCGGCTGGCCGAACTCGGCGTCCTCCGCGGCCACGATCATGTCGCACGTCATCGCCAGCTCACAGCCACCGCCGAGGGCGACGCCGCGAACCGCGGCGATCAGCGGCGTCCGGATCCGCTTGATCCGCTCCCAGCGGTGGAAATGGTTGTCGACGGTCAGGCTGACCGGCGTCTGGCCGGCCAGCTCCTTGATGTCGGCGCCGGCCGCGAACGCCCGGCTGCCCGCCCCGGTCAGGACGATGCAGTGGCAGGCGGGATCGACGTCGAGCGCCTCGAGCGCGTCGGTCAGCTCGGCGATCAGGGCGAAGTCGAGGGCGTTGAGCGCCTGCTCGCGGTCGATCGTGACGAGAGCGACGCCGGCGACCTCGCCGCTGGACGCCCGGGCCGGCGACTCGACCCTGACCCGGCTCGGGCCGTCGCCGGCGATGTCGTTCGATCGACGGCTGGCCGTCGACGGCGGGCGGTCGGTCAATGGGCTCCCTCCGGTGTCGGCAGTCAACAGTAGCCCATCGGCCCCTCGCGGCGAGGCGGGCCTAGGCCCCGACCCTGGGAGCGACGTCGGGCGCGTCCTCGAGGACCAGCAGCGTCGACAGTCCCGGGGCGATCTCGCGAAGGTTCCGGCCGGCGGCGCGCATCTCATCGGACCGCAGCCCCGCGTCGAGGGCGTCACGGTCGTCGAAGTCCATGGCCGTGACGAGGATCAGGTCCGTGTCGCCTCCGAGCGCCGCCACGATCCGCTGGGCGTGAATGCTTCGGAGCCCCGGCGTCCGGGCGACGAGCGGCAGGTGCTCGTTCGTGTAGCGGCGCTCGAACTCGGCGACGGCGTCGGCGCTACCGTCGGGACGCCGGTAGAGGGCGAGGAGCGTCGTCATGTCGTCATCTCCGCTTCGCTGGGCTATGTGGCGGAATCGCCGCCGGCGGTCGCCCGCTGTGCGGCGACCGCTTCGGTCGACCGGTAGAAACCGCCGAGCGCCTCGTTGAACACACCCGGCCGGCGAGCCGTCACCTCGTGGCCGCAATCGGGCACGACGAGCAGGCGCCCGTCGCGGACCTGCCGCTGCAACCCCCAGACGTCGTCGACCGGGGCGAACGGATCGCGGTCGCCGCAGGCGACCAGGGCGGGCGCGTCGACCGACCGCAGGTCGCGCGGCGTGAGGAGCGGCTGGACGGCCACGTCGGCGGCGATCGCCGGCAGCAGACGGCGCCACGCCCCGACGCCCTGGCCGGCGTCATGGCGGCGGGCGAGCAGCGCCGCGAAGTCGGGATCCTGTCGATCGATGCGGGCCGGATCCATCAGCTGCCGGGCGACGCTCGCCCGCGGCTCGCGCTGGGTGGTGATGCCGACGATGACCAGCGTCCGCAACCGGTCTGGCCGCCGGACGGCGAACTGGAGCGCCGTCATCGCGCCCATCGAGAAGCCAAGGAGGTGGAACGTGGCGAGGCCCAGCGCGTTGACGAAGGCGTCGAGGTCGTCGACCAGCCAGTCGTAGCGCAAGCCGCGGGCGGCATCCCAGGCGGTTCGGCCGTGGCCGCGGGCGTCCGGAACGTGGACCCGGAAGGCCCGCGACAGCAGCGGGATCTGGGCGGCGAAGTCCTCCGCCCCGATCGAGGTCGCGCCGTGGAGCAGGACGAGCGGCGGCCCGGCGCCGTGGACGTCGTACCCGATTCGCAGGCCGTTCGCCGCGACGGTCGGCACGCCTAGCCGTCCTGCTTGCCTTCGACCGGCGCGCTCTGGGCGCGCTCGATCCGGAGGTAGCGGCGCCGGTAGAAGAGGAGCGGCTGCGGGTGACGCTCGTCGCTGGCGAGGGCGTCGACTCGAGCGACGAACAGGTCGTGGTCGCCGGCGGAGAACGTCTGGACGACCGTGCACTCGAGCGTCGCGATGGCGCCGTCCAGGAGCGGCAGACCCGTCCCTCCGGCGTGCCACGCCGCGCCGCAGAACGCGTCGCGGCCGGGCGTCACCGGCGCCCCGGCGAAGCAGTCGGACAGTGCCTGCTGGGTCTCCGCCAGGATGTTCACCGCGTAGCGGCCCGCCTTGCGGACGGTGGGCGTGATGAAGCGGCGCCGGTCGAGGGCGACCATGACGAGCGGCGGCTCGAGCGAGACCGAGCTGAGGGCGTTGACGGTGATGCCCTGTGGCGCCTCGCCGTCGAACGCCGTGACGACCGTCACGCCGGTCACGAAATGGCCCATCACCTTGCGGAAGAGTGGGGGCCGCACGTCCATCGCGGGGAGTCTACGGGACGGCCTCCGAATGTCCGGCGGGGCCGCCCTACAATCGAACGGTGACCGCCACCGACCCGAGCCGGCCAACCCGCACGGAACGCGATTCGATGGGCGAGGTCGAGGT
>JBGPDX010000252.1:0-2845 GCA_041482475.1 Candidatus Limnocylindria bacterium | reverse complement strand
GGGGCCGTCTGGATCACGTACTTCCTCATCGGCCTCGGGCTCTTTGGCTTCCTGGGCTGGCTGGGCCAGGACCACCTCGTCGCTCGTGCCGCGTCGGTACTCGCGCTCGTGATGGCGCTGTGGATGCTCAAGGACGTGTTCCTGCCCGGCATCGGGCCATCGATGGTGGCGCCCTCGGGCACCCACGGCTGGATGCACCGCGCGATACAGCGTGGCGGTCTGGCCGGCATGCTCCTTGCCGGCGTCCTCGTCGGGATCTGCACCGTGCCCTGCTCGGGAGCGATCTACCTGCAGGTCATCGCCGTCCTCCACGCATCCGGCGGTGGTCCAGTCGGTCTGGCGCTGCTCGCCCTCTACAACCTGGCGTTCATCGCGCCACTCGTCGCGTTCCTCCTGTTTGTCTCGAACAAACGGGTCCTCGGGACCCTTGGGCGGTGGAACCGGACCAACGGCGGGGCGGTCAAGACGGTCCTGGCGATCGCCGTCATCGCCATGAGCTTCGGCCTCCTCTATTCGCTCGGGATGTAGGCGCTGCCGAGCATCATTGGCCTCGAGCCCGCCGCCTCGGCGCTGGACGCGATGGGGCTCGTCATGGACAATACTCACCAGGAGTATCAGGAGACCTGTCGGTGAGCGCCCCTGTGCAGCCAATCGAGATCGTGTCGTTCCCGATCGAGGGCATGACGTGTGCCTCGTGCGTGAACCGGATCACCCGATTCCTGAACAAGGTCGACGGGGTCGAGGCCGCCGACGTCAACATCGCCACAGAAGCGGCCACGGTCCGGTTCGATCCAGGCCGAACCACCGTCGCCGGCCTTGCTGAGGCGGTCGAGGCCGCGGGGTATGTCGCTCGCGTCGACCAGATCGACGTCGACGACACGAGGGCACAGGAGCCCACCTTCGCCGATCGGCACCTCGCCGACATCCGTCGCCGACTGATGGTGGCGACAGTCCTCACGTTGCCGATCCTGCTCGGTCTCGCCCGGATGACGATTGCGCCTGGGCTCCCGGCGCTGTTCGCTGATCCGTTCTTCCAGCTCGCGCTCGCGACGCCCGTCCAGTTCTACGCCGGCTGGCCGTTCTACCGCGGAGCATTCAACGCACTTCGGCATCTCACGGCGGAAATGAACACCCTCGTCGCCGTCGGCACGAGTGCCGCGTATGGCTACAGCGTCGCCGCGATCGCGTTTCCCGGCTTCTTCAAGGCGGCCGGGATCGGCTCGAACGGTCAGCTGGCGCTCTATTTCGACACCGCCTCGGCAATCATCACCCTCATCCTGCTCGGCCGGTTCCTCGAGGCCCGTGCGCGGAGCCATACCTCCGACGCGATTCGCAAGCTCATCGGCCTGGCACCGCGGACGGCTCGCGTCATCCGCGCCGGTGCCGAAATCGACATTCCGATCGGCCAGGTCGCGATCGCCGAGGTCGTCATGGTCCGTCCGGGCGAGAAGATCCCGGTCGATGGGGTCGTCCGCGACGGCCGCTCGGCGGTCGATGAAAGCATGGTCACCGGCGAGAGCATGCCGATTGGCAAGAAGCCCGGCGACGAGGTCATCGGCGGAACGCTCAACGGCTCGGGCTCGTTCACCTATGAGGCGACCCGGGTGGGTTCGGACACCGTCCTCGCCCAGATCGTCAAGCTCGTCCGGCAGGCGCAGGGCTCACGAGCTCCGATCCAGCGCCTCGCCGACTCGGTGACGGGGATCTTCGTGCCGGTCGTCCTCGGTCTCGCCGCATTGACGTTCGTCGCCTGGTTCCTGGCCGGACCGGCTCCGGCGTTCAACATCGCGCTGGTCAACACGATCGCGGTGCTGATCATCGCCTGCCCGTGCGCGCTCGGGTTGGCCACCCCGACCTCGATCATGGTCGGTACCGGCAAGGGCGCCGAGAACGGCGTCCTGTTCCGCAACGCCGAGGCACTGGAGCGGCTGCACAAGGTGCGGACCGTGGTGCTCGACAAGACCGGAACCCTGACCGAGGGCAAGCCTCGAGTGACCGACGTCGTCCGCGCGGATGGGGCTCCGCCCGAGGACGAGCTCCTGGCACTGATCGCAACCGCGGAGCGCGGGTCGGAACACCCACTTGGGGAGGCCATCGTTCGCTATGTTCGCGACGAACGCCGACTGCCCATCGGCGACCCCGACGCCTTCGACGCGATCTCGGGTCAGGGTGTGCGCGCATCGATCGACGGTCGTGAGGTCCTCGTCGGGCGGGCGACGTTCCTGGGTAGTGACGTCGGACCCCTTGCCGATGCGGCTGAAGCACTCGCCGGGGCTGGCAAAACGCCTGTCTTCGTGGCGATCGACGGGCGTCCGGCCGCGGTCATCGCGATCGCCGACACGCTGAAGACCGGATCTGCCGCCGCGGTGGCCGAGCTCCACAGGCTCGGGCTCACGGTGGTCATGCTGACGGGCGACAACCCGACTACCGCCCGAGCGATCGCCGCCGAGTGCGGCGTCGACCGCGTCCTGGCCGACGTCCGGCCGGATGAGAAAGCGGCCCAGGTTCGGGCGCTTCAGGCCGAGGGTCAGGCCGTCGCCATGGTCGGCGACGGGGTCAACGACGCGCCGGCCCTGGCGTCGGCGGATGTCGGCGTGGCGATCGGGACCGGGACCGACATCGCCATCGAGTCCGCCGCCGTCACGCTGATGGGCGGCGACCTGCGTGGTCTCGTCGTGGCCATCGCTCTGTCGCGCGCGACGATGCGGAACATCAAGCAGAACCTGTTCTGGGCCTTCGCCTATAACGTCGTCCTGATCCCGGTGGCGATGGGCGCCCTCTATCCCTTCGCCGGCGTCCTGCTCGACCCGATTCTGGCGGCCGCGGCGATGGCCCTGAGCTCGGT
>JBGPDX010000251.1:0-2879 GCA_041482475.1 Candidatus Limnocylindria bacterium | reverse complement strand
TGGTAGGTCGGGGTGTAGGTGTAGCGGTGGACTTCGGCCCGCGCGTTGGGCTCCTCGAAGCTCGTCTGCTCGACGATGAACCGGATGGCCTCGTCGACGGGGACCTCGCCGCGGTGCATCCGGATGTCGAGGATGATCCGGCAGGCCCGCCAGATCGCGTCCGTGTACATGTTCAGACGGAAGTTCGGGGCGTCGTCGAAGCCCTGCTCGCGCATCATCTGCTCGGAGTACATCCCCCAGCCCTCGACGAACTCCGGGGCGTCGGTCAGGATCCGGGTGAGGCTGGGATGGGCGGTCGCCACCGACAGCTGGAGGTGGTGGCCGGGGTACGCCTCGTGGATGCTCGTGTTGCTGATCGAGCTGAAGTTGTGCTCGCGCATGGCGTTCGGGTCGCCGTCCACGGATGGCGTGACGATGTAGATCCCGGACGGGTCGCGGTCGAACTTCGGCGGCTCGAAGTAGGCCGCGAACGGGACGACGTTGCGGAGGTACTCCGGCGTGGGGAGCACGGCGATCCGCTCGCTGTCGGGGACGGTCACGATGTCGTGGTCGATGAGGTGCTCGCGGGCCCGGAGCATGGCGTCGCGGTACGCTTCGAGCGCCTCCTCGAAGGTAGCCGGATGATCGGCCTTGATCCGGTCGACGACCGTCGGCTCGTCGACGCCCGGGTCGATCTCGGCGGCCGCCGCGACGCGGGCGGCCTTGTTCTCGGCCAGCTGTTTCCAGCCGATCTCGAGGATCGTGTCGGCGTCGAGGCCGTCGAACGCGCGCAGCCCGACGAGGGCGTCGTAGCGCTCGCGGCCCAGCATCCAGTCATCGGTCCCGTGATCGAGGCTGGCCGTCAGCCAGGCGGCGTAGTCCGCGATCGCGGGGCGGGCGGCATCGGCGGCGCGCGTCAGGCGCTTCCGCTCCGGGTCGCCCAGGATCGCGCCCGCGGCCAGGATCTCGTCGATGAACGACGGGAGCTCGGCGGCGGAACGGATCTCGAGGTCCTGCCACAGGCGGACCTGCGGCACGGTCGCCCGGGTCCGATGCTGGCCGAGATGCGCCGGGAGGGCCTCAAGGCGGCCGGCGATCGACACGAGCCGCTCCGCGAGGGGGGCGAAATCCCTGGCGAAGAGCAGGAACAGGGCGTCGCCGGCGGCATCGAGCGCCGTCGAGCGGCGTTCCCAGGTGCGGATGGCATCGGTGTCGAAGATCGAGCGGCGGAGGTTGTGCAGCTCGAGCTCCCGTTCGAGACGCGCCTCGCTCGACAGGCCGTTCGGGTCGAGGCCGTCGACCGCCGCGAGGTGAGCCTTGTCCGCCTCCAGCTCCCCAAGCAGTGCGTCCCGGCTGCCGTCGCCGAGCCGGTCGTCGTCCGTGTGGATGCCCAGGTACGTCCCGACGACGGGGTTGTCGCGGACGATCCGCCGGAACCTCGCCTCGACCAGGTCGTAGAGCTCGTCGTCGAGGCGGCCGCGGTCGGCGGCCGGTCCCGGCCGGGTCAGCTGCGGCTCGGTGGAGAGCGTCACTCGGGTCCTCCAGGAATTGTTCGGTGCCGGCGGGCGCGGGGGGCCCGGCGGCGGCAGGGTCAGGCGCGGGCCGCGACCGGTATGGTGGCTGTCTCGGCGAGGGCCGCCCGGGCGGCCGAGATGGTCGTGTCGATGTCGGCCGTGGTCACGCCGTAGTGGGTGGCCGCCCGTATCTGGCCGTGCGGGTAGGCGACCATGAGGACGCCCCGCGCGGCGACCGCCTCGAGGAACGCCGCGCGATCCCGCTCGACGCGGAACAGCACGAAGTTCGTCCGGACGCGACCCGGATCAAGCGGACCCTCCGACGGTTGGGCGATCCCGCCCGGCGACACGACCCCGGCCATCCCGGACAGGGCCTCGGCCAGCCGGCGGGCGTTGGCGTGATCCTCGGCCAGGCGGTCGATCATGCCGGCCGAGCCGTCGCGCAGCGCGACCAGCCCGGCCGCGGCGAGGATGCCGACCTGGCGCATGCCGCCACCGACCAGCTTGCGCGCCCGGCGCGCGCGCCAGATGAAGTCCGCGCGGCCGACGACCACCGAACCGACCGGACAGGCGAGGCCCTTGCTGAGACAGAAGGTCACCGAATCGGCGGGCGCGGCGAGCTCTCGACCGGTCACGCCAAGCGCCACGGCGGCATTCCAGAAGCGGGCGCCGTCGACGTGGAGCGGGATGCCGCGCTCATTGGCAATGGCGGCGATCCGCGCCGTGTAGGCGGCGGTCAACGGCTGGGCCATCGAATGAGCGTGGGTGTTCTCGAGGGCGATCAGGCCGGTGATCGGCTCGTGCGGGTCGAGCGGATCGCGGAACGCGGCCGCGACCTCGTCCGGGTCGAGGGTGCCGTCCGGTCGCTCGGCGAGCTGCCGGATGCTCGTCCCCACGACGACGGCATGACCGGCCGCCTCGTCGACGACGATGTGGTGATCGCGTCCGGCGATCGTCTCCTGGCCCCGCGACAGGTGCGCCATCTGGGCCACCAGGTTGCCCATTGTGCCGCTCGCGACGAACAGCCCCTCCTCCTTGCCGAGGAGCTCAGCGGCACGGGCCTCGAGGGCGATGACGGTGGGGTCGTCGCCGAAGACGTCGTCGCCGACTTCCGCCTCCGCCATCGCCCGGCGCATCTGGGGCGTGGGCCGCGTGACGGTGTCGGATCGGAGGTCGATCAATTGCACGGGAGGGCGAGTATAGGCGAGGTCCCTCATGGGCCCGGTTTCGGCCGGATTCGGGCATCGGTTTTTCAGCGGGTGAACCAACGGGCGCAGCGTCCATCCGCGGGGCGACCTCTCGCGCCCTTCGTGTCACCGGGTGAAATGAATCGCCAGGTTGGGATCCCGAACGACGCGGATTGGCCGGCCCCGACGGTCGAAACGC
>JBGPDX010000250.1:0-2887 GCA_041482475.1 Candidatus Limnocylindria bacterium | reverse complement strand
GTCGACGCCGCGATCTCGGACCAGCGCCTGGCCGGGCTGTCGGTCGAGTCCGTGCCGCGAATCGCCGTCGCCGACAGCGGCGGCGTGACCTTCGTCTCGCCGGCCAACGGAACCGTGGTCCAGTCGATCGCGATGGACGGCGGCGCCCAGGGCCTCGCCCTCGTCGACGGCGTCGACGAGCCGAAGCTCTACGTGACGACCAACCCACCGGCCGGACCCCAGCTTGCCATCGTGACGGTCGGCGGCTCGAACGCGAAGGACGCCGCCGCGCGGGGACCGACCTTCCCGCTGCCGGGCGCGGGCTCGTGGGTGGGCTATGACGCCGCGAGCCAGCAGGTCCATGTGCTCGGCGTGCCGCCGGCGGGCCGTCCCGGCAGCGAGGTGGCCACGATCTACGTCGTCGAGCCGCACGCCAACGCCGTCTACGCCGACGTGCCGCTCGCCTGGAAGCCGGCAGCCGTCGCCATCGACACCAACGAGCTGTACCAGTCGAGCGATCGCCAGCAGCTGCTGGCCTTCGCCGCGGGCGGAACGGCGTCGTCGGTCGACGTCGGCCAGCACGCCTTCGCCTGGCGGCTGCCCGGCGTCCTCGCCGGCGCCGCGATGGCGGCCCTGCTCTACGTGCTGACCCGGATCCTCTTCCGACGCCGGAGTGTGGCGGCGCTCGTCGCCCTGCTGACGTTGTTCGACGGAATGTTCTTCGTCCAGTCGCGGATCGCCATGAACGACGCCTATGTCGGGCTGTTCATCGTCGCCGCCTACGCCCTGTTCGCGGCGATCTGGACGGGTGCGTGGCGCTGGCGGGGCGCGTTCTGGGTCGCCCTGCCGGCCATCGGGGTGCTGCTGGGGTTGGCCCTCGCCTCGAAGTGGGTGGCCGCCTACGCGATCGGCGCGCTCGGCATCCTCATCCTGGCTCGGAGCGCCCTCGGGCGGATGGTCCTCATCGCCGGGATGATCCTGGCGACGACGGTCCTCGGCTACCTCGCGATCAGCGTCCCGGCCGGCCAGACCGGCGGCAACCTCACCTTCATGCTGATCATGATCGCTCTGACGGTCGTGACCGTCCTCGTGACGATCCTCCATCCGATCGCCTGGTCGATGGACGAGGCCCGCTTCGCCGTCGCCGCGCCGGCGGCGGCCGGGATCGGCGTCGCACTCGTCGCCCTCGCCGTCGGGAAGATGGACGCGGCCTTCCACCTGGGATCGCTGTCGGTCACGCCGCTGCACGCGGCATTCGGGTTGGTGGCCCTGGGCCTGTTGGTCGCCGGCGCCTTCTGGCTGGCCGGCCGGTCAGGCTTCGGCCCGCTCGCGCGACCGCCCGCGCCGGACGACCCCATCCGCCTCCTCGAGCCGGCCGCACCGCCGGCCGAGGGCTGGCTCAGACCGGGCTGGGCGTTCGGCCTGCCCGTCGTCTGGACGGTCCTGTCGCTGCTCGCGATCCCCGTCGTCGTGTACGTCATCTCGTACCTGCCGTGGGCGTTCATCGAGAGCCACCGGATCACCGACACCTGGCCGCCCGGCCACAACGGCCAGACGCTGCTCGACCTCACGGCCCAGATGTACAACTACCACAACACCCTGTCCGCGGCCCACGCCGCCTCGTCGCCGTGGTGGGCCTGGCCGTTCGACCTCAAGCCGGTCTGGTTCTACCAGCAGTCGTTCGCCGCCGGCACCGCGGGGGCCATCTACGACGCCGGCAACCTCGTCATCTGGTGGCTCGGCGTGCCGGCGCTGGCGTTCGCTGCGTGGCAGGCGTTCCGCCGCCGGAGCCTGGGGCTGAGCCTCGTCACGATCGCGTTCGCCTGCCAGTGGATCGCCTGGGCGCGGATCGACCGGGCCGCCTTCCAGTACCACTACTACACCGGTCTGCCGTTCGTCGTCATGGCCCTGGCCTACCTGATCGCCGAGCTGTGGCACGGGGCGTCGGCCCGCGCCTGGCTGCTGGCCAGGCTCGCCGCCGCGGCCGCGATCGTGGCGCCGGCCGCGATGTGGCTGTTCCATCGGCCGCTGTGCGGCTTCGTCAGGGTGACCGCGGTCAACCCGGGCTCGCAGGCCTGCCCGACGGTCATCCCCGACTTCGTCATGACGGCGCGGGCGCTGGCGATCGCCGTCGTCGTGGGCCTGGCCGTGTTGATCGTCGTCGTCCAGTTCGTCCGCCTCGACCGCTCCGACCTCGACTCGCCCGAGGGTTCGCGACAGCTATGGCCGCTGTTCGGCAGCGGGATCGGAGCGGTCGTCGCACTGTGGATCGCATCCGCCTGGTTCAGCGACATCCCGATCATCACGCTCCACAACATCGCCGTCGAGCCGATCGCCATCGTCGTCGGGATCCCGCTGGCGGCGCTGGCGGTCGTCGTCGCGACCGCCCGCGATGCCCGGCGCTTCGTGATCGGGCTGGTGGCCGCGGTCGTGGCCGAGTTCGTCGTGTTCTATCCGAACCTCTCGGCGCTCCCGTTGCCGTCCGCCTGGGCGACGAGCTACCAGGGCCTGCTGCCCACGTACGTCTATCCGTTCCAGTTCCCGGTCAGCACGGTCGACCGGCACGGGGCCGGGCCGCCGCTGTTCGCGGTCGAGCCGGCCCTGCTGCTCGCGGCGCTGACGGTGACCTGCCTCATCCTCGCCTACAGCGCCTGGGTCTGGCGGTTGACGCTGGCCGAACGCCGGCTCGACGCGGCCGACCGAGACGTCGGTGCGGCGTACGCCGGAGGCGGAGGCGGCGGAGGCAGCTGAGGCAGCTGACGGGCGTGGACGGATGGGACCTGCCGCCGGAGCCCGCCGGCGGGCGTGGCGACGGACCTCAGGCGACCGTCAGGACCCGCGGCGACGCCGGGACCTCCGCCCGGAAGCCCGGCGGCAGCAGGCCCTGGGCGGCGAGACGGCGGATGAC
>JBGPDX010000249.1:0-2890 GCA_041482475.1 Candidatus Limnocylindria bacterium | reverse complement strand
CTCGACCCGGGCCATTACAAGGCCACCCTGTACGGCAAAAACGACCAGACGGACGAGAAGGCGAAGTCGAAGGTCTTCAAGGTCGAGTGCGTTGAGGCCACGCCGACGCCCGAGGTCACCCCGACCCCGACGCCTTGCTCGGACAACGAGGAATGCCCGACCCCGACGCCGACGCCAACCCCGACGCCAACCCCGACGCCGACGCCGACGCCGACGCCAACCCCGACGCCGACGCCAACCCCGACGCCGACGCCGACCGCGACCCCGACGCCGACGCCGACCGCGACCCCGAGCCCGACGCCCGAGGTCACCCCGACGCCGACCCCGACCCCCACCCCGCACGGTGTCGGCGACCTGACGATCCTCAAGGTCGACAACAAGGGCACGGCCGACACGGAGGACGACACTCCGCTCAGCGGCGCCTCGTTCTCGATCTATCTCGACAACGGCGACGGCATCTTCAACAGCAGTGACGAGCTCGTCTCGGGTCCGGATGCTGCAACCGGCGGTCAGCTCGACTACACCGAGCTGCCCAACGGCAAGTACTGGGTCGTCGAAGTCGTCGTTCCGACTGGGTTCACCGGCACCGGCCCGATCCTCGTCGAGGTCAACGGGCGTGACGGAACCTGCATCTACGACTTCACCGGCCTGATCAAGTGCTTCGACGACGAGGGAGGCACCACGATCGTCTTCGTCGACAACACGCCGGTCCACGCCACGCCCACGCCGGGCGGGACCGTCAGCGGGGCGACAGGCACGCCGCACGTCACGCTGCCGCCGACCGATACGCTCGCTTCGCAGGCGACGACCGGTTCGGACTCGTGGCGGATCGTGCTCCTGGCCCTCGCCGCGCTCCTCGCGACCATCCTCGTGCTCACGCCTAACCGGAGCCTCGCCCGGCGGCGGTAGCCGCTCGCTGTCCCCGAGCGCGATCGGGCCGGAGTGGGTCTCAAACCCACTCCGGCCTCTTCATGCCGGCTCAGATCGTCGTGACGTATCCTGGCTCGACGAGGTCGACCGGGCCGTCGAACCGGGCCCCCACGGCCTCGACGGTCGCCTCTCGGTCGAAACCCATCTGGATATGGGTCAGCAGCACGCGCGACGGCCTGGTCGCGGCTGCCAGCTCCGCCACTGCGATCGCATCGAGATGGAATGCGCCGGCCGGAACTGGCCCCGGCCCGAACGACACCTCGACGAGCAGCACATCTCCGGGCTGCGTCGCGGCGACGAGATCCTCCCACCGGCCGCAGTCCCCGGAGTAGACGAGTCCCGGGCCGGGGCCGGCCGTCACCCGGAAGCCGAAGCTGTCCTGCGCATGGAGCACCGGAACCGCCTCGACCTCGAATGGCCCGACCGTCGTGCGCCCGGGGCGCAGGTCGTGCACGTCGAGGACGGCCGTCGCGAACCCGGGCTCTGCGTGCAGGTCGTCGAGCCGCTTCGCCAACCCCGCCGGAGCGTGCACCGTCAGGCGCCTGGGCGGCGAGAACTCGAAGCGGAGGTAATGGCGGAGGGGGACGAGGTCGATGAAGTGATCGGGATGAAGATGGCTGATGAAGATCGCGCCGAGTCGGCTCGGTTCGAGGCGGGAGGCGAGCGCCGGAAACGAACCCTGGCCCAGATCCAGCAGCAGGGCGGCATCACCCGTTCGGAGGAGATAGGACGCGCCCGTGGCGCCCGGTCGGTCGGTGTATGCGGGTCCAGCCCCCAGGACCGTCAGTTCCACGAGGCGGCGCCTGGCGTCATCGCGACAGCCTAGCCGCCCCGGCGAGGGGATCAGCCGCCCGGCTTGCTCCCGCCGCGCGGCGTGCGATCCGGGGCGCCCTTCGGCGTGGCGTCGGGGCCGTGCCCGCCGCCCGGCCGGGGAGTTGGGTGAACGCCCGGCTTCCCGCCGCCGTTGCCGCCACCCTGACTGCCACCCTGGCCCGCGCCGCTCATGCCCTTGACGGCCTCGTCGCTCCGTTCGATCGCCTTCTCGATGGCGTCGCGCGCTGGATCCGGGGCGTTCGCGAGCAGGGTCGCCAGGATCAGTTGATGGCGGAGGAGCGCGGCCTCGAGGCGGTCGTTCCGCGCGTTGACCTGGGAGGCCGAATCGAGCGCGTCCTGGAGGATCTCGCGATAGGCCGCCAGCGCCGCGGCGATCGCCGAGCCGTTGCCGTTCCGGGCAGCGCCGACCGCCTCGTCCACCCGGGCGTCGAGGCGATTGACGTCGGCGTCGGTGCGGGCGCCCGGCTCCGACGGCAACGAGACGGTCTCGACCCACAGCCTGAGGCCATACAGCGGGCCACCCGGCCCGGACGCGAACGCGACCCCGGTGAGCAGCAGCACGGACAGCGCGGCGGCCATGAGCGCGGCGAGCGCCCGTCGCGGCCGGGTCGGCGTGCGGCGGTGGGCTGCCATCGAGACGGGCTCAGAGGAGCCCCGCGCCGTTCGGGCGGGGGTCTCGCGCACCGCGTCCATGACCTGGGCCCGCATCCGGGCGGTCGCGGCCGGGCTCGGCGACAGGCGGGCAGCGGCGTACGCGGCGAGGCGGTGCGCCACGTCGTCGTCGGTCAGCGGTCTGCGGTTACGTGTCATGGTCGGTTCGGTTCGTCCACGGTGCTGATCCGCGGCGGGTCCGGTTCGGCTTCGATCCCGAGCTCCCGGCGGAGTGCGGCGATGGCCCGGAACTGGAGTCCGCGGATCGTTCCTTCCTGCTTGCCCATCGCCTCGGCGGCCTCGCGGGCCGACAGGCCGGCGAAGAACCGAAGGGCGATGGTCTCTCGTTGCTCGGACGTCAGGGCGGACAGGGCGGCGCCGACGGCGTCGATGTCCTCGCGGTTGACCACAATCTCGTCCGGCCCGGCTTCGGAGCCCTGCCGCTCGGCGATCGCGCCGAGCTCCGTGTGCTCGT
>JBGPDX010000248.1:0-2891 GCA_041482475.1 Candidatus Limnocylindria bacterium | reverse complement strand
GCTCGTGGCGGCAGGCGTTCACGAGCAGGCGGCGGAGCCAGGCGTCGAACTTCCCGGGATCCCGGAGGCTCGGCAGGAACCGCCACGCGTTCAGTGGGATCGTCATCCTGGATCCGAATGACGTCGCCGCCGTCGGGCCGGGCGTGGTCGTGGTCCGCGTTCAGGTCGCTCGATCCATTCGACAGGTGTCGATCGGCGTCCTCGTCGGCTCGACCGTGGTCGGACAGGCCGACGCCGCCGTGCCGCCCGGCGGCCTCGTCAGCGTCGCGGTTCCGATCCTCGGGCCCGGGGCCGACGTTCCCGCCAGGATCCGGGTGTGGGCCGGCGATCAGGGTTCGGACCCGCCTCTCGCGGACGAATCCGCAGTCACCCTCGCCGCCGCGCCGCCGGTCGACGTCTGGAGGGCAGGCTCGGGCGGCCCACCTGCCGCGCGCCGGATCGATGTCGCCGGGGACGCCGCGCTCGTCGTCGGAGCCATCAGCCTCGAGCTTCGGGCGGGCTCGCGCCGGATCGCCGCCGCGAATGCGATGACCGCGGCCGACGGCGACCGGATGGGCGTCCCGTTCGGGAGGGGCCGCTGGTCGGCCAGCCTGGCGGTGCCGGCCTCGGTGGGCGATGGCGGGGACGCCCGGAGCCTCATCATCGAGATCGGCTGGCCGCCGTCCGCGGCCGGCCCGGCCGGTTCGACGACGGCGGTCCTGGCCGTCGGCGACGACCGCGGCACGCGCCCGTGACGGGCGAGCGCGGCGCGCACCGCGAATGGCGCCGATCCACTCGGAGCCCCCTCAGCCCGCCGCCTGACGGAGCGTCCGCCCGATCCGGACGGCGGTCGTGACGACGATCCGACCGACGCCGGCCTCGCGGCCCGGCGGTGGGAATCGATAGGACGGGCCGTGGACGTGGACCGCCGCGACGACCTCGCCGCTGGCGTCGGCGATCCCGGCCGCGACCGACGAGATCCCCTCCGCGAACTCATCGTGGACCCAGGCGTAGCCGCCGAGGGCGACGGTCCGGAGCCGCTCGCGGAGGGCGTCCGGATCGGTGATCGTGCGCGCGGTCAGGGCGATCAGCGGCTCGTCGAGATAGCGCTCGACGGTCGCGGCCGAGCGATGGGCAAGAAAGACCTGGCCCGACGAGACGGCGTGCATCGGGACCCGCGAGCCGGTCCAGTCGCGGATCGCGACCGGGTTCGCCGTGTCGACCTGGTCGACGTAGTGGACCTCGCGACCGTCGGGCAGGGACAGGCCGGCCGCCTCTCCGAGCGACGCGGCGAGCTCCTCGAGATGCGGCCGGGCGACGGCGACGAGGGTGGGCGTCGCGAAGAGCCCGGTGGCGAGCGACTCGATCCGCGGTCCCAGCCGGTAGCGGGTGTCGCCCGGGACCTGCTCCACGGCGCCTTCGTGGGCGAGCGAGGCCAGCATCCGCGCCGCGGTCGACTTCGGCAGGTCGGCCCGTTCGGCCACCTCGGTGACGCCGATGGGGCCGTCAGTCAACGCCGCGAGCACGGCGAAGGCCCGTTCGATGGACTGGACTCTGGACACGCGCTGCCTCGTGGGCTAGATTCTCGACCTGCGTTCCATCATACGGCACCGTTCCGCATCGTGGAACCCCACAGATCATCGTCGATCGGACAACGTCGGGCGGGCGGTCAGGAGCACGACACGTGGCGGATTACGAGGAGATCGATCTCGCGGCGCTGAGCGACGACGAGCTCGTCGAGCAGATGCACAACGACCTGTACGACGGGATGCGCGACGAGATCATCGAGGGGACGAACATCCTCCTCGGTCGCGGGTTCAGCGCGACGAAGGTCCTCGACGACGCCCTCGTCGCCGGCATGAAGATCGTCGGGATCGACTTCCGCGACGGCATCCTGTTCGTGCCGGAGGTCCTCCTCGCGGCGAACGCGATGAAGGCCGGGATGGAGATCCTCCGCCCGCTCCTCGCCGAGACGGGCGCCGAGCCGGTCGGCAAGGTCGTCATCGGGACGGTCAAGGGCGACATCCACGACATCGGCAAGAACCTCGTCGGGATGATGCTCGAGGGCGCCGGATTCGAGGTGTTCGACCTCGGGATCAACACGGACGCCGAGAAGTTCATCGCCGCCCTCGAGCTGCACAAGCCCGACATCCTCGGCATGAGCGCGCTCCTCACGACGACGATGCCCTACATGAAGGTCGTCATCCAGACGCTCAAGGACCGGGGGATGCGCGACGACTACATCGTCCTGGTCGGCGGCGCGCCGCTCAACGAGGAGTTCGGGCTGGCCGTCGGCGCCGACGCCTACTGTCGCGACGCGGGCGTCGCGGCCGAGACGGCTCGCCGCCTGATTGACGAGCGCCGTGCCGCGGCCTGAGCGCGGTCGCTGCGAGCGGCCAATCGTCATGGCGATATCGACCGGATCGGTATCCGGGCGACACGGCCGGGCACTGTCGCCACGCTGGTCCACCGCATCGGCCGCCACACACGTGTTCGCGCACGGTCCGCGCCGATGAGCGCCGTGGCGAGGCTGTCACGTTCGGCGAGTCGGCCGTCAAGCGCCCGGGATAGCGATGGGGTTGGTGGGCCTGCTGCGAAGGTTCGGGCGAGCGTGGGCGGGTCCGCGGGTCCGGCCGCACCGCGGGCCCTGGTCATCGGCTGCGGCGCGCTCGCCCGCGAGCTGGTCGAGGTCACGGCGACCCTGCCGGGCGTCGACGTCGCCTGCCTCTCGCCCGCCCTCCACAACCGCCCCGGCGGCATTCCGGGTGCCGTCCGGGCCCGGATCCAGGCGGCCCGCAGCGAGGGCTATGAGCGGATCTTCGTCGCCTACGCCGACTGCGGCACGGGCGGCCTGCTCGAGCCGGTCCTGGCGGCGGAAGGCGTCGAGCGCCTGCCGGGCGCCCACTGCTACG
>JBGPDX010000247.1:0-2894 GCA_041482475.1 Candidatus Limnocylindria bacterium | reverse complement strand
TCGGCGATGGCTACGTCGTCCGCGGCTCGAGCGCCGCGAAGGCGATCGTCACGCCGACCGACAAGCCGGTGCCGACGCCCGTGCCGGAACCGGCCGTCCTGGGCTTCGAGGCCGGCCAGGTCGCGGACGGCATCGCCCTCGACTGGCAGGCCTGCAACGCGAACGGCTTCGCCTACTACAAGGTCGTTCGGTCGCAGACCAACCCCTACCCGACGTACCCGCTGAACGACGGCGCCCAGCTGGTGGCGGTCATCGAGAATGCCGGCGTCAGCAACCTGGTCGATCATGACGTGGCCGCCGGCCAGACGTGGCACTACCGGGTCCTCTGCTTCGGCTATTCAGGCGACACGAAGGTGCTCCGCGGGATCACCCCGGTTCGCACGGTGACCGCCGAGTAGGCGGGCGAGTACGACGAGCGTCGTGGACGGATGGGCTCGACGGGCGGTCCGGCCGCCGGCGGTACTGCTGGCCGATGGCTCGTCGACCCATCCGTTCGTAGGGTCTGAGCGATGGTCGCCGACCTCGGCCTCGCGCGGATGGATCCAGTCCTGGAGCAGGCGCTCGTGGCCCGCTCCCGGGTCGACGGCGCCGCGTTCGGCGAGCTGTATGACTTCTACCTGCCCAGGATCCACGGGTTCGTCGTCCGGCGGGTCGGAGAACGAGCCGTGGCCGAGGACCTGACGGCGACGACGTTCGAGCGAGCCCTGTCGGCCATCCGCCGTGGCGACTTCCGCAACGAATCGTTCGGCGGCTGGCTCTACCGCGTCGCGTCGAACGCCGTCGTGGACCACGTCCGGCGCGGGCGCAGGACAGTCCCGTTGGGCATCCGCCGAACCGACGGCGAGGATGCCGCAGTAACGGAGGCCCAGCTCGGCGACGACGCCGCGGCCGCCGCGTTTGCCACTGCCATCGATCGCGACGTCGTTCGGCGCGCCCTCCTCCGCCTGCCGGAGGGCCATCGTCGCCTGATCGTCCTCAAGTTCTTCGACGGCCTCGAGGTCGACGAGCTGTGCAGCGTCCTCGGCTGCTCACGGCCGACGTTCGCCGTCAAGCTCCATCGCGCGCTGCGGGCGCTCCGGGCGGCCATCGCCCAGGAGTCGAGCGATGCGGCCTGACAGTACGGATCGATTCCCGGGGCGCGACGACACCGTCGTCCCGATCGACGGCGCCCTGACCGGCGATCCGGAGCTGACTGCCCTGGAAGCGGAGCTCGAACGAGCCGGGACGCGCGCTCGTGCGGCACGGGCGGCGGACGGGCGCCAGCGCCCGGCGCCGGTCTTCGCGGGTGCGCTCCGGACCCGGCTCGTCAGCCAGCTGCCGTCCGTCCCGGCGCAGGCGGCCGCCGGCCCGGCCACGCTTCCACACCCCGCCGGGCGGCCCCTGCGGCCGCCGACCTGGCGTCCCGCCCCGCCGACCGAAGCCATCCACGCCGCGGTGGCCGTCCCCGTCCGCGTCGCCCCACGGACGCCGACGATCCTGCCCGCCCCGCGCTGGACAGCCTTCGCCATCGCCGCGGCCGTGATCCTGGCGGTCGTCGGCATCCGCGGATCCGTCGAACTGCCGGTCGCCCCGTCGACGCGCGCCGGCGACGTGGCCGGGGCGACGCTCCTCCGCGCCGGCTCGACGTCCGCGCTGGGCGAGGGTACGGCGCTCCGCGAGGGCGACGAGATCGACGTCGCTTCGGGCGGCCACGCAACCATCCACCTCGGGGCGAGCGAGGCGCGCCTGTCGGGCGACGCCTCGGTCAGGATCGTGAGCCTGACCCGCGAGGTCGTCCTCGATCAGCTGGCCGGGCGCGCCTATCACCGGGTCGCGGTCGGCGCGGACGAACGCTACGTCGTCCAGACGGCCGGCCTGTCGTGGACGGCGCAGGGGACGGCCTTCGACCTGGACCGGTCGCGGATCGACGGCGGTGAGCGGCTCGAGCTGCTGGCCGTCGAGCACGAGGTCGCGCTCGACGGTCCCGGCCTTCACGCTACCGTCGCGGAAGGACGTCGGGCGATCGTGCTCCTTGCCGCGCTCGCGTCGGACGTCTCGCTGAGCGGCGCGGACCCGGCCTCGCTCCGCGATCCGTGGCTCCTCGCCAACGCCCGGCTCGACCTGGCTCGTGGCTTCGGGGTCGGCGTCCTGGCCGGGCTCGATCTGGCCGAGGGCCCGACCCCCACGCCGCCGGACGCCTGGACGCCGGTGCCGACGCTCGAACCGCCACCCTCGCCCGAACCCGTCCCGAATCCGGACGTGACGCCATCCGCTGCGCCATCGTCGGAGTCCACGCCGCAACCGACACCGCGTTCTACCCCGCGGCCGACGCCAAAGCCCACGGTCAGGCCGACGCCCACGCCGGGCCCGGTGACGCTGGCGCTCAGCGTCGCGAGCTGCAGCGGCGGGATCGTCCTCGACTGGTCGCCCTACGGCGGCGCGAGGTTCAGCCATTACGGCGTCGTCCGAAGCTCGAGCCCATCGATCCCCGTCGCCTGGCCGCCGTCCGGCGAGGCGTCGGTTGTTGCCGGCACGACGACCACCGACCGCTCCAGGACGTCGGCCGCCGATAGCGGCGCCGACGGCGCGCCGACCTTCTACTACCGGGCGCTCGCCGTCGACGCGAGCAATCGCGTCCTCGGCGCGAGCGCCGTGAGGTCCGGGTCGCCCCAAGGGGTCGCCAGCCTCGGCGAGCTGACGGTTGGCGCGATCGACAGCGGGACGAGTTTCGGCTGGACGCCGCTCGACACACCGGCTGCCTGCTTCAGCGCCTACAAGCTCGTCTACGCGGCCGACGACAACAGCCCCAGCTACCTCACCGGGGCGACGCTCGCGTGGGCCGGCAGCGACCCGACCGCGAGCGGCACGTTCCTGACCGACCTGCCGTCGGGAACGTACTGGTTCCGGGTCCAGGC
>JBGPDX010000246.1:0-2907 GCA_041482475.1 Candidatus Limnocylindria bacterium | reverse complement strand
GCGCCCAGGTCGTGATCGTCTTCCCCCACTGGGGCACGGAGTACGACCCGACGCCGTTCAAGGGCCAGCAGACGCTCGCCCGGGCCGCGATCGACGCCGGCGCCGACCTCGTCATCGGCAATCACGCCCACTGGGCCGGCGCGATGGAGGTCTACGAGGGCAAGCCGATCTGGTACGCGCTCGGCAATTTCGTCTTCGACCAGACCTGGTCGGAGCCGACGATGGAAGGGCTGACCCTGGAGCTGACCTTCCACGGCCCGACGCTCGTCCAGGCGCGGATGCGGCCGCACATCATCCTCGACAAGGCCCAGCCGAACTTCCTCGACCCCGCCGGCGACGGGCGGGTGGTCATGGGCCAGGTGTTCGACGCCTCCAAGGGGATGTTGCCCTGGTGACGGCTGTCGCGCCTGGGCACGCCATCGCCGCGTTGGCCGCTGCGCTCCTTGCTCACGCACCCTCAGGTGCGCTCGCTCCGGTGCTCACGGCCGCCTTGCGCTGACGCACCCATCCGCGACGAACACGGTAAGGACAAGCGCAGCCGCGACGGACCGCCTCTTCAGCCGAGGCCGGCGAAGAGATCGTCCTCGGGCTTCGGCGTCTCGACGGTCGACTCGCGGAGGATGTAGGCCTCCTTCGCCCAGTGCTGCTTCCAGCCGTCCTCGCCGAAGACCATGAACCCGCTGTCCATCGAGATCTGGGTGACGTGGCGCTGGATCGCCCGCCACTTGCGGTCGATCGGGTCGCCGCTGATGTCGACCCAGGTCGTGATCCGCTCGTCGGGGACGAGCATCTTCGCGATGAACTCCTCCTGCTCGCGACGCTGCTCCGGGGTGGCGTCCTCGGGTGGATCCCAGAAGCTCGGCTTGCCGGCCTCCTTCATCGCGTCGCGCATCGCCTCGCGGACCGAGGCCGGGATCGCGGTCTCGTAGAGCTTCGACGGGGTCCACGGCTGGAGCCCGCCCTCGAGCTGCTTCGGGTACCAGGCCGGGTCGCCGGCCCGGGCGAACGCCCGGATCGACACGTCGTGGACCCGGATGTGGTCGGGGTGGCCGTAGCCGCCGAAGCTGTTGTAGGTCGTCACGACATCGGGCTGGTCGCGCCGGATCAGCCAGGTCAGGCGCCCCGCGGCCTCGTCGAGGTCGGCCTGCCAGAACGTCCGCGGATCGTTGTTCCCGTCGCGCCCCATCATGTCCGAGTCGCGGTAGCCGAGGTTCTCCCACTCGGTCACGCCGAGCTCGCCCATCGCCGCCTCGAGCTCGACGGCGCGCAGCTCGCCCAGCCGGCGGTGATTGTCCGGGGTGTCCATCTCCTTCACGACGATCTCGCCCTGCTCGCCGCGGGTGCAGGTCACGAGGACGACCCGCCGGCCGGCCGCGACGGCCTTGGCCATGGCGCCACCGGTGCCGATCGTCTCGTCGTCGGGATGGGCGTGGACGGTCATCAGGGTCAGCGGTCGATCGGCGGTCATCGGCGCATGATCGCACCGACGCAGCGTGACCGCCGATGCGAGCCGCGATTGGTACGTTTGGGTCGTGGCCCGTGCGCCAGCGACGCCTGATCGTTCGCGGCTCCTCCGGGTCGTTGCGCCTGCAGCGCCCGGAGACCAATCCGTCTCGGGCCGTCGCCGCCCCGCTACCATCGGCGAATGTCGACCCCGCCCGCATCGCCGCTCGGGCCCGAACCCATCGCGCCGGGAGCGCTGGCCCACCTCCGGGTCGTCGACTGCTCGACGGTCCTCGCCGGCCCCTACTGCACGATGCTCCTCGCCGACCTCGGGGCGGATGTCATCAAGGTCGAGCCGCCCGAGGGCGACGCAACCCGCGGCTGGGGGCCGCCGTGGGTCGGCGACGAGGCCGACGGGACGCGGACCGCCGCCTACTACCTCGCGGTCAACCGGAACAAGCGCTCGATCCGGCTCGACCTGCGGCAGGCGGCCGGCATCGACATCCTGCGGCGCCTGCTCGCCGACGCCGACGTCCTCGTCGAGAACTTCCGGGCCGGCGGGTTCGAGCGGTTCGGCTTCGACGACGAGACGCTCCGGAACCTGAACGCGCGGCTCGTTCATCTCGCGATCACCGGCTACGGACCGGCGGCGCCCGATCCGGGCCGGCCGGGGTACGACTTCGTCATCCAGGCCGAGTCCGGCCTGATGTCGATCACCGGCGCCGCGGACGGCGACGGCGGCGGGCCGACGAAGGTCGGCGTCGCGATCAGCGACGTGATGACCGGGCTGCAGGGCGCGGTCGCGATCCTGGCGGCGCTCGTCGGGCGCGACGGAGGCGTCGCCGGCGCCAATGCCGATGTCGGCGCGGACGTGGATGTCGAGCGCGGGCACGGCCAGCGGATCGACATCAGCCTCCTCGGATCGGCCCTCGCCGCCCTCGTCAACCAGGCCCAGAACGCGTTCGTCGACGGCCGCTCACCCGGTCGCCTCGGCAACGCCCATCCGAACGTCGTCCCGTACGAGACGTTCGAGACCGCCGACGGGGCGATCGCCGTCGCCGTCGGCAGCGAGCGGCAGTGGCCGCGCCTCTGCCAGGCGCTCGGCCTGCCGGCCCTCGCCGACGAGCCGCGCTTCGCCACGAACGGCGATCGGGTCGCCCATCGAGCCGAGCTGATCCCGACGATCGCGGCGCGGCTCGCCGAGCGAACCTCCGCCGAGTGGCTGGCCCTCCTCGACCGGGCCGAGATCCCGGCCGGCCCGATCAACGACATCGCAGCCGCGTTCGACTCGCCGTGGGCCGCCGGGCGGACGGTCGAGCTCGTCCATCCCCGCCTCGCTCGCACCCGCCAGGTCGCCCCGGCGTTCGAGCTCGCCGGGACCCCGGCGTCGGTCCGGACTCCGCCGCCGCACCTCGGGGAGCAGACCGACGAGATCCTCGCCGGGCTCCGCTTCGACGGACCGGC
>JBGPDX010000245.1:0-2910 GCA_041482475.1 Candidatus Limnocylindria bacterium | reverse complement strand
CTCACATGCACCTATTCGGACCCGTCGTGCTGGGGGATCATCGCCATCGCCCGGCTCGGCTGCCCGACCACGCTCTACATCGAGCTGTCGATCGAGGATAGTGCCGGGACCGCCGTCGGCTACACCAATGACGCTCTCGGCGCTGTGGCGCCGATGCAGCAGGCCAGGCTCACCTTCGACACGTTCGAGAAGGGCGCCAAGAAAGCGCGGATCACCAAGGTCGACTGCTTTTGAGACTCTCGGCCGGTCGGGTATGGCTACTCGTGATAGTTGGCTCAGTGGCCGTCGCCTACGTCAATCCGACGCTGATCCCGCGGGCCTCAGTCGTACCGGCGGCCCCGGCCGCGGCGTCCCTCACCGCGATAGCTCGTCCGGTGACCCTCACGCCCCCAACAACCTACCGGGGCGACTGGACCCAGTCGACCTTCGTCATCTATCGAGCGGGGGACTACACCTTCGCGTGGGAAGCCGTCGGCGTCGACCCGAGTGGTGAAGCCGCGGCCTGCCGCATTGAGATCAGGATCGAAACGCTCGGTGCCGGCGCGACAGGCGATGCCATCCGGATCACGGCACGGGACGTCAGCGCGGGCTCGACAGAGCGAGGCTCCTCGACGCTCGCCCTCCGCGGCGGTGCCTACGACCTGACGATCGACGGCACCGGCTGCGAGTGGACCGTCGCGGTGAACGCCGCCTAGGCCGCCTGGATCGCGCCGCATAGGAACCCCGACAGGTGCGCCCCGAGACGCCCGCCGTTCGGCTGGGCCGCCGCGGACTGGAGCACGATCCGCCAGCGGCCCGGACCCACGATGTAGCTCGTCAGGTCGAGGTCGGGCGCATCTTCGGTCAGGCCTGAGATTGTCGCGCGCAGCGTCCACGTCGTGTCGACCAGCTCGAAGACCGTGAGCGTCACCGAATGGCTGGCCGGGTAGGCCTCCTTCGTCGCGGCGGCCGTCAGCGAGTGGGTATGGCCCGGCACGGTGTGCTGGTGGTTCGGCGTCGAGTGGGTATGGGGGATGCCATGCGTGTGGTCGGCGGCGTCATAGGAGAGGAGGACCGACTGGCTTGCCACCTCGAGGTTGAAGTTGATGCCGGGTCCGTCGCGGTAGAGCCGTTTCGTATAGGCCCCCGGGCTGTCGCTGACGTACTGACCCCAGGTATGTGCGTGGCCTCCGCCGTTTGCGGCACTCGAGGCCGACGATGAACCCGACGTCGCACCGCCGCCCGAGTCGCTGGTCAGCGACCCCGACGACGCGGCCGCGCTCACCGGCATCGGGTACTGGTCGAAGTCGATCGCGAGGCGGCATTCGATCGTCCGGAAGATGCGATCGGAAATGTAGATCCCGGTGACTGAGGCGGTCGTGGTGTCGAAATACACCGAATCAGAGATCGACGTGAATGTCGGGTTGCCCTGCGGCTGACGATTCTGGACACCGAGCGAAGAGGCCGACGCCTTGGCGCCGTCGGCGAGCTTGCGCAGGTGGTCCTCGCGGGCGGTGTTGACGTCGATCCCGACCCGGATTCGCTCGCTGTCGTCCTCGGCGATCGTGACCATGACGACGCGCACGTCCTCATCGAAACCCCGCGACGGGACGATCGCCCGGACCCAGTCGCCGAGGGCGTAGTCGACGTCGAGCGCGTACCGCGTCTCGGCGACCTCGAGCCCGACGGCCTCGCTGACCTGGTGCTCCTCGAGGGCCGCATCGGCCAGCGCGTCGAGCTGGCCCGGATCGCCGACGTCCTTGGCGTCGAGGAATGCCTCGCGCGGCCGGTTGATCGTGACCGCCTCTGAGGCGAGGTCGAGCAGGTAATCGGCCTTGACCTGGACGACCTTGCGCGGCGCGGCTGGGGCCTTCCGGTGCAGCTTCCGCGCCCGCGCCGCGGTCTTGCGCTGGGCGCGGGTCAGCTTCTCCTTGGGAGCGAGGTAGCTGAAGACGGCGTGCCCGGTGCCCTCGGCGACGACCCAGCTGAGGCTGTCGCGGTCGCTGTCGGCCACGTTCAGGCGGATGATGTCGGCGCCCTCCTCGAGGACGACGCTCGAGGTCCGGTCGACACCGCGGGCGTTGTAGTAGTTGAAGGTCAGGCCGTCCATGTCGACGTCGCCGTAGATCTTCGTGACAGCCGTGAGGACGTCCAGGGCATTGTCGAAGCGGAAGTCCTGCGTCCACCCGTCGGCGCCGGTCGACTCGATCGTGCCGCGCGTGATCTGAGCCCATGGCTTGCGCGGGTTCGACTCGTCGATGATGTCCCACAGCATCTCGCCCGCCGCGCGGTTGACGAACCGCCGCCACTGGCGGGCCGCGGACCGGACGCGGCTGCCGACCGGGAAGGTGTAGGCGAGGTTGTCGACGACCGTCACCGAGACGTCGGCGACGATGCTCTCGATGATCCCGATCTGGCGGTTGGCGCCGCCGACGATCTCGACCGGATCCCCGACCGTCGCCCCGGCGCCGGTGGTCGTCGATACGACCGGGATGACCCGCTGGCCCGACGCGGCGCTGGCGTTGGTCTTGGTGCTCCACCCGCCGAGCTCCCACTGGCTGGCGTCGGTGTGGGCGTCGTCGTACCGGGTCGGCCAGATCGTCCGGTCGCCGATGAGCTGCAGCGCTCCGCGGCCGGCCACCCGGATCCAGTCGCTCTGATGCTCGCCCTCGTCGAGGACGGTCGTGCGCTCCTCGACGATCCAGGTCCGGGTCTTGCCCCGGTAGCGGAACCAGACGAGGTTGCCGTAAGCGAACAGGTCGTCCTGTGCGCCGACGATCGCGTTGTCGATGGTGTACTCGAGCGAGCCGAGCCCGGGCGCGTCGAGCTCGTCCTGGATGGCGAACCGCCGGAACGGGCTGGCCGTGCTGCGCTCGAGATGACACAAGTATGTTGAGTCGGGCAGGGTCACCCATGCTTCTATGGCCATAT
>JBGPDX010000244.1:0-2960 GCA_041482475.1 Candidatus Limnocylindria bacterium | reverse complement strand
CCCACGATCCGCCCCGTCACCTGGAGGTTCCGCACGAAGACCGGCACCTCGAAGGCGATGATCGCCACCGACGCGAAGGCGAGCGTCCAGCTCTCGAGCCAGCCAAGGAACGGGCCGATCCGCGGCACAATCCGGCTGGTGAAGACGTAGTCGCCGCCGGACCGCGGCATGACGGTCGTGAGCGAGGCGAAGATCAGGGAGAGCAGGACGCAGGCCGCGCCGATCAGAATCGCGGCGATGCCGTAGGTCGTGAAGCCGGCGGTCGTGCCGATCGCCACGAAGGCCAGCGAGTAGAACGTCGGGTACCAGCCCACGCCGACGCCGATGAAGGCCGCCGTGTTGAAGAACAGCGCGTTGACGACGCTGACTTCGCGGACCAGCCCCGACGACTGTCGCGTGAACAGGGTCCGACTTCCGGTTCTGGCGGCCATGGGACGCAAGCCCTCCCTACCACAGCTCGCGACCGCGCCGGGACGGCCGGCCGGCCGCCATCCCCCGCCACCCTCGTCTCCGAAGGCGCGGCCAGTATAGTGACGCCACCATCGGACGGCTCGACGATCCCCTCACCGAGGCGCTACGCCTCATCGAACTGGCGGCTGCACGCGACCTGCAGCTGCGGCTGATGGGTGGTCTGGCGTTCCACGCCCGCGTCCCCGACTGGACGGCGCGGCTGGACCGCGAGGGGCGCGATATCGACCTCGCGACGCGGAGTCGCGATCGCAAGGCCGTCAGCGACCTGCTCATCGACGCCGGCTACGAGCCGGATCGCCAGTACAACGCCCTCTATGGGCACAAGCAGCTCTACTTCGTCGATGCCGATCGCGCGCGCCCCGTCGATGTCCTCGTCGATCGGCTCGAGATGTGCCACCGCTTCGACTTCGCCGACCGGCTCGCCCTCGACGCCCCCACCCTGCCGCTGGCCGAGCTCCTCCTGTCGAAAGTGCAGGTCGTCAAGATCAACCGCAAGGACGTCCTCGACGCGCTGGTGCTCCTGGCCGAGCATCCGCTCGCCTCCGACGACAGCGGGATCAACGTGCCGCGGATCGTCGTGCTGACCTCGAACGACTGGGGCTGGTGGCGGACCCTCACCGGCAACCTCGATCGATTGGAGCACTTCGTGACGACCGAGCTCCAGCCGACCGACCTGGACCTTGGCGGGCGTTCGCACACGTACGATCTCGTTGGCCAGATCGGCGAGCTCCGGGCCGCCGTCGACGCCGCGCCGAAGTCGACCCGCTGGAAGCTTCGGGCGCGGGTCGGCGAGCGGATGCCGTGGTACGAGGAGCCCGAAGAGGTGGGGCATGGGCGCGACTGACGGGGGTGGGCCGCCCGATGTCGCGGCGCTCACCGCTCGGCCAGGCCCTGGATCCCATCGCACGACGATCGTCGTGGGCGGCAGAAAGGTCGAGACCCTGGCCGACCTGCCGCCGCTCCGCAACCGGCTGCTGTTCGTGGGCCTCAACCCGTCGCCGGTCAGCGTGGCGGCCGGCCACTACCACCAGGGTCGACTCGGCCGGACGTTCTGGCGGCGCCTCATTGCCACCACGATTCTGCCGAAGGGGACCGAGCTCGAGACGGCCGACGACGCGCTGCTGGCCGCCGGGCACGGCATCACCGACCTGCTGAAGCTGCCGTCGGCGCGGGATACCGCCACCGACGCCGACCTCACCGCCGGAGTCGGCGCGCTGTGGCAGAAGATCGCCATCTGGCGGCCGGCGGCGACGGTGTTCGTCTACAAGCGGGCTGCATCGATCGCCGCCGGCCGGCCGCTGGCCGAGAAATGGGGCCAGCTCACCGGCGTCGCCCTCGCCGGCCGGCCGTGCTTCCTCATGCCCGGCCCGTATGCCTCTCGCGAGGAAGTCGACGAGGGCCTGAACTTCATCCGCAACCTGGGGGCCTCGCTGCCCGGCTAGCCTGCGTTCGCCAGGCCGAGCCTGGCCCTCCGGCGATCGATCGCGAGGGCGAGCTCGGTCGGCGGCTCACCGTGGCCCGGGAAGAGCGACCGCGGGGCGAGGGCCGCGATCCGATTCAGCGAGGCGACCCAGGCCGCGACGTCCGGCGGCCCGACGATCGCCCGCGACGGACCCGGCCCGACGAGGTCGCCGGCGAAGATCGAGGCACTGTCCGCCGCGACGAAGGACAGCTGTTCCGGACGCGGCCCGGGGGTTGCGATGGCGGTAATCGGCACGTCGCCCAGCGGCATGGTGTCGCCGTCGTGCAGCTCGACGGCGTCGTAGGGCAGCCAGCGCGCGCCGCCGACGCCGACGAAGACGGGCGTCTCGATCCGGCCTGCCAGGGACTCCGCGCCCGCGGCGTGGTCCGGTTCGGGGCTCGTGAGGACGATCCCCACGATGCGCGCGCCACGTCCGGACGCGAGCGCCAGCAAGGCGTCGGCGGCGGCATCTGACGGATCGCCGGGGTCGACGACGACGAGATCGCGCCGCCCGACGACATAGGCATTGACCTCCTGGCCGGGCACGGCGCCGGCGTCGGGGAGCACGACCCGAACGACATCAGTGGATTCCTCCACCAGGCGGATGGGCGTAACCGGGCCGGGCGCGAGGCGGGTTCGGACGTCGTCGAAGCTCGCGACGTGCTGCAGCTGCTGGAGGGTCACGCTGGTCGGCACCCACAGCCCGATCTCGCCGACGGCCCTCGCCTCGAGCGCCGCGCGCGGCGTGATCCAGCGATGCGCGAGCACCTCGCCACCCACGAACGACGGCTGGGCGCCCGGTGGCAGCAGAGCCGCGAAGAAGCGGACGTCGAAGCGCCGCTCGACGAACGGTGGCGTGACCCATTGGCTGAGCGGGGCGAGCAGCGCGAACCGGAGCGTCATGTCCAGTCGCTCGGCGACCTGTGCCATCGTCGCGGACCCGTCGAGGAGAGCCGCCCTGGCGGCCGTGACCGCTTCCGGATCGGGCGCTGAACCCCGCGGTTCGGCCAGCAGCACGCCGGCCTCT
>JBGPDX010000243.1:0-2967 GCA_041482475.1 Candidatus Limnocylindria bacterium | reverse complement strand
CTGCGCGAGGCCGGTCGGCTGTGCCCGGACGGGGTGTTCCTGCCGGTCGACGGCGCGAAGTACCAGTCGGTCAGCCGCGAGGTCATGGCGATCCTCCGTCGGTACACACCGCAGGTCGAGCCGATCTCGATCGACGAGGCGTTCCTCGACGTGACCGGCTCACGGGCGTTGTTCGGCGACGGGTCGGCGATCGCGGCGGCGATCAAGGTGGCCGTGCGCGAGGAGGTTCGGCTGACGGCGTCAGTCGGCGTGGCGACGACCAAGCTGGTGGCGAAGATCGCGTCGGACCTGCGCAAGCCGGACGGGCTCGTCGTCGTCCCGCCCGGCGACGAGGCGGCATTCCTCGCGCCGCTGCCGATCTCCCGGCTGTGGGGCGTCGGCGAGCAGACGGCGGCGGCACTCCGCGACTACAGCGTCGTGACGATCGGCGACCTGGCCGCGCTGCCGCCCGAGCTGCTCGCCCACCGCTTCGGCAAGCACGGGGCGGCGCTGGCCGAGCGGGCGCGAGGCGTAGATGCGGATCCCGTCGCCGACGCCGCCGACGCGAAGTCGATCGGGCACGAGCACACCTTCGACGTCGACACCGCGGACCGCGACGTGATCGAGCGGACGCTCCTGGCGATGGCCGACGGCGTCGCCGGCCGGCTGCGGGCGAGCGGCGTCAAGGCCGGCACGATCACGGTCAAGATCCGGGACTCGAGCTTTCGAACGATCACCCGTCAGCGGACGCTGGCAGAGGCGACCGACCTGACCGAGCCCATCTGGCGTACGGCGCTCGAGCTCGCCCGACCGGAGGTCCGCGGGATCCGCGTTCGGCTGCTGGGGGTCACCGCGTCGCACCTTGGCAGCCCGGACCAGCTGGCCCTATTCGGCGGTGCTGACGCCCGTCGCCGCCAGGCGACCGAGGCGGCCGACGAGATCCGCCGCCGCTACGGGGAGCGGGCGGTGACGCGGGCGCGGCTCCTGGGCGCGGCGCTGCCGACGCCGTTCGAGCGGGATCCGGGGACGGCAGCGGAGCGGCGAGGCCGGCACGCCGCGGACGCACCGCGGGAGACGAAGCGCGGGCGCGATGGTCGCAACGGGCGTGACACGCAAGCTGGCACGACGGGCCCGGAGGATCTTCCGGACGACGCTTGACATCGAACACCTGTTCGATCTAGTGTCGTTTGTGAACATCCGTTCTGTCGCCCGAATGCCCCGGCCGACGCAAGAGATGCCCCCGGGAAGGAGCCATGTGAGATGGCGATGATCCGAGTCGAACCGGTCAAGGTCCAGGTGCGAACGGGCTGGTTGGACGGGCGGCCCCGCGAGATCAGCTGGGGCGAGCGCCGCTTGCCCGTCCTGGGCGTGGCGGCTGTGCGCGACGAGTCGTCCGCCTATCCCGTCATCGTCGGCCCACGGACGGTCTTCGAGGTCGATACCCCGCTGGCGCGGGTGACCCTCAGCTTCCGGCACCGCACCCGGCGCTGGACGATCGAGGGCCTCGACGAGGAAGCCCGAAACCTCGGGTCGAAGGCGTCGCGGAGCTCCGACTCGGACCTCGGTGAGGGAGCAGCGACTCCCAGCTGAGAGCCACGGGCCGCGGGCGATCCTCCCCGCCGCGCGGCAGATCGTCGGTTTGGCGGGCGGGCGCGCCGGTACCGCGTCCGCCCCCAGGCCGACAGCTTGAGGTTGCCGCACGGCCTCGCCGGTCGATTGGTGAGCCGGGGTTCCGCGCCCCTACAATCGGCCGATGCAGCAGCCACCCGGCGCGCGGTTCGGCCAGCTCCGCGTCGACGAATTCGTCGAGCGCCTGGCGTCTGAGCAGCCAGTCCCGGGCGGGGGCAGTGCCGCCGCCGTCGCCGCGAGCCTGGCGGCGGCCCTCGTGGCGATGGTCTCCGCCCTGTCCCAGGGCCGGCCGAAGTACGTCGACCACGCGGAGCTGCTGGCGGTCGCCGGCCGTGAGGCACGCGAGCTGGCCGCCCGCTTCCTCGACCTGGCCGATGAGGACGCGGCGGCCTACGGGAGGTTCGCCGCCGCGCTCAAGCTCCCCCGCGCCAGCGACGCGGAGCGAGAGGAGCGCGACGGCGTCATGAGGACCGCTGCCCGGCGAGCCGCCGAGGTGCCCCTCGAGTGCGTCGAGGCATGCCTGATGGTCATGACCAGCGCGGAGGCATTGGTCGGCCGCTCGAACGTCAAT
This sequence comes from Candidatus Limnocylindria bacterium, assembly GCA_041482475.1. Taxonomy (GTDB): domain Bacteria; phylum Chloroflexota; class Limnocylindria; order Limnocylindrales; family CSP1-4; genus JACDAV01. The sequence goes on along the minus strand of JBGPDX010000243.1, from coordinate 788 downwards.
GCGTCGAGTGACCTCAACGTCGCGGCATTGCTCGGTGAGGCCGCCGCTCGCGGCGCGGCCGCCAACGTCCTGGTGAATCTGCCGGCGGTCGGCGACGACGAGTTCGCCGCCGCGACGACGAGTCGCGTCGACGAGTTGCTCCACGAGATTTCGCGTCTGGCCGAGGCGACCCGGACGGCCGTCCTGGCGGGCGAGTCGCGCGAGCCGCTCGAGCTCGCCGCGTCGGCGAGGGACTGAGCCGTGCCGCGTGGCGGCGGCGCCCGACTCCTCCAGGGGGCCCCGATCGCGGCGGAGATTCGCGCCTCGGTCAAGGACGACGTCGCGGCCTTCAAGCGGCGCCACGGTTTCGTGCCCGCGCTCGCCGTCGTCATCGTCGGCCGCGACGCCCCGTCGACCGTCTACCTCGAGCAGATCCTGCGCAGCTGCCGCAACGTCGGGATCGTCGGACACCTCGTCGAGATGCCGGGTCGCGTCTCCGCCGCCGCCCTGCGGCGACGCATCGTCGAGCTCAACGAGGACCCGCTCGTGTCCGGGATCATCGTCCAGATGCCGCTGCCGAAGCGGATCCCGCTGTCGGCCGTCATCGACACGCTCGACCCGGCGAAGGACATCGATGGGATCGACCCCCGCAACTTCGGGCTGATGACGCTGGGCTACGACGGCTTCGTCCCGACCACCGCCCAGGCCGCGGTCGAGATTCTCAAGCGGTCGGGGATTCAGATCGCCGGCCGCCGCGCGGTCGTCGTCGGTCGCTCGAACGTCGTCGGCAAGCCGGCCGCGCTGCTGCT
>JBGPDX010000242.1:0-2973 GCA_041482475.1 Candidatus Limnocylindria bacterium | reverse complement strand
GGGCGCCCGAGGCCAGGACGCTCGTGACGATCGTCGCCGGCGCTCGCGATAGGGCGGCATACCAGGACGTGACGTAGCCCGCCAGTAGCAGGCTCGTCAGGCCGATGATCAGCCACTGTCGAAGGCTCAGGGACGCGATCGCACCGGGTTCTCCGCCGACGAACACCATCGCCACCAAGACGAGTCCGCCCAGGAGCATCCGGGCCGTGGCCGCGGGCAGGGATCCGATCGCCGGGATGAGCCTCCTGGCGATGACCACCTCGACCGCCCACATGAGGGTCGCGAGCAGGATCAGTGCCTCGCCGATACCGGGCGTCACAGCGCCCCGTGCGCCAGGCACGAGGGTTCCGATGAGCAGGATGCCGAGGGCGGCTAGCTGGACCCCGCCGAGGCGCTCGCCGAGCAGGGGTACCGCGAGGAGCGCGACCCAGACGAACATCGTCTTCTGGATGACAGCCGCCCCGGCGGACGGTACCAGCGACAGTCCGGTGAAGAAGAGCGCGAACGGGATGCCTCCCCCGATGATCCCGAGGGCGGCCAGGCCGATGGCCTGGCGCGGCGTCGTGGTCGCCGCAGGCCGGGCCCGGCGCGTCGCGACGAGGACCGCGAGAAGGGCGAGCCCAACCAGGCTGTTGCGCACCGCCGCGAGGAGGATCGGGCTCGGAAACTCCTTGACGAACAGACCGTTGAGGAACACCGCAACGCCGCTGATCAGGGCTGTCATGAAGGCGAGCGCGATGCCCCAGCCCATCGTTCTGGGCACGCTCATGTCGTCACGCCCTTCCCGAGCTTGAAGCGGCGTCGTCCGGATACCGCCCCCATGCCGCTGCCGCCGGCGCGCCGCAGGTCGGCGGCCAGCGCCGCGGCCTGGGCCTCGCTGAGCCGCTCGAGCACGAGCCCGAGACCGACGAGGCAATGCTCACCGGGGAGCAGGTTCTCGACCAGAAGCCCGGACGCGCGGCGGATCCGCCCGTCGATCTCGACGAGGACCTCATCCCCGTCCCTGGCGACCACGAGCCCCGGAGCCGTCACGCACATCGGGCACGCTCCTCTCCCGCCGCCATGAAGGTCGCGACCACCTGCTCGATCGTCTCGGCCAGCCCGGGCAGACCGGCGCGCACCGCGGTCGAGAGCGGATCGCCGAGGCCGAACCGGGCGCCACCGATCCCGATGAACGCGCCCACCGGCGGCGCGTCACGAAGCACGCCGGCGAGCGCCAGCGCGTCTGTCGGTGGCAGGCCATGAGACGAGGCCGGCTGCAGCGACGGCGTCACCTGGGCGAGCTCATGCAGGGGCCGGACGATGACGGAGCCCGGCGGCACCCCGGCCACCGCATCGACGATGACGCACGGCTGGGCCGGGTCCAGGGCGAGAAGGTCATCGGCCTCGAGCTGTCCGACGGGGCAGACGTCGACGCCGCTGACCGGCAGGCGCAGCAACTGGAGCACGGCGAGCGCCGCTCCGTCGTCGCCGCGCATGCGATCGCCACAGACGAGGAGGGTGATCGACAGGCCGGACACGTCAGCCGCGCTCCAGCCGCAGATCGAGGAAGTGCGCCGCGCAGGAGATGCACGGGTCGTAGCTTCGGATGAGCTGTTCGAGGCGACGGGTCGCCGCCGCGTGCGGGAGATCGAGGACGGCCGGGGCGAAGGCGGCAATGTCCGCTTCGATGGCCGCCTGGTTCTGGCTGGTCGGCGGGACGATCTGGGCGTCACTGACCAGGCCCCGCTCGTCGACCTCGTAGCGCTGGAAGAGGAGACCTCGTGGGGCCTCGGTCGCCCAGGCCGCGCGACCGGGGCGCGGCGACCAGGCGACGAGCGGCACGTCGGGCGGACGGTAGGCAGCGATGAGATCGCGCGCCTCCGCCGCCGCGTGGAGCAGCTCGACCGCGCGGCCGACGATGCTGCGGAAGATGTTCGCCTGGATCTCGCCGCGAAGACCGGTACGCCGGAGAGCCTCGACCGCCAGCGGATGCAGACGATCGCCGCCGAGGGCGAGCCTGGCGATCGGCCCCAGGAGGTAGACACCGCCGTCCCGGGCCCTGGCGTGGAGCGCGGTCGACGTCGCCACCTGCTCCTCCCGGAACGCCCGGTCCCAGTCCGCCGGGGCCAGGTCGAGGCCGTCGGTCGAGACGATCCGCCCCTCGTTGAGCGGATACTCGGACGGGTGGCGCAGCGCGACCAGCCGGCGCGACCGGGTGAACACCGGGGCCGGCAGCCCGGCGACCCACTCGACCGTCTCCCGGGCGGCGATCACGGCGGCGTCGAGCTCCGGCGCGAGGGTCGCCAGCTCCGCCCGCCGCGGCGCACGGGAGAACCCGCCCACGCGGACGGTCACCGGGTGGATCGGTCGGCCGCCGAGCACGGCCAGGATCCGGTTGCCGGTCCGTTTCAGGGCAAGCCCGCGCTCGACGATCGCCCGGTGGTCGCGCGCCATGTCGATCGCGCTCGGATAGCCCAGGAAGTCGGGAGCGTGGAGGAGGTAGACGTGGAGGGCGTGGCTCTCCATCCACTCGCCGCAGTACAGGAGGCGGCGCAGTGCGCGAGTGGCGGGGTCGACCTGGACGCCGAACAGCGACTCGAAGGCATGGACGGCGCTCATCTGGTAGGCGACAGGGCAGATGCCGCAGATCCGGGCGACGATGTCGAGGGTTTCGTCCGGCGTTCGTCCGATCACCAACCGCTCGAAATAGCGCGGCGCCTCGAAGATCCCCAGGCGTGCCTCGACCACCTGTCCGTTACGGACGACGAGGCGTAACGATCTCTCGCCCTCCACGCGCGTCAGTTCGGCGACCTCGAAACGCTGCTCGGCGGCTTCGTCGGCCGAGCTCGGGTCCGATTCAGCGGTCCGGTGCATCGCCGCCTCCCGTCGACCGGGGTGGCGCGCCAACCCAGTCCGTCACCCGGTCGCGAAACGGCGGCGCCCAGGCCGTGAAGCCGGCGAACAGTCGGCCTTGCTCGTCCACGGAAAGGC
>JBGPDX010000241.1:0-2991 GCA_041482475.1 Candidatus Limnocylindria bacterium | reverse complement strand
TACGCCTTCCCCGGCCGCGTCGCGAGGCCGCTCGGTGTCGCCGCCCAGGTCATCCCGTGGAACTTCCCGCTGCTCATGCTGTCGTGGAAGATCGCCCCGGCCCTGGCGGCCGGCAACACCGTCGTCCTGAAGCCCGCCTCGACGACGCCCTTGTCGGCCCTCCTTTTCGCGGACGTCTGCCGCCAGGCGGAGCTGCCAGGCGGCGTCGTGAACATCGTCCCGGGGCCCGGCGAGATCGGGATGTATCTCGTCACCCATCCGGACATCGACAAGGTCGCCTTCACCGGCTCGACCGAGATCGGCAAGAAGATCGCCCGCGGCGTCGCCGGCACGGACAAGGGGCTGACCCTCGAGCTGGGCGGCAAGGCCGCCAACATCGTCTTCGACGACGCGCCGCTCGACCAGGCCGTCGAGGGCATCGTCAACGGCATCTACTTCAACCAGGGCGAGGTCTGCTGCGCGGGCTCGCGGCTGCTGGCCCAGGAGTCGATCGTCGAGCCGCTCATCGACAAGCTCAAGGATCGGCTGTCGACGATCCGCGTCGGCGACCCACTCGACAAGAACACCGACGTCGGGGCGATCAACTCGAAGGCCCAGCTCGAGAAGATCACCGAGCTCGTCGAGGCCGGCAAGGCCGAAGGCGCCGAGTTCTACCAGCCCGCCTGCGACCTGCCCGACCGCGGCTATTTCTTCCGGCCGACGCTCTTCACCAACGTCGCCCAGAGCCATCGGATCGCGCAGGAGGAGATCTTCGGGCCCGTCCTGTCGGTCCTCACCTTCCGAACGCCCGAGGAGGCCGTCGAGAAGGCCAACAACACGCCCTACGGGCTGTCGGCGGGCATCTGGACCGACAAGGGCAGCCGGATCCTCGCGATGGTCAAGCGGATGAAGGCCGGCGTCGTCTGGGCCAACACGTTCAACCGCTTCGACCCGACGTCGCCGTTCGGTGGCTACAAGGAATCGGGCTTCGGCCGCGAGGGCGGGATGCACGGGCTGCATGCCTACGTTCGGCTGGAGGACCGCTGATGGCGCGCGCCACGGCGATCGACTCGCGCATCGACGTCCGCAAGACGTACAAGCTCTACGTCGGCGGCGCGTTTCCGCGCAGCGAGTCCGGCCGCTCGTACCTCGTCAATGCCGCGGACGGCACGCCGATCGCCAACGCCTGCCGTGCGTCCCGGAAGGACCTCCGCGACGCCGTCCGTGCCGCGCGGAAGGCAGTTGAGGGATGGGCCGGCAGGACCGCGATGAACCGCGGGCAGGTCCTCTACCGCGTCGCGGAGCTGATGGAGGGCCGGCGCGACCAGTTCGTCGCCGAAGTGTGGCAGGCCGAGGGCGTCGGCCAGACCCGGGCACGAGAGCTCGTCGCCCGGGCCATCGATCGCTGGGTCTGGTACGCCGGCTGGGCCGACAAGATCGCCCAGGTGCTCGGCTCGTCGAACCCGGTCGCCGCCCCATATTTCAACTTCACGATCCCCGAGCCGACCGGCGTCGTCGGGATCGTCGCCCCGGAGACATCGTCGCTGCTGGGCCTCGTGTCGCGGCTCGCCCCACCGCTGGTGGTCGGCAATGCCGTCGTCGTTCTCGCCTCGGAGACCCGGCCGCTCCCCGCCGTGACGCTGACCGAGGTCCTGGCGACCAGCGACGTGCCGGGCGGCGTGGTGAACCTGCTGACCGGCCGGCGCACGGAGCTCGTGCCGGTCCTCGCCGGCCACGTCGACGTCGACGCGATCGACACGTGGGGCGTCCCGGATGCGATGCGGACCGAGGTCGAGACGATTGCCGCCGACAACGTCAAGCGCATCTCGCGCCGCTCGACTCGCACGGCCGAGGCCCGCTTCGACTGGCTCGACGACCGCGCCACCGAACGCCCCGAATGGATCGCGGCCTTCCTCGAGATGAAGACGGTCTGGCACCCGATCGGCGTCTGACGCCCCGCCGCCAACCGTAGACTCGGGCCGTGGAACCGGCTGTCCTTGCCCTGATCGCGGTCGCCGCCGCGCTCCACGTGACGTGGAACGTCATCCTCAAGACGGCGGGCGATCCGCTCGCCGCGGCGACGGTCAGCATGGTCATCGGCACGTTGTTCCTCGTGCCGGCGGTCGCGCTGAGCTGGTGGCTCGTCGGCCGGCCGCCCATCCCGACCCAGGCCTTCGTCGTCGGTGGTGCTTCGGGCGTCCTCGAGGCGGTCTACTTCGGCTTCCTGTCGGCCGCTTACCGCCGCGGCGACCTGTCGGTGGTCTACCCGATCGCCAGGGGCTCGGCGACGCTGCTCGCCGTGCTCATCGGCGTGATCGTCCTGGGTGAGCGGCTGGGTCCGGCCGGCATTGCCGGCGTCGCGGCCCTGTTGACCGGGCTTGCCGCGCTCCAGCGGCCATGGCGCGCCTTCCGGCGAGGTGCTGCCGGTCGCGGCATCGATCCCGCGGTTGCCTTCGCCCTGGCCACCGGCGCGACCATCGCCGCCTACTCGGCCGTCGATCGGGTCGGCAGCCGGCTCGTCGCGCCGTGGATCTACGCGGCGATTCTTTGGCTGAGCGGCTCGATCGTGCTGGTTGCCTGGGCGCTCCTCCGGCCCGGCCGCAGGGCGCCGGATCGGCCGCCCGTGCGCATGACGCGGGCGGCGATCGGCGGCGTCCTGATCGTGATCGCCTACCTGTGCATCCTGTTCGCCTTCAGCGTCGCGCCGCTGACGGCCGTCGCGCCGCTGCGGGAATCGGCCATCGTGCTCGCCTCGGGCTGGGGCGCCCTGCGGCTGGGCGAGGCGGCCGGACGCCGTGAAGCCGCGTTGAGAATCGCCGCCGCCACGCTGATCGTCGCCGGCGCCGTGCTCCTCAGCCTGGAGCGCTAGCGGACGGCCTGCGGCGGAGCCGCGCGGCCGAACAGCCGCCGCCGGCCAAGTCGGCTGTTGGCGAGCGCCACGCCGCCCACGATAAGCAGCGTCCCGATGATGACCGGCGGGCCGATGGTCTCGTGCGCGACGAGCACGCCCAG
>JBGPDX010000240.1:0-3013 GCA_041482475.1 Candidatus Limnocylindria bacterium | reverse complement strand
GGGGAGAACCGGGTGAGCCGCGCCGCCCAGGCCTCGATCCGGGCGAGGAGGCGGTCCGCGTCACGTCGGGCATCGACCGCGATCCCCGGCGCAGCGTCCGGGAAGAGGTGGATGCCGACCACGCCGCCCATCATCGCCCGCTCGGCTGACAGCGGGACCGTTTCGTCGACACCCACGTGGGCCTCGGCCCGCCCAACGGACCGGTTCGCCTGCCATGGGCGGCCCGGGTCCGGGAACCCGGCCACGATCAAGGCTTGCCCGACTGCCGCGTCGTCACGACGACGACCCGGGGGGCCGGCGCGGGCGGCTGCGTGACCGCAGCGTTGGGTGGCGCCGTCTGCCCGGGCTGGAGCTGGACGTACCTGATCACGTGTTTCACTGAGGGCGCGGGATCCGCCGGGACGCTGATCGTCGTCTGCACGGCGGGGGCCGCGGCGCCCCCACGAGGCGCTGCGAACGTGGTGATCAGGGCGCTTGCCGTGGCCACGGCACCCATCCCGAACGCGATCCGGAGGGGACGGGCGTCGGGCCGGGCCCTGGGTGTCGGAGCCTGGCGCTTCCCGACCGCCGCACTACCGTCCGGGCGTGCTGGCGCTGGGCCTCGCGGCCCATGGCCATCCCTGATGCCGGACATCAATCGTCGCCCGCTTCCGTTTCAGACTCCGTGCCGGCGCTGTGGACGACCTTGTGAACCGTGATCGTCTGCTGTTTCGCCGGCGGCGCGACATAGACGGTGTCGACCTGGACCTGCGGTTGCGTAGCGATCTCGGGGGCCGGTGTCGTCGAATCGGCAGCCGTCGCGGCCGCCGCCGACGCTGGCGTGGCCCCCGGCGCGAAGCCGGCCGTGGCGAGTGCCGTCACCAGGGCGACCGACGCGGCAACCGCCGCAACGAACAGGGCGATCTTGTTGACCATGTGGACAGGTCCTCATCGAGAGTGGGGGTGATGAGGACAGGCTCGACCCGTGGGATGGGAGAGCCATGTGGCCCGGATGAGAAGCTTCAAAGACAGGCCTCAGGGGCCTCGACTCTCCCGGATCGGCGGCGCACGATGCCGGACATGCGGATCCTGCTCGTGGAAGACGAACCGAAGATGGCGGCCCTGATCCATCGGGTGCTGACGGCCGAGCGCCACGTCGTCGACATCGCACCGGACGGCGTGACCGCGGTCGCGCTCGCTCAGCGGGGGCCACACGACGTGGTCGTCCTGGACCGGATGCTGCCCGACATCGACGGGCTGACCCTGCTCGGCCTCTTGCGGGCAAAAGGCATGACCACCCCGGTCCTGATGCTGACGGCGCTCGGGTCGATCGAGCACCGGGTGACTGGACTCGAGGCCGGTGCCGACGACTACCTGCCGAAACCGTTCGCCTTCGCAGAGCTGATCGCGAGGATCAAGGCCCTGGGGCGGCGATCGACGAGTTCGCACGGCCGAGCGCTCCAGGCTGGCGATCTGCGCCTCGACGAGCTCCGTCATGTCGCCCAGGTCGGCGAACGGACGGTCGACCTGTCGGCTCGCGAGTTCGCGCTGCTCGGCTATTTCATCCGCCATGTCGGCCAGGTCCTCACGCGGCAGCAGATCCTCGATGCCGTCTGGGGGGCGGAGCCGGACGTCTACTCGAACGTCGTCGACCTGTATGTCCACTATCTTCGGCGCAAGCTCGGCGAGCTCGGGCGGGCGGACTGGCTGCGGACGGTCCGCGGCGTCGGTTACACGCTCCGTGCGGAGGCCTGAGCGCACCGATGACGGACCCGACCACAGGGTTGCTCGCCGCGACGCGGCGCCGCCTGTTCCTCATCACCCTCGCCCTGGTCGCCACGCTTGTCGTGGTGATCGGTGCCGCAACCGCCTTCATCGGGCTGCGAGCGCTCGACCTGGACGTGGATCAGGCGCTGGCTTCCAGTGTCGACGCAGCGGTCACCCGGCTCGACGGCGAGCTCCCGCAGAGCCAGGAGACGGGCGAATCCGACGATGTGTCGCCCGCCTCGGCCGACACATTCCTGCTGTACCTCGACGCAACCGGCACGGAGATCGCCAACCCATCGCGGGTCGCCGTCGCCGGCCTGCCCGACGCGGCCGCCGTCTCGGCGGCGAAGGCGAACGGCCGTGACCTTCGAACGGTGGATTCCGGCGGCGTCCAGATCCGGCTGTTGACCAAGCCGGTCGTGTCGTCGTCGGGTCAGCCGCCGATCGGCTACGTCGAGGGGGGCTTCGTGCTGACCCTCCACGACCAGCAGTCGAACAGCCTCGTGGCGGCGATCACCCTGGTCGGCGCCGTCGGCCTGCTGGGCGCTGCGATCGTCACGCTGCTGGTCACCGGTGATGCCCTCGTCCCGATCCGGCGGTCGTTCGCGGCCCAGCGGCGGTTCGTCGCCGACGCATCACACGAGCTCAAGACGCCCCCGGCGATCATCCGCGCCAACGCCGAGGTCCTCGAGCGGGAAGGGCTGGTTACCGAGGGAGGCCGTCTGCTGGTCGCCGACATCGTGACCGAGACCGATCGCCTGTCACGCCTCGTCGGCGACCTCCTGAAACTCGCCTCGTCGGACGCGACCGGATTCGTCATCGAGCGGCGCCCGACCGACCTCCGCGCGGTCGCCGGTGACGCGGTTCGCCAGACGCACGCGCTGGCCGCCGCGCGTCACGTCGAGCTGCGGTTCGATGCCCAGGACGAACGCGGGACGTCGACATCTGTGTCGGGCGATCGCGATCGACTGACCCAGCTCGTCGTCATCCTCATCGACAACGCGCTCGACCACACACCGGCTGGGACGACCGTCGGCGTGGCAGTTGGAAAGGCGGATCGGCGAGTCGAGCTCACGGTCATGGATCAGGGGCCCGGTGTACCTCCCGCCGAGCGGAACCGCGTCTTCGAGCCGTTCACCCGCCTGCCCGGGGTCCCGCGCGACCGCGTCGGCGGGACCGGGCTGGGGCTGGCGATCGCCCAACGGATCGCCGTCGCTCATGACGGGACCATCGCCGTGGACGACGCACCCGGGGGCGGTGCGCGGTT
>JBGPDX010000239.1:0-3034 GCA_041482475.1 Candidatus Limnocylindria bacterium | reverse complement strand
GGCTCAGGGCCTGCGGTCAGCCGTGGCAGGTCGGGCTCGGACACGACTATGGTCGGCGACCAGGTGCGGACGGCCCGGCCATCGGCGCTGGCGACCGGTTCGAACAGGCTCGGGAACCGGCCGACCAGCGGATGGTCGAGCGAGAACAGGTCGCCGCGCGTGATCTGGACCGAAACCCAGTCGCCGCTCACCGGCCAGAAGTCCCGCCGGGCCGCGAATGCGACCGCGCCGGCGGAGCCGGGCGTCTGCAGCTGGACCGGCACCAACCCTGTGTGCTGGCCGGCCAGCCGCCGCAGGTCGCCCGACGTCACCGCGTCGACGACGGCGTCGTGGTCCCAGCCGCCATCGCCGAGCTGGCGCATCGCCTGGGCCTCGATGAACAGCACGTCGGCCGCCACCTTGATGTCCTCGGCCAGGAACGGTACGTCCCGCTCGTCATACCAGAGCCGCGTCCCGGGCAGCGGCGGGACGATCGTCTCGAGCGAGCCCGCGAAGTTGCCCCAGTTGGGACGGAGCATCTTGTCGGCCTGAATCCCCTTGACGGCCGTGAGGTTGCCGGCGTTGAGGCTGGACCCCTGCATGCCCTCGGACAGGCCGACGATCTCCGCCCGCACATTCAGGGCGGCAGCCACTCTCGTCTCTCCTGCACCCTGCGTTGCCTTGAACTCGAGCTGCTGCATGTTCGCGCCGACGGGCGTGGCATCGGCCCCGCCGAGCAGGTACATCGTGTTGTGAGTGACAACGCCACCGGTCACGTGGGTATGCCAGCGCTCGACCTCGATGCCGATGGTCGGCTCGGGAGGGCCTTCCTCGACGGACACGACACGGTCGAAGAGCGACCGGTCCTGAATGCTGGGCCGCCCGGCGTACTCCGCGAGCCGCTGTGCCTTGCGTGCGTGGGCGAGATCGAGGATAGCTGCGGCCCGCCTCGCCTGGTCGTTGCCGAAGATGCTCAATCGGTAGGCGTCGCGGCGACGACGGCCTCTCGGCACACCGTTCCGCGTGGGCCCAGCGCCACCCGGGACACCCGCCGGCATCGGCAGGGCGACGGTCGAGTTGATGCCCAGCCCCGCGAGTAGATGCTGGGCATCCTGCAGAAGCCCCCTGGACGTGCTCGTGATCCCGATCTCCGCCGAAGGCCGGAGCGCCGGGCTAGTCACGTGACCGTCGGTGTCGATGAGGCCCGACAGGAAGGCAGCCTTGACGCCGGCCGAGCCGAGCATCACAGCCCGTGGAATACGCTTCTCCCACGAGCGCGTGCCCATCAGCCCGGCCTCGGCGGCGACGGCTCGGATGCCCTTGACGCGGTAGTCATGGCCGGGCGATCCCGTGTGCACCAGCTCGTTCTCTTCGGCCATGCGGGCCCGTATGCCGGGATCCGCCGCGCTCAACACTGGAGTGGATGTCACGAAGGTGCCGTCGCCAACCAATGCCCCCAGCACCCACGCCTGATGTCGGGACAGGCTGTCGTGCGCGCTCTGATCGCCCCCCCCGAGGCCCGCGACGAGCAGGTCTCCAGGACGCAGCTCGCGGGCTGGGACCCATCGCCCGCCCTTCACAAGGAACGGGTGGACGTCGTTGGTCTTGATGACCCTGCCGCGCTGGGTCGTGACGGTCACGATCGGCGACGGCAGTTGCTGCTCGACACGACTGATGCGACCAGGAACGGGTCGCGTGCCGTCCCACGCGATCAACGTATCGCCGGCCTGAACTAGGTCGGCGCGCACCAACGAGCCATCCCACATCGAGAGCTCGGTGCTGGGATGCAGACACCGGTAGGCGTTGGTCGCGCCGCGGTGCTCCTGCTCGAAGACGTCGATCAGGTCCTTGGCCTTCTTGACGTCGAGCGCGGGCGGGAACTTGACGACGAGGTTGCCGGTGACCGCGTTCTCGAAATACTTCTTCTTGTGGGTGGTCGCCGCGCCGTCGGCGCCGATCTCGCGGAGCGCCGCGGTCGGCAGCGGCATGCCGCGATGGCGCATCAGCGGGTCCACGATCGGGTAGAAGTGGGCGATCTCGTCGGGCAGGAACGTCCAGGCCTCGCCCGAGGTGAACATGCCGCGCGGCCAGTAGGCGTACCCGACGACCTCGGCGTCCGGATCCCAGCCCGGGTAGTCGGTCTCTGCGTTCTTCGAGCCGATCAGCACGACCGTCCAGTCGGGCCGCAGGCGCTTGATCCGGCCCGGCCGGCGGACCCCGAACCAGTCGCCCGATAGGTCCGCGTCGAGCATCGCGAGCGTGAGCAGGTCGGCGGTCACCCGCCCGGGCTCGGGGCGCTCGATGATCTGGAGCTCGGGCGTGCCGAACAGGTCGCCGGGGCGCCCCGCGCGCATCTGCTGGTACTGGAAGCGCACCTGGGAAAAGAGCATGAAGCGGGTCATCAGGCAGGCGAACACCAGGCCGTTGGCCTGATACGCGCCCCGGACGAGCCCCTGGAAGTCGCCTTCGACGCGCTCCTCGGTCGGCGACCAGGTCTGATTGAGCAGCGGGAAGCCGGCCTGGCTGAGCCAGCCGAGGTAGTCGTCGAGCGAGAACGAGCCCGGCGCCACGGCGCGCATCTTCGCCGGGGTGAGGAGTGACCGGACGATGCTCATCGGAGGTCCTTCCACGGCGACGTCGAGATGACCAGCAGAACGCCCGCGACGAAGAGCCCGAGCCGCCAGTCGAGCCCGGACGCGGCAATCACGATGGCGATGAAGCCCGCGAGGAGCACGAGCCGCTCGGCGAGGACGATCAGGTCGGTCCTCATCGCGGCCGTCCGTAGATGATCATCGGCTCGACGGCCGCGGCCGCGATGGCGCCGGCGGCGATCGCGTCGCTGCGGCATTCCCACGACAGATTGCCGGCCATAGCCAGGTCGATCTTCAACTGCGACCCGTCGCGCTCTTTCTGGATCGTCCAGAGCCGCTCGCCGTGGTCGTCGCGGGCGTTGACGAAGCGCTTGTGGGCATGGCCGATGTGGGCCGCGAACTCGGCGTCGCCGTCGTTGGTGCACTCACCCGAGGCGATCGCCTTGGCATAGTTGGCGACCGCG
>JBGPDX010000238.1:0-3047 GCA_041482475.1 Candidatus Limnocylindria bacterium | reverse complement strand
GCCGATCTCGATCGCCTCGCGGAACGGGTCGAGGAAGCGGTCGCCGAGCGCGTACCGCACGTGGGTGTGGTAGAAGCCACCGAGCCGCGCGGCTTCGCGGGCCAGAGTCGCCAGCTCGACGGTCGTGGCGTAGCTGCCCGGAGGGTAGTCGAGGCCGGACGACAGCCCGAACGCCCCGTCCTCCATCGCCTCGCGGAGCAGGCCAGCCATCCGATCCATGGCGTTCATGTCGGCCGGAACGTCGTCCCAGCCGAGCTCCGCGATCCGCAGCGCGGAGTTGCCGACCATCAGCGCGATGTTGACGCTGACCTTGCGGTCGAACCTTGCCAGGTAACCGGCGACGCCCTGCCAGTCAGCCTTGACGTCCGGCCGGCCGCCGAGTCCGCCGTTCATCAGCACGAGGTCGTCGAGATCCTTCTGCGTCCTGAACGGCGCATAGCTCAGGCCGTCGACCCCGATGACCTCCGTCGTGACGCCCTGGCGGACCTTCGGCTCGTGGGTCGGGTCGGCGAGGATCATCAGATCCGCGTGGCTGTGGAGGTCGATGAACCCCGGCGCCACGATCTTGCCGCGGGCGTCGATCGTCCGCCCGACGCCCGGCAGCTGCGCCCCCGGCGCCAGCAGCCGGATCCGTCCCTTCTCGACGGCCACGGTGCCGGGCCGCCCCGGGGCCCCGGTGCCGTCGACGATGGTGGCGCCACCGATGACGATTTCGGCGCTCATGCCTGGCTCGTCGCCGAGCGGCCGGACCGCGCATCGCTGTTGTGCATCCGGTGGTCCAACCGTCCGTTGGAAGAGGCCGGCAGATCTGGTCTGTCCACGTCGTGCACAGAATGGGGTGTGGCGAGGCTCGCGCGCTCGATCTTGTGCGCTGCACGCACGAGTCCGTGGCCGTTCAATGGTTGGTGTCCCTGGTCTCCGCCCGTTTGCCCGTCTGCTGCAAACTCGCAGGCAACGGACGCGCAAGGACGGGGGCCCATCGTCGTCCGGTGGCGACACGGGATCGGCCGGCGGATGTAGGAGCGAGGGAGGCTCGGCGGCTGCTCGACACCATTGGCGACGAGCTGCGACAGGCGCGGCGCGCTGCAGGCTTGAGCCAGCGTCTCGTGGGCCACGCCTCCGGCCTGTCACACTCCACCGTCAGTCGGATCGAGAACGCGATCATGCCCAACGCCTCGGTCTCCGAGCTCGCGCGGATCGGTGCCGTCGTGGGACTCCAGGTCTCGCTCCGAGCGTATCCCGCCGGCGATGCACTCCGGGATGCCGGCCACACCAGGCTGCTGGCAAGGCTCCGAACAATTGTGTCGGGCTCTTTGTCATGGCAGACCGAGGTGCCGCTGCCGATTCCGGGGGATCGCCGGGCATGGGACGTGCTGATCCGAGGGCTGACATTCCGGATCGGCGTGGAGGCCGAGACGAGGATCGTCGACGCCCAGGCAGTCGCCCGCAAGGTCGCGCTGAAACGCCGCGACGGGAACGTCGATCATGTCCTGCTCGTTCTCGCCGAGACGCGCGCGAACCGCGCGCATTCCGGTGCGTTGCTCCTGGCGTTGGGCGACGACTACCGAATGGATTCGCGAGCGATTCTCGAGGCGCTGCGACGCGGTGCCAATCCCGGCGGAAGCGGGATCGTGATGCTCTAGGGGACGCTGCCGGGTCCCTCGAGGCGGCGGCCGCGAACCCAGGCCGCGCGGACCATCGACGGATGGGCGCGATACATCAGGCGGCTGACGAGGTCGGACGGGTCGTCTGCCTCGACACCGGGGAGCGGCGCAGTCAGCGACGGGTCGACGGCGATGAGGTCGGCCTCCTTGCCCGGTTCGAGGGATCCGACGGCAGCGTCGACGCCCAGGACGCGCGCGCCCGCGAGCGTCCCGAGGCGCAGCCAATCGAGTGGCGCCAGCGTCGGGCGCGGCTCGCCGGCCACCACCCGCAGGGCGTTCTGGGTGTACGCGCCGACCCGCATGGCGGAGAAGATCGACAGCTCCGGTCCCCCGGCCACGTCGGATCCGAGACCCACCGCCAGCCCCGCCTCCAGGTAGCGGGCGAGGGGCATGACGCCCGATGCCAGGAAGAGGTTCGAGGCGGGACAGTGGGCGACCCGCGTCCCGGTCTCGACGAGGCGCGCCAGCTCGCGGTCGGACAGGTGGACGGCGTGGGCCAGGATGGTTCGGTCGCCCAGTCCCCCGGCCCGATCGTAGACGTCCACGTAATCGATGGCATCCGGGAAGAGGCGGCGCACCTCGGCGATCTCGCCGCGGTCCTCGGACAGGTGGGTCTGCCAATAGGCGCCGCTCGAGCGTGCCAGGGTGGCCGACTCACGGAGCATCTCGAACGTGCACGAGACGGCGAACCGTGGCGTGAAGGCGTAGCGCAGTCGCCCGCCGTCGATCCCGTTCCAGCGGAAGCACAGGTCGGCCGACTCGCGGAGCGACCGCTCGAGAATCGTGGCCGGGTCGATCGACCGGTCGTAGGTGACCCGATCCATCATCACCTTGCCGATGATCGCCCGGATCCCATGCGCCTCGGCCGCCCTGAACGCGGCGTCGAGCGATGGCGCGAAGACGGCCCCGTAGAGCAGCGCCGTGGTCGTCCCGGCGGCGGCGAAGGCGCGGAAGGCCGCCGGGGCCAGGCGCTCCGCAGCGGCCGCATCGTCGAACTCGCGCTCCAGCGGGAAGATGTAGCGCTCGAGCCAGGTCAGGAGATCGAGTCCCGCCCCGAGGCCCGCATTGGGGAGCTGCGGCAGATGGGCGTGGAGATCGACCAGGCCGGGCATGAGGACCCACGGCCGGAGGTCGACCGCGGCGGAGGCTTCGGTCGGGTGGTCGGCCGAGGCCGAGATGCGCGACAGCCGGCCCGCGGCGTCGACCTCGACGAGCGCGTCGGTCTCGTGGCGTGAGCCGCCCGCGGCGAGTGGGGTGAGGAGCCTGGCGCGGAGCGCGAACGGGGGCCGGTCGGGGAGGCCGGCGACCGCGGTCACGACAGAGGGCGCCGGGTGCAGCGCCGAACCGGCGCTAGCGCTTCTTCGTGCGGAACTCCTGCAGGTG
>JBGPDX010000237.1:0-3053 GCA_041482475.1 Candidatus Limnocylindria bacterium | reverse complement strand
CGTGCTGCGGGCCGGCTATGGCATCCTCGCTGCCGGCGGGCTGTTCGTGCTCGCCGGCGCGACGCCGGCAGCCCTTGGATTGCTCGCCGACGTGACGGAGTCGTACCCAGCCGACCGCGGCGCGATTATGGGCCTCTACTCGGTCTTCCTCGCCATCGGCCAGATCGCCGGCAGCTTCATCGGCGGCGAGAGCGGCCGTCGCTTCGGCATCGACGGCATCCTGGCCGCGACCGTCCTGCTCCTCTTCATCGCCCTCGTCCCGCTGGCCCGGCTGCGGACCGTGGAGCAGGACGTCGGGGCGATCCCCGGAGGCGCGGCGGCCGAGAGGGCCTGACGAGGCGCTCCCGGCGCCGCCTATCATCGGCCGACCCAGTGGCGCCTGGCCTGCCGGAGGGAGGAGCCCGTGAGCCGCGTCGCGATCGTCACCGATTCCGCGTCGGACCTGCCTGCGGCCGCGGCCGCGGCGGCCGGCATCGAGGTCGTCCCGCTCGCCGTGACCTTCGGCAGCCAGACCTACCTGGCCGGCGTCGACCTGTCGACCGACGAGTTCTGGCGCCGGATGACCGCCCCCGATGCGCCCTTCCCGACGACCGCGGCGTCGGCTCCCGGCGACTTCAGGGCCACCTACGAGCGCTGCTTCACCGCCGGGGCGGACGCCATCGTGTCGGTCCACGTCGCGGGCAGCCTGTCGGGCACGATCAAGAGTGCCGAGATCGCCCGGGGGATGCTGCCGAGCCGCGACATCCGGGTGATCGATTCGGGCACCGCGTCGATGGGCGAAGGCCTGCTGGCCCAGCTTGGCGCCGAGCTGGCGAAGCGAGGGTCGGGCGCGGCCGAGATCGCCGCCGTCCTCGACGACCGGAAGCGGGACCTGGACCTGTACGTTGCCCTCGACACCCTCGCCTACCTCAAGAAGGGCGGCCGGATCAGCGGGACCCAGGCGGCCATCGGGACGCTCCTGTCGGTCAAGCCGATCATCACGATCCGCGACGGGCTGGTGCACACGGCGGACAAGCCGCGGACCCGCGGCAAGGCCCGCGAGCGCGTCCTGGAGCTGCTCACCCAGCGGCCGATCGAGCGACTCGCCGTGCTCTACACGCCGCCCGCCGATGGCGAGGCGTTCCGACGCGAAGTCCTCGACCGACTCGTCGGCAAGCTCGATCCGGCCAACGTGTCGATCCAGGTCGTGGGGCCCTCCGTGGGGCCACATCTGGGTCCGGGCTGCGTCGGAGGGGTGGTCCTCTACGCCCGCTAATACGCCCGCCGGGCCCGCGGTCGCAACGTTGCGGACAGGTTGCGGCCGGGTTGCAATAGAGAGGAGGTACCGTCCCGGCTGAAGGCTCCAGCGGCTATACTGCCGGGCAGATTCATCCGCGCGACGCGCCCGACCAGCACCGGCGGCGCAGCGTGCCGTGGGGTCGTCCGGGAGACGGCCCGCTATCCCCGGGCGGTCGGCGGTGACCGCCTGACACGGAGGACGACCTCTTCATGACCACGGAGCACGCCGCTGCGCAGATCAACGCCTGGGAGGTGGCGCAGCGGCAGTTCGACCTGGCCGCCGATCGGCTCAACCTCGACCCCGGCCTGCGCCGCGTCCTCCGCGAGCCGCGCCGCGAGCTGACCGTCCACTTCCCGGTCAAGATGGATGACGGCAACGTCCAGGTCTTCACCGGCTATCGGGTTCAGCACAACCTGGGCCGCGGCCCGGCCAAGGGCGGTATCCGCTACCACCAGAACGTCTCGCTCGACGAGGTCAAGGCCCTCGCGATGTGGATGACCTGGAAGTGCGCCGTCGTCGGGATCCCGTATGGCGGCGGCAAGGGTGGCGTCATCGTCGACCCGAAGAAGCTGTCGATGAAGGAGCTGGAGGCGCTGACCCGCCGCTTCACGACGGAGATTGAGGTGCTCATCGGGCCGGAGCGCGACATCCCCGCGCCGGACGTCAACACCAACGCCCAGGTCATGGCCTGGATGATGGACACCTACTCGATGCACCAGGGGTACACGGTTCCCGGCGTCGTGACCGGCAAGCCGATCAGCCTGGGCGGCTCCGAGGGCCGCAACGAGGCGACCGGCCGCGGCACGGTCTTCTGCATCGTCGAGGCCGCCCGCAACCTCAACATCGACCTCAGGCGCTCCCGGGTCGCGATCCAGGGCTTCGGCAATGCCGGCTCGATCGCCGCCCGCCTCATCGCCGAGGAGGGCGCGACCGTCGTCGCCGTGTCCGACTCGACCGGCGGCATCCACAACCCGAAGGGCCTGGACGTCGCCCGGGTGGTCCAGTGGAAGAAGGAGCACGGAACGGTCCAGGGCTTCCCGGGCTCCGCGGACGTGACCAATGCGGCCGTCCTCGAGGTCGACTGCGACATCCTCATCCCGGCGGCCCTCGAGAACCAGATCACGAGCCGCAACGTCGGCAACGTCAAGGCGCGGCTGGTGGCCGAGGCGGCCAACGGCCCGACGACCCCCGAAGCCGACATCGAGCTGTTCCGCCGCGGGGTGTCGATGATCCCGGACATCCTGTGCAACGCCGGCGGCGTGACCGTCAGCTACTTCGAGTGGGTCCAGGACCTCAACCGCGACCACTGGAGCGAGGCGGTCGTCAACGAGAAGCTCAGGGGCATCATGGTCCGGGCCTTCGGGGAGACGCTGACCCTCGCCGAGCGCGACAAGTGCGACATGCGGACGGCGGCCTACCTGCTGGCCGTCCAGCGGGTCGCCGACGCGACCGCCATGCGCGGCCTGTACCCGTAGGCCTGGCCGTCCACGCCGGTTTGCCCGGCGCAACCGGGCGACATCCTCGTGGGCCGGGGGCGTGGCGCCCAGGCACCGGGGAGTGGGCGACCCGATCGCGACCCCGCCCGGCCTGGAAAGGGCTCGGTGCTACCATCGCCGCCATGCTCGATCACGAGGAAAAGTTCCTGTTCAAGGAGGAGATCCTCCACCTCTCGAACGCCGTGGCCGAGCCCGGCATCCTCGACAACGTCGAGGATCTCCTGACCGACGTCATCACCAGCCCGCGCTTCGACTCGGAGGTCTTCACCCTCGAGCGG
>JBGPDX010000236.1:0-3118 GCA_041482475.1 Candidatus Limnocylindria bacterium | reverse complement strand
GAGCAGAACCCAGGAACCGGGTCACGCGACTAGCCCAGCGGCGTCGCAGGACGATGGCCCAGGATCGTCCCCCAGACCGCGGCCAGTCCGAGGGCGATGACGAACAGGGCCGCTCCGGCGCGAGTCCCGTCGATCGGCGCCGACGGCGCCGCCGGGAGAGCGAGGCCGGCATCGACGCGCGACGGGCGATCCTTGCCGGTTGGATCGATGGCCAGGTCGAACTTCAGCTGCGACGCGCTGGCGTCGATGGCGATCTTCGTCAGCCAGCCGCTCGTCGGGATCCAGCCCATGCCGCGATCGGAGCGGAGATCGTCGAGGAGCGACGCGCTGGCCGGCGCGAAGTGCGCCAGCTCGAGGCCGTTGAGGCCGATCGGGCTGGGGAGGAGGTTCGGTCGCTCGTCCGTCAGGAGGAAGACGTCGGCATCGACGCGGTCGGTCGGGTTCTTGCCCAGGGCGAGGATCCGCAGCGGGACCCACGGCGCCGCGGTCGGGATCGTGATGTGGACGGGTGTCCCGTCGCCGATCTGCTGGCCGCGGGCCGCGGCCGCGTCGCCGTCGAACGCCGCGGCGAGGAAGATGGGGCTGCGCGTGGCGTAGAAATCGAGCACCTCCGGCGAGTCGGGCGGAAGGCGGAAGCCGTGGTCCTTCGCCCAGGCCCCGATGGCGTCAGCGCCGCCGCGCAGGACGGTCAGATCGAGCGCGTCGATCCGGACCTTGAGGAGCTCCTCGGCCTTGCCCGATGCCGCGGGTGAGGCCGCGAACAGGAGGTCTCGCTGCGGCGACGTCTCGCGGACGAGCCGCTGGAGCGTCCAGTCACCGCCTTTTTCGACGCTGCTGGGGATGCCCGGCAGCGGTGTGATCGAGCCGAACTTCCCGCCGCCGCCGGCGAACTGGAAGGCGGTGATGTAGTGCTCGACGCCGTCGCGATAGCCGGCGAACGTGGTCGTCCGCAGGAGATTGACCGCGCCGTTGGGGCCGATCAGGCCGCCGCACGCCGCCGCGGGGCCGACTGTGAGGACGAAGGCGACCGCCGTGGCCGCGAGAACACCGCCGAGTCGTCGCATCGACCAGACCTCCGGGGGAATGGATCGGATCAGGCTGGCCGATCGCTGGCGCCGAGACGCCGGGTTGGAACGGTGGGTTCCCGCAGGAATCTGAGCTCGGCGGGCCTACGCGCCGCCCATCGCCGGGCGCGGCGTTCGCTCAGGCGGCGCGACCGTCGCGGAAGGCGTAGAGGATCCGGATCGACGGCCGCCCTAGCTCCGCCTGCTCATGCCGCATCCGGACGACGGCCTGCGGATACCGCTGGCGCAGTCGCCTCTGGACGTGGGCGATCAGGCGTTCCGCAGCGTGGATCCTGTCCCAGCTCTCGGCGACGATGCGCTGGGCCTCCTCGCGGAAATCCCCATCCGCGGATGGAAAGCAATGGACCGAGACGCCGTCCGACGTGCTCATCCGGGCACCCCCTCCACCAGCCGCTGGCTCGACGTTCACGCGCGCCGGCTGGGCCGGATTTTCTCACGGCGGGCAAGCCGGCCAGCGTTGCGGCGGCCACATCCACTGGCCCCGGGATCGCGGCGGCGCGGTCTCGGGTCGCGGCCGGTTCGGCTAGGGCCGCTCGATCCGGATGTCGTCGAGGCCGGCCTCGAGGAGGCTGTCCGGGCCGCCGTCGGTGGCGGTGAAGACGAGCCGGACGGTCTGGCCGGCCCACGGCGTCATCGGGATCCGGGCCTGCGTCCAGCGCGCGGGGAAGACTTTCGCCGACCAAATCTGCGCGAAGACCTGCGTCCTCACCCCGGAGGCGTTCTCGACGAACGCCCGGAAGGCGTCCCTCCTCGACGAGCTGGCCCCGTGGGCAAGGTAGAAGTAGAAGGTCAGGTCGCCGGGTGCCGCCCAGACCGTGACCGGCGCGGATCGGATCGTCGTCTGCCCCCCGTCGAGATCGTTCGCGTTGGGGCTGCCCTTGTAGAGCGCCCCCGTCACGAAGTCCTTCGAGCCCGAGACTGTCGTGCCCAGCTGCATCGGGACGCCGTCGTAGGTGTACCCCTGTGGCTTGGCCAGCTCCCAGCCTCCGGAGGTCGCCGTGTCGTTGCCATCGGGGTTGACCTGCCAGCCGCGGTTGATCTCGAGGTCGTCGTACAGCGGGCCGCAGTTCGTCTTCGTGAGCCCGATCGCCCGCCACGGGCAGCCGCCGACGTCGAGCAGGTAGAGCAGCGCCGCCCGGTTGCGGGCCGTCTGCGTGGCGATGACCCGGGCGGGCGGGTAGAAGTCGCCCCAGACCGTCGCCGTCTCGGGCGGGT
The DNA here is from genome assembly GCA_041482475.1 of Candidatus Limnocylindria bacterium. Classification (GTDB taxonomy): domain Bacteria; phylum Chloroflexota; class Limnocylindria; order Limnocylindrales; family CSP1-4; genus JACDAV01. The sequence continues at coordinate 818 of JBGPDX010000236.1, read as the reverse complement.
ACAGCTCCCAGGTGAACGAGAAGATCCGGTGCACGCCGTACAGCCAGTCGATCTCGTCGCCGTCGGTGATGTAGAGGTCGCTGGACTGCTCTGCCCTGTAGCCGTTGCGGGCGGCCATCGCCTTGCCCATCGCGACGAAGGCGCGGTGGTCGGCGACCGTCATGTCATATGGGACGTCCGCCTTGGTGTAGCCGTACGGCCACAGGACGAGCTGGCCGTTGGTGTGAAACGTGACGTGGGCCGTGATCTGCTGGCGGCCGTTGATCACCCGGCTGTTGACGAAGTCGCGGACGACCTGCGCCTCGGGGGTCGAGAAGGCCGACCGGCCGTGATAGGTGATCGACGCGGGGTTGCTGGATGAGCCGCCGCAGCAGGCCCAGTGGTAGCCGTAGTTGCGATTGATGTCCGTGCCGATATACCTCGAGCCGCTGTTCGGCTGGCGGTTCTTGCGCCAGGCGCAGTACGGCGGGTGCGAGCTGCCGCTGCACGTCAGGTCGTACTCGGCGCCGTCCGGGTTGACGGCGAAGATGATGAAGATCTCGCGCCCGTCGACGACGGCCTTGACGACCGGGTCGGTGGCATAGCCGTCGGCGAGCATGTGGAGGGTGTAGAGCGCCTGCTCCAGGCTGAGGTGCTCACGGGCGTGGTGCAGGGCGTCGAAGAGAATCCCCGGCTTCCCAGGCTGGTCGACCGCGGCGTTGTCGCTGATCCTGGCCATCCAGATGTCGCGGCCCTCGTACGACTTGCCGATCGACAGGATCTTGACGATGTCCGGATGCGCCGCCTCGACCGCCATGATGTCGGCGACCATCTCCGCG
>JBGPDX010000235.1:0-3125 GCA_041482475.1 Candidatus Limnocylindria bacterium | reverse complement strand
TCGCTCGACTTCACCCCGTTTCTCGTCGCCCTGACGGCCATGGCGACCGGGCGGCGATTCGGTCTGCTCGAGCGGTCGTTGTTCGTGTTCAGCGGGCTGTCGGTGGCGTTCGGCATCGCCTGGCACGCGGGCCTGTTCTGACGCTGCTACCCGTTCTGACGCTGCTACCCGCAGGCTGCATCCGCCGCGACCGACGGGCCGAGGATCAACGCGGCAGATGGCACTCGAAGCTGACCGTGCGCGGCGCGGCGACGAGAGCGGCCGTGCCGCTCCGGGATGCCGCGATCCTTCGAGCACCCGGGCTGAGGATGCGTGTCGGGCTGCTGGCCAGATACAGTCGAATGCCGGACACCAGCCCCGCGGCGTAGCGGTCGCGGCCCGCCGCGCTCGTCATGCGGAGCGCATCGCCGCTGTTCTTCATGTTGCCGAGCTCGACCATGACGACCGGCACGTCCGACAGGTTGAACCCGCCCATGTCGGTCCGGCTCACGATGCCGTTCCTGGCGTAGTAGTTCGCGATCGGCAGCCCGACGGAGAGAAGACCGCGCCGCACGGCCAGAGCGAGCGTCGTGGACTGCGCCATGATGTCGTCGGTGTAGCCGCGCACGTAACCCGGCTTCATGACGAAGAAGCCGTGGTACGCCCCTGCCGCCCCGTCGGCGTGGATGCTGAGCGTCAGCTGGGCGTGAACGCTGGCTCCGAACCTCCCGCGCTCGTCGACGCAGGGTCCGATGCCGGTGTCGTTCGGGCGATCAACGAAGACGGTCGCTCCAAGGGCCTGCAGTCGGGCCTTGACGCGCATGGCGACATCGAAGTTGAAGCGGTGTTCCGGATAGCCCGATCGCGTGCTGGTGCCGACCGCGTAGCAGGCCTTCCACCGGTTGCCGATCCAGGCCACCCGGCCCATGACCTCGGGGTGGGCGGCCAGCCCGCCGTCGTGCCCGGGATCGAGGGCGATCGTGATGCCCGAAAGCGGCAGGGCCACGGCGAGGCTCACGCCGGCGTTGGCGGGCACGCTCAGGAGCGTGGTTGCGACGCCGGCGGCCAGCAGGGCCGTGGCGACGCGCCTGAGCTGCATCATCGGGATCGTCCTCCCGTTTCGGACAACGACGGATTGAGCGCGCCTTCGCCTGCTAGGACGGCGACGCGGCTGGATCATGATCGGCTCCGGGCGCGCACCGTCAACGGGACGATCGGGGTGGGCCAGGGACCGGCAAGTCCCTCCCTGCCGAAGCGACCCGGCGTGGGAGATGGGGTGGGGTGGAGGCGAAGATCCACCTGCTGTCGCGCTCGCGCACCAGGAATTCGACAGGGGGTTCGAATAGGGATAGTTCCCCGGTTGACTCTCGCTTCCCGTACGTCGAGACTCGCCCGACGCTTCAGGGGACCCAGATCGACGTCAGGGGATCGGTGAGCCCAGCGAGAGGGGTGCGCCTCCGCGTTGGCATCGCGATCGCGATGCTGCTCGTGAGCCTGTGCCCGGCTGCCGTCTCGGCCGCCCAGCCCGCCCTCGACCCGACCGCGACCAGCTGGATCGTCACGCTCAAGCCGGGCGCAGATCCCGGCCGCGAAGCTGGGCCCCTTGCCAGGGCCGCCGGCGGCAAGGCGGAACGCCTCTTCAGCCATGCCCTGCGCGGCTTTGCCTTCAAGGGCTCCGCCAGGGCGGCCGACGCCCTGCGCCACAACCCCAGGGTCCGGACGGTCGTCGCCGACGGCAAGATCACCATCGCCGACACGATCACGACCGGGATCTCCCGGATCAGGGCCAACCATCCTACCGACCCGAGCGCGCACGGATTGGGCTTCACCGGCGCCGGCGTCCGGGTCGCGATCCTCGACACCGGCATCGACCTGACCCACCCCGACCTCGTGCCGAACCTGGATACCGGGCTGGGCCGGAACTGCATAACCGCAGGACCGCCGCAGGATGGTCATGGCCACGGGACCCACGTCGCGGGGATCGTGGCGGCCGCGGAGAACGGCCTCGGGGTGATCGGCGTCGCGCCCCAGGCGCGCCTGGTGCCGCTCAAGGTGCTCGACGACACGGGCAACGGCCAGTGGTCGAATCTCATCTGCGCGGTCGACTACCTGACCGGCCTGGCGACCGACGGCGATCCCACCAACGACGTCCGGGTTGCGAACATGAGCCTCGGCGACGTCGGGTCGGTGGGGAGCTGCACCGACGGTGGCATCCGCGAGGCGATCTGCCGTTCGGTGGCGGCCGGGATCGTCTACGTCGCGGCGGCGGGCAACTCGACGGTCGACGCGTCGACGTTCATTCCGGCGGCCTTCCCGGAGGTCATCGCGGTCTCCGCGTTGACCGACCTCGACGGCGAGCCGGGTGGGCTCGGCGGCTGCTGGCTGTTCTTCTTCTACTGCGACGACACGCTGGCCGAGTTCAGCAACTACGGCTCGGTCATCGCCGTGACGGCGCCGGGCACCCAGATCTACTCCGACTGGACCGGCGGCGGCTACGCGACCGAGAGCGGCACGAGCATGGCATCGCCGCATGTCGCCGGCGTGGCCGCCCTGGTGCTGGCGGCGCACCCGACGCTCCAGCCGGCCGACGTCAGGCAGCTGCTGGAGGCGACGGGCGAGTGCCCCAACGGCGTGTTGGCAGATGCCGACGGCAGCGGGGACTGCGTCGGCAAGGGTCAGTGGGGGAACGATCCCGACGGCTACGGTGAGCCGCTCGTCAATGCCCTGCACGCGGTCCAGGGACGCCTGCCGTCCGACGCCAAGCCCGTCGTCCACATCACGGCCCCGGTCGACGGCGCGCGGGTCTCGGGGCTCGTCCCCGTCACGGCGACGGCCACCGACGACATCGGCGTCGCCAGGGTCGACTTTTTCATTGATGGCACGTTGGCGGCGACCGACACCGACGGAACCGACGGGTGGTCGATGACGTGGGACGCCAGGGCCGTGATGGACGGCACCCACACGATCAAGGCGACGGCCACCGACACGACCGGGCACACCGCAAGCGACTCGATCAGCGTCATCACGGGTTTCCAGGGCAGCTGGGTCGGCCACTATGGCAGCGCCGGCTACATCCTGGGCGACTGGACGGGGAGCGCCGACCTGGCCGCCCTGCCGGCCGGCGTCAGCTACACCGTCGAGCAGGC
>JBGPDX010000234.1:0-3129 GCA_041482475.1 Candidatus Limnocylindria bacterium | reverse complement strand
TCGCCCTGTTCATGGCCTCCCTCGACAACCTCGTCGTCACCACCGCGCTGCCGAGCATCCGCAGCCATCTCGGCGCCTCGCTGAGCGAGCTCGAGTGGATCGTCAACGCCTACACCCTGACCTTCGCCGTCCTCCTCCTGACGGGCGCCGCGCTTGGCGACCGGTTCGGGCGCAAGCGGCTGTTCATCATCGGGCTGACCGTCTTCACCGCCGGCTCCGCCGCCGCCGCGCTGTCGTCGACGAGCACGGGACTCATCGTCGCCCGCGCCATCCAGGGCCTGGGTGGGGCAATCGTCACGCCGCTCAGCCTGACGATCCTGTCCGCGGCGGTGCCCCGGGAGCGCCGGGCCGTCGCCCTCGGCGCGTGGGGCGGCATCGCCGGCCTCGCCATCGCCATCGGCCCACTCGTTGGTGGGGCGATCGCCCAGGGCCTTGCCTGGCAGTGGATCTTCTGGGTCAACGTGCCGATCGGCCTCGTCGCCATCCCACTCGCCGCCGCTCGGCTGACCGAGACGCGCGGTCCGTCGAGCCGGCTCGACCTGCCCGGCCTTGGCCTCGTCAGTGCCGGCCTGCTCGGGATCGTGTGGGGCGTCATCCGCGGCAACGAGCTTGGCTGGACGAATCCGGCCATCCTCGCCGCACTGGGTGGCGGGACGATCCTCGTCGCCGCCTTCGCCGCCTGGGAGGCACGCACCGCCTATCCGATGCTGCCGCTTCGGCTGTTCCGTTCACGCGCCTTCAGCGTGGCCAACATCGTGTCGCTGCTGATGTTCTTCGGGATGTTCGGCTCGATCTTCCTGCTGGCCCAGTTCTTCCAGGTCGTCCAGGGCTACAGCCCCCTGCAGGCGGGGCTGCGGACCCTGCCGTGGACGGCGATGCCGGTCGTCGTGGCGCCGCTGGCCGGGCTCATCTCGACCCGGACCGGCACGCGGCCGCTGCTCGTCGCCGGGATGGCGCTCCAGGCGATCGCCCTCGTCTGGATCTCACTGGTCGTCACGCCGACCGTGGCGTACGCGGCGCTCGTGCCGGCGTTCGTCATCGCCGGGACGGGGATGGGCCTGTTCTTCGCCCCGATCGCCAACGTCGTCCTGTCGGCCGTCCGGCCGGAGGAAGAGGGCAAGGCCTCCGGCGCGACGAACGCCATCCGCGAGCTCGGCGGCGTGTTCGGGGTGGCCGTCCTGGCCGCCGTGTTCACGGCCAACGGCTCGTACGCCTCGCCGACCGGTTACGTCGACGGCCTCATCCCGGCGATGCAGGTCGGGGCGGTGGGGGTGGCACTGGCCGCCGTCGCGGCCGTGGTGCTGCCGGGTCGGACCCGCGTCGAGCGGACCGAGAGTGCGATCGAGGTCGGCGGAGCGGCCGTGGCCGCCTGAGCCCGTTCAGGCCATCCGCTGCTTGACCCGGGCCGGCAACGCGCCGGCCCGGGTTCCATGTTCAGGGCGCCGGCTTGACGTTACCGCCGCCCTTGCCGAAGTTGCAGATGTTTCGCTCGTTATTGAACAGGCTGTTGTTCGACGCCTTCACACCGTCGGCATCGAAGTACAGGATGCCGCAGGCGATGAAGCTCGACGGCGTGTAGTCGTTGCCACTCGACGTATTGCCCTTCAGCGTGGCCGTCGCGCCGAAGCTGATCTGGATGCCGTTCTGGGCGATGTAGTCGACCGGGCCGGCTCCCGTCACGACGTTGTTCGTGACGTTGGCGACGACCGAGCCGCTTACGACGATGCCGGTCTTCTGGTAGTCGGTCGCGGTGTTGCCGGAGATCGTCACTGCCAGATCCGGCCCCGTCGTGTCGAACGGGGCGTTGCGGGCGTCGATCGCGTTGCCTTCCTGGCAGCCGCTGTTCGTGCCCTGCTTGATGCCGACGACCTGGTTGTTGGTGATGGCGCCGGCGGCGCCGTCGAGGAGGATGCCGCGAAGCCTGGCGTCGCCGCCGTCGCAGATGTTGGCCAGGCCCGATGCCGTGATCGTGACGTTCGTCACGTTGGCGACCGTCCCGCCGTTCTTCACGACCGCACCCAGGAAGTGGTCACCCGCCGGATCGACGGCGGTGATCGTGTGCCCCGCGCCGTCGAGGGTGAAACCCTGCGGGACGGGGATGGTGTGGTCCGTGGTGCAGTCGGCCGTCAGCGTCATGGTCGTGCCGCTGGTGGTGAAGATGCAGGCGCTCGTCGGCCCGGTCGCGATCGACAGGTTGTCGAGCAAGAAGCCGTTGCCGGCGTTCGCCGGGAAGGCGATGCCACCCGTCCGGTACAGGATCCGGTTCACGATCGGCACCACGTTGCCGTTGGGCCCCTGCTCCGAGTCGTAGCGGTAGTAGTTCTCCCAGCTCGTGCCGGTGTGCCTGAGGACGCCGTCGACGATGACCTTGACGATGTCGTTGCTGGGGCCGTCGATGAAGTCCATCGTGATCCTGATCGTGTGGGGCACGGTCCGGCTCAGACCCGTAACAACGTTCGACTCGACAAAATTCGCCGGGTTCGAGGTGCCCTGGACGTCGAAGAAGTTGACGTCGAGGCCGCCCGGTGTATCGGTCATCTGGACCCAGCTCATCCGGGAGCCGTCGCCGCGATCAGGGCTGGCCACGACACTCAGACCGGTCTGCTCGGAGCCCGGGACGGTGGAGGCGAAGTCCCACTGAGCTTCGAAATGCCTCTGGAGCGCCCCGCTCGAGAAGCCGCCGTAGTCCGCGCCCGTCTCACCGGCGGGATCGACGACCCGGCGAGAGAAGGTGTGGTCGCCGAATGAACCGCTGGTGATGGCATTCGACATCCGCAGCGACTGCGTCCCGAACGAGGCGTAACCGTAGGTGTTGCTGACGACGGCCTGGTCGTACGGCCCGGTGCTCGACCAGTCGTCCTGGCCGTTGACGCTCCCCAGGGTGTAAGCCTCGAAGTTGATCGGGCCGGTGAAGTCGGCCAGTGCCGCGGGTGCGGCCACGACCGCGAGCGTCGCCATCATCACGACGGTCAGCGCGACGGCGAGCCGACGCTGGAGCTTGAGCATATCGACCTGCTTTCCCGGGCTACGCCCGCACGGGGGGGGTTGGGCAATGACAGGTCGCCCCCCCTCTTCAACTTGTACCAGCCAACCACACTACTCGGCGCTGCAAGCCCGGAGACCGCTCGT
>JBGPDX010000233.1:0-3129 GCA_041482475.1 Candidatus Limnocylindria bacterium | reverse complement strand
GGCATCGTCGCCGTTCGCCGTGGCGATCGGCTGCAGACGTTCCTCCAGGCCGGGATCGCCGTGTTCGTCGTCAACGCCCTTGTCGTGACGACGTTCTCGCTGCTGGGGACGCGCGACCTGCGCGGGATCCTCGAGCTGTGGGGCGCCTCGGCAGCCGCCGCCGGCGGAGCGGCGGTCGCGGCGGTCGGCAGCTTCGCCGTCCTGGGCAATCTGTTCGGGATCCTGACCGCATTCCAGCTGCTCGAGCTGGCGAACCCGTCGCAGCCGCTCCTGCGACGCCTCCTCGTCGAGACGCCCGGCACGTACCACCACTCGATCATGGTCGGCAACCTCGCCGAGCGCGCCGCCGAGGCGATCGGGGCGGACTCGCTCGTCACCCGCGTCGCCGCCTACTACCACGACATCGGCAAGCTGGCGAACCCGTTGGCGTTCATCGAGAACCAGGCCGGCGGCGACAACGTCCACGATCAGCTGGAGCCGGAGGTGTCGGCGCAGATCCTCAAGCAGCACGTCGGCGACGGCATCGACCTCGCCTATCGGGCCCACCTGCCGAAACCGCTCATCGCCTTCATCCCGCAGCATCACGGGACGGCCTCGATGAGCTACTTCTACGCTCGAGCCAGGGCGCTGGCCGCCGAACCGTTCGGCGGGCTGTCGACGGCCGAAGGCAAGAAGGCGGCCAACGCGGTCGACGCCCGCCGCTTCCGCCACGCCGGACCCAAGCCGCAGTCACGCGAGGCCGCGCTGATCATGCTGGCCGACGGGGTCGAGGCGTCCGTCCGGTCGTTGTCGGCACGAGACGAGCCGTCGATCCGGGCGATGGTCGGCCGTATCATCGACGAGCGCTTGACCGACGGCCAGTTCGACGAATGCGACCTGACGCTGCGGGATATCGAGCGCATCCGCGAGGCGTTCGTCGGCCAGCTGCTGGGTATGTACCACACCCGCATCGCCTATCCGCAGAACAAGGTCGTCGAGCTTGAATCGCGGCGCGCATCCAGCGGAGGCACCGGCAGCGGCGCCTCCTGATCCGGTGCCCTCCCTCTACGTTGGGCCCTGGCGCGTCGACGTGACGGCCCGCGCGCGGACGCGACGGCTTGTCCCCATCGCCGCTCTTGCTCGTGCGGTCGCCGCCGCGCTCGAGGCGGCGGGCGCGCCCGGACCGGCCTCGGTCGGGATCGTGCTGACCGACGACGCCGAACTAGCCACGCTCAACTCGCGCCACATGGGCAAGCGCGGCCCGACCGATGTGCTGTCGTTCCCGATTCTGCCGCCGGAAGCGTTCCCGCCACATCGCGGCACCCGGCGGCGGTCGGCGCCGCGCGAGGCCTTCCCGTTGCCACCCGGCGTGCGACAGCCGCTCGGCGACGTCGTCGTGTCGGTCGAACGAGCCGTCGAGCAGGCGGTTGCGGGCCGTGGCGGCCAGACGGGCGACGTCCGCTGGTCCTCCGCCGACGAGCTTCGGCTGCTGGTGACCCACGGCGTGCTCCACCTGTGCGGCTGGGACCACGCCGAACCCATCGAGGAGGTCGCGATGCGCGCGCTCGAGCAGCGGCTGCTCGCCGGGCGCTGACCTCAGTCGAGTCTCGACACCGCCTCGGGTCGTTCGACGTTGGCCAAACCGGATGCCAGCAACGTGATGCCCGCACGCTCGGCGGGCGTCACCTGGTCGGCGAGGCGCGTCTCAATCTCGTCAAGCGAAGACGCGACCATGCCACCGACCACCGAGCCGACCAGCGTCCCGCGCACAACCGTGTGACGCAGGTCTCCGGCCAGCCGCTCGCGTTCGAGATAGTGACGGCCCTCGAGCCGGGTGACGAGGCTCGCCAGCGTCGAGTTGCGCATGCCGGTAATCGCGAGGAGCTCGCGCATCGTCACCCGCGGGTTGATCGCCACGACGCGAAGCACCAGCGCCTCCGACATCGAAACCGCGGCCTCCTCCAGGTCGCTCGCCACCAGGCGCCCGAGGACGTGGTAGGCGAGGTGGACGTCCGCCAGGATTGAGCTCATCTGGTTCCTCGCGTTGCGCCTGTGACGTGCGAGTCTCGCGCAGGGCCCTCTACTGGCAATTTCACCGCGGCGGACTGGTCCTCCCGGCTGGACCTCTGACGAAATCGACGGACGAAATCGTCAGACGCTGGCGGCGCGGCGGACTGCTCCTCCCGGCTGGATCTCTGACGAAATCGACAGACGAAATCGTCAGGCGCTGCGGCGGGCGGCGGGCGGCGGGCGGCCGGCGGTGGGGGGTGGGCGGCGGGCGGTGGGCGGCGGGCCCCGAACGAGAGCGGCCGGGTGGTGCCGCCGCGCGTCGGCACGAGTCCCGCGATACCATCCGACCAGAGGCCCTCCCGGACGGGATCGGGCCCCTTCAGCGTGCGTCGCGACCGCTCATCGGCCGCGCGCGGGCCGATTCTCGGTGTCCCTCGAGGAGTGGGCGTGAAGCTCGTCGTCGGCCTGGGCAACCCGGGCGATCGGTATGCGAAGACGCGGCACAACATCGGCTGGATGGTCGTCGACCGGCTCGCCGACGTCGCCGGCTGGGCCGGTCGAGGACGCACGCGTGATGCGTCCGCGATCGTCACCGGGCGGTTTCGCAGCCTCGACCTGACGCTCGCCAAGCCGCTGACGTACATGAACGACTCGGGGATCGCCGTCCGCAAGCTGCTCGCCCGCGAGCACGTGGCCCTGCCGGACCTCCTCGTCGTTGCCGACGACTTCGCCCTGCCGTTCGGCAAGCTGCGGTTTCGCGAGGGCGGCGGTGCGGGCGGCCACAACGGACTCCGCTCGATCATCGCCGAGCTCGGTAGCGAGAAGTTCAGCCGGCTGCGCGTGGGGATCGGGGAGCCGGACCGCGGGGCCACGGATCACGTGCTGAGCACGTTCGCCCCGGAGGAACGGCAGCGGCTCGACGAGCTCCTCGACGCGGCGGCGGACGCGGTCGAGACGTGGGCCCGTGAGGGAACGAGCAAGGCGGCGAACCGCTTCAATACGTTCGACCTGCGACCGGCCGACGCCGACCGGTTGGCGCCGCCGGGCGCCGTCGACGGACCGCCCGGCCCGGACGGCATCCGACGAACGAAGACCGGCTGGCGCCGAATTCGGCCGGCTGAACCCGACGCCTGACCGGAT
>JBGPDX010000232.1:0-3139 GCA_041482475.1 Candidatus Limnocylindria bacterium | reverse complement strand
GCCCGATCGCAGGCGGGGCAGTCGACGACGTAGGTGCCCGGGGCGAGCGGCGAGCCGGAATGCAGTTCCTCATCGTGCTCGACCGATCGGCCGGCGCTGGCGGTTCGCAGGACCGTCGGTCGGGTGGTTGCGACCTGAGCGGGTCTCGTCCAGCTGGTGCTGGTGCATCCGACCGCGCCCGAGAAGTGCGACCCCGGCAGCGGGCATATCGGGCTCTCGCAGACCCACTGGTCGAGCCTCACCGCACGGCGGTCGTTCAGCCGGCGGACGGCCGCGGTGCGGACCTCGCGGAAGGCCGCGATCAGCCGGTCGGCCAGGCTGATGATCTCGGGGTCGCTGGCGGTGCCCAGCCGGCCGATGCCCAGGATCGCCCCGCCGATCTCGACGTCGACGCGGCGGACGATCGTCGAGTCGGCGTTGTCGTCGTGGACGGTGATCTCGGCATCGATGTCGAACCAGACGATGATGCGGCTGCGGGCGGTCATGTGGTGGGCCTCGGGTGGACGCGTGAAGGGGATGGAGGGCCGAACCGGGGGCGAAGGGCCCGGCCCGGCCCTCCGGGTCAGGCCCGTCAACGCGGCAGGGGGTACCGGTCGATGGCCGTAGGGATGAGGGCGCCGGACTCCGGGATTCGCTCGCCGCTCGCTCCCGCGCGCGGTGTTGAGCCGACCCCGTTTGCGCCGGCGGGAGTCAACGACTGTTCCGGCGCCCCGGTCTGCGCTGGCTGGTTCCCGCTCGACGAGATTGCCCTCGACGCCGCACTCGCGGACGTGTCGGCGGGGATGTCGGTCAGCGCAGACCGCGAAGTCGGAGCATCGCCGGCGAGGAGATCCATGAAGCGGGCGGCGTCCCTCGGCCGCGTGAATGCGGGCCCGGCGGCAACCTTCTGGCGACCGTTGACGACGAAGGCGGCCCGGTACCGTTGATCGTCGTCGACGAGGAGACACAGCGCGCCAGCGCCGACCGGCGGCACGATGTCGCGAGCAGCAGCCACGAGCTCGGCGGTGGTCATCGCCAGATCCGGCGCTCGAGGATCGCGAGGACCTCCCGCCGGCGGATGACCGGCAGGGCGTCGATCTCATCGCGGATGGCCGCGACCTCGGCCGAGTCGTCGAGGAACGACAGCAGCCACAGGCACGCGGCGATGAGGAGGCCGACCAGGACGAGGGTTTGGGCGGGCAGCGGGGCCGTCATCCCACGCCCACCGCAGCCAGGCCCCACTCGAGGACGAGGGCGCGCCTCATGCCGCTCGGCCGTGGCCGACGCCCTTGACGCCGTCAGCGCAATGGATGGCCTCGCCGAGCCCCGCCAGGCGCTTGGCCTGCAGTTGCCCGACCCGCAGCGTCTCGGCGATTGCGTGGGCCTCGGCCAGGAGGGTGAAGTCGCCGGTGGCCAGCGCCGCTTCGTACATCGGGGCGACATCCTTGCGGAGCCGCCGGAGGCGCGCCTGGACCTCCATCGCGTGCTCAACGACGGTGAGGGGGCGGGGCATCAGGCGACCTGTCCGTCGGCCGCAGTCTCCGGGCGCGGGCCCGTGCGCCGAGCGACGATCCCGGCCCGGTCGAGCCAGCGAGAGATCGTCCCTGAGCCGAACCCGAGTTTCCCGGCGACCTGCTCGATGGTCAGGCCCTGGTCGATGTACAGCTCGCGGAGGATGACCTCGATCGGCTTCCCGCGCTCCGCCTCGAGGACCTGCATCTCCCGGGTCCGGATGAGAACTTGTTGCTGCATCGCGGGATAGTGCGCCTATCCTGCTGTTGTTGTCAAGCGGGAAACTTCACGGGACTAGAACTTGTTGTCGCTCCCACTACGGTTGGTCGCCATGCCGGACCAACCCCTCGAGAATCGCCGGCGTGGCTTCTGGCTCCGGATGGCCCGCGAGCACGCCGGGCTGAGTCAGGCCACCGCGGCGAAGGAGCTCGGACTCTCGGGTCGGTCGAAGTCGACGCTGTCAGCCTGGGAGGCGGGGACCCGCGAGCCGCGCCCCTCGATGCTCTCCCGGATGGCGGCGCTCTATGGTGTCCCGGTGGATCGGTTCATGCGGCCGGCTCCGACGGCGTTCGAGCAGATCGACGCCTGGTTGGCCGAGGGCGTCCGGATCGGAGCAGCTCGAGAGAGTGAGGATTGGGCAGCGGGGGAGGGGACAGGCCCAGAAGTCGACGGCGAGCCACCCGCTGAGCGAGGTAGACGGTCAGCGTGAGGTCCGCCAGGATCGCCTCGATGACGACCGGGTCGGTGACCGGGGTATGGCGCAGCATCGGAGGTCCCCCCGCTCGATGACGAGGTTGGTCAGCTCCGACGACAGGTGTCCCAGTGCCCGGTCGGGACGTCGGAGCAGTGGTCTAGCATAGGTGTACTGAACGGATCAATGGGGCGACCGCCCTAGCGATCGAGCGTAGAGGAACTAGGCGAATGGGCGCACCGAGACTCTCGGCCAGTCGGGTATGGGTGCTCGTGATGGTCGGCTCAGTGGCTGTCGCCTATGCCAATCCGGCGCTGATCCCGCGGGCCTCGCCTGGACCTGCCGCGACGGACGAGAGCCCAACGGAGACCGCGAGGCCTCCGGCGACGTGGCCCGCCTTCGTGCCGACCACATATCGCGGTGACTGGACCCAGCTCACCTGGATCGACTACCCGGCCGGAACCTATCGCTTCGAATGGTCGGCCCAGGGCATCCTTCCGGATGGCCAGATCTCGGCGTGCCAGATCGACATCCACCTCGAGAAGATCAGCATCGCGAGCCATCATGTCGCCGAGGGCACCACGGATCGTGGGGCGGTGACGGTATCGCTGCCGCGCGGCAACTACGGTCTGACGATCGACGGGACCGGCTGCGAATGGACCGTCGCGGTGCAGGCCGCCTAGGCCGCCTGGATCGCGCCGCAGAGGAACCCCGACAGGTGCGCCCCGAGACGCCCGCCATTCGGCTGGGCCGCCGCGGACTGGAGCACGATCCGCCAGCGGCCCGGGCCCACGATGTAGCTCGTCAGGTCGAGATCGGGCGCATCCTCGGTCAGGCCCGAGATCGTCGCGCGCAGCGTCCACGTCGTGTCGACCAGCTCGAAGACCGTGAGCGTCACCGAATGGCTGGCCGGGTAGGCCTCCTTCGTCGCGGCGGCCGTCAGCGAGTGGGTATGGC
>JBGPDX010000231.1:0-3151 GCA_041482475.1 Candidatus Limnocylindria bacterium | reverse complement strand
CGGCTGTTCGGGTTGCTCGTCCTCGCCCTGCGCGAGCAGGCGCACGCGTCGTGGCCCCGCGCGCTGGGTGCCGCGGTCCTGCTGAGCCGGGCGGCCGTCCGCTTCGCGCGGTCGACCGACGCCTACGATCAGTTCGCCCCGGACATCGAGCGCGGCTACCGGGCACTAAACCTGCCCGCGGCCGTCGACGTCGCCGAGGTCGCGCGCTGCGAGCTGCGCTGGTGGGTCGTTCGGCGCGAGATCGGCCTTGCTGCGGGCGAAGCCGCGGGCGACGCGATCGCGCGGCTCTACTCGGCCTTCTATGTCGTCACGCTCGAGCGGGTCACCGAAGCGGGCCGCTTGCGGGGCATGGCCGCCGAGGTCCGCGATCGCGGCGCCACCGCCGACCCCGACGGTCCGGGCGGTGCCGGCCGGGCCTACTGGCCGGACGTGGCGCGGCTGCTTCGGGAGTCGTACCGCAGCCTGAAGGCGGGTCTCGAGGGGCCGCCGGTCTGAATCGGGCGCCCGTAGCGCGCCTCCGTGGTCTTGATCTCGTCAGATTCCAGCATCACGGGAGCGTGCCAAAGCGTTGTCACGCAGTTCGGAGCTGTCCACGCTCAGCGCGACTGACCCGACAACGTTGATCCGTGTCACATTCCCACCCCACGGGAATTTGACCCTGACGGCGTGCCACGTTCCCGCCCCACGGGAATCTGCCGAACTCGCGCCGACTCATTCCCGCCCGGCGGGAATCTGACCGTCGGGCTCTACGCGCGATCCTGCCCCACGGGAATCTGGCGCGAACCGAGGGGCGAAGGAGCCCGGAACCAGGGAGCCGCTACCGCTCCCCCGGCCGCCGGCCGACGACCCACCACGCGGCCGGAAACACGACCGCCGCGAGGACCAGCTTCAGGATGTCGCCGGGGATGAATGGCGTCAGCCCCATGCTGATCGTGGCGGCGGCGCCGGAATGCGTCACGACGGCGAGCCACGGCAGGCCGACGACGTAGATGAGCGCGTTCCCGATGGCCATCGCGCCCACGGCGCCGCCAATGTGACGATCCCAGCCCAGCTCGGCGAGGCGCCCGACGAGCGCGCCGGCGACGACGAAGCCCAGCAGGTAGCCGCCCGTCGCTCCGAGGACGACTCCCAGGCCGCCCTTGCCCTCGGCGAAGAACGGCAGCCCGACGAGGCCGAGGAGGACGTACAGCAGCACGGCGACCAGGCCTCGCCGGAAGCCGAGCGCCCCGCCCACCAGCAGCACGCCGAACGTCTGGCCGGTGATCGGCACGGGACTGTTCGGGATGGGGATGACCACCTGGGCGCTCAGGTAGACGAACAGCGCTCCGGCGACGATCAGCGCGACGTGGCGCGCCCGCGAGCTAAGCCGCTCCCCGACCCGGATCGGGACCAGGAAGTCGGCGATCGTGATGCCCCGCTCGGCGGCCGGCAGGCGGTCGAGCCTGGGGATGGCAATCGTCATCGCGGCTCCTCCTCGCCTCGGGCGACCGTCGCGCCTCGCCCGAGAACGGGCCGAGTCTAGCAGAGGGCCGAAAGCCCGCCGCCACCCACCCGGCGACGTCATTCGAACTGGACCGCCCGAACGATCGACAGCCGACCGGCCAGCCGGGCGGGGTACCAGGCGGCCAGCATGGAGACGACCACGCCGAGGGCGAGGCAGAGGCCGATCGCCGCCCACGGCAGCTCGACCGCGACATCGAGCCGATCGCCAGCCAGGACGATCATCAGTCCCGCCGCGGCGAGGCCCGTGAGCGTGCCGAGGACGGCACCGATGAGGCCGAGGATGCCCGCCTCGACCACGATCATCCGGCCGACCTGGCGGCGGGTCATCCCGACCGCGCGCAGGACGCCGATCTCGCGGACGCGCTCGACGACGTTCATCGTCAGCGTGTTGACGATCCCCAGGGCCGCCACGATGACGGCGACGATGGCCAGCGCATCGAACAGACCGAAGACGCGCCCGAGCGCGTCGGACACGGCGCCCTGGACGCGGTCGAACGTGGTGGGCTCGAGGGCCAGGATCCGGGCGACCCGCTCGAGCTCCGGACGGGCCGAGTCGGCGCGACCGGGGGCGAAGCGAACACCGAAGAAGTCGGCGCCCTGCACGCCGAGGGTGGTCGCGTCGGTCCAGCCAACGAGCACCGTCTCGCCGGCCTGACCCGGCAGCGTCCGTTCGGCGATTCCGGCCACCCGCAGCGTGACGGTCTTGCCATCCGCCGCCGGGAGGGGCATCGCATCGCCGACCCGGAGCTGCAGGCGCTCCGCCTGGCTGGCCGGCAGGATCGCGCTGCCGCCCGCGTCGATCGCGTTGAGCGCCGCCGTACGGTCCCCGGCGATGAGCCGCAGCCGGCCGTCGGCGAGAAAGTCCGCCCCGACGATCGCGGCGGCGTCGACGCGGATCCCGTTGTAGGCGAGGTCGAACGTCGCGACCGGCGTCACGCGGGCGACCCCGTCGACCGCGGCCAGCGCCTCGACGTCGCCCTCGTCGAGCCCGACCGGTCGGATCGACGTGACGACCTCGTCGCCCGGGACGACGTCGGCCAGCCACGCGCCGGCGGCACGGCGGGCGTTCTGGGCGACCCCGCCGATTGCCACGACCATCGCCAGGCCGATCGTCAGCGCGCCGACCGTCAGTGCCGTTCGGCTGCGGTCACGGACGATCGCGCTGCGCGCGAGTCGCTCCTCGAAGCGAAGCACTGCCGCGAATGGCAGGCCCGCGAGACGGCCGAGCGGCGCGAGGAGGAACGGCGAGAGCAGGGTGACGACGAGCAGCAACCCGTAGATCGCCAGGGCGCGGACGATCGCCGCATCGCTGCCGCGCGGCCAGACGACGAGCCCGAAGGCCCCCACGGCGACGAACACCGCGACGAGCCAGCGCAATCGCGCGCGCTGGGCGCGCAACGGCTCGGCGCGGAGCTTGAGCGCCTCGACCGGCGGGATGCGGCCGGCCCGCCAGGCCGGCTCGAGCGCGGCGGCGATCGTCACGACGAGCCCGGTCACGAACGCGACCACGAACACGCTCCGTGGCAACGCCGGAGGTTCGATCGCGACCCCGCCAATCGTTCCGATCCAGGCGCTCATGACGTTCGCCAGGACGATCCCGAGGAGCAGTCCAACGAGCGAGCCCGCCACCGCCAGCGTCGCGGCCGCG
>JBGPDX010000230.1:0-3158 GCA_041482475.1 Candidatus Limnocylindria bacterium | reverse complement strand
TCAGCCCCGTGGGTGGTGGAAGCGTCATTCAGCGGGGCTGCAAACCGGATCAGCGTCGCGTAGTCCGGTGACAAGCCCGATCTAGGGACACGTGACTGGACCGGCCGGAACCCTGCCGATGGGGGCCCGGACGGTCGACGACAAAGCATCGGACACGCTCGTAGCTGGTCTCCGGCGAAGGGTTCTGGACGGGGAGTTCGACTCTCCCCCATCTCCACCACGACTGAACACACGAACGCCGCGCTCGTTGAGCGCGGCGTCGTCATGCGCGGCGCGAAACGCGTCTAGCCGGTCCCGATGAGAACGACGCCGGTGATCCGCGCGTAGTGCGAGTAATACGTGTGCTGGCGGATGAGCCTGCCGTTCTGGTAGACGCTGACGGTCCGCCAGACGTCCTTCCCGTCGGTCGGCGTTTCGATCCGCTTGCTGGTGCCCTTCTTCATCGAGCTGGTGTACTGGACCGAGTCCCATGCCGGCCTGACGTTCCGGACGGTCGGCGCGCCGATGACGACGGTGCGGCCGTTCGGGACGCTGTACAGGTCGAAGCGGACGTAGCCCCGGTTGCCGGATCGGGTGCGGATGCCGCGAATGAGCACGGGGTAGGCCGTGTCGTTTCTCCACGACATCGTCGTTCTCGAGCCGTCCGCGCCGATAAACACCGTGGCGTCGAGACCCAGCGGGTAGCGGTCGATGTAGTAGAAATGGGCGCGGCGGGAGAGCATCTCCATGCCGCCCCGCAGCGCCGCGTTGAACATCGTCGTCGAGCACGAGCAGATACCGCCGCCGATGGCGCCCTGCGGGTCCGTCTGGCCGTTGATGATCGCGCCGCCCTTGCCGAAGCCGCGCGCGGTGGTGATGGGGCCGACGACACGCCAGAAGTCGAACACCTCGCCCGGCCCCACGACGGTGCCGTTGATGAACTGGGCGGGCAGCCAGATGTTGGCGCCGAAGTGGTTGCGCTCGCTGATCGGGAAGTAGGTCGTCCAGGTCGAGATCCGCCTCATCAGCGGCGCAGCCTTCTGCGCCTCTTCGGTCGTGAGGTTGGGCTTCGTGACGACCACCGCCGCCTCGACGGCGGGCGTCTCGATGGTGGACGCCCGGCCGATCAGCGCGGTCGTCAGGCGGAGGGCGGTGGCGTCGACGTCGAGCGCCCGGCCGTCCTTCGACGCGGTGACCCCGAATGTCGCCCCGCTCTTGCTGAGGAGGAACGCCGCGTTGACCGGCTTGTGCAGGATCTTCGCGGCGATCGACCTGAGGCCCGTCTTGACGCTGGCGATCTCGACGATCGGAACGTAGCGGCCGTCGACGGTCGGCGTGATGCGGAGCCACGTCCGAACGGTCGCCGCCTTGATCGTCCATCCGTCGTTGCCGTCGGTGACCCTGAGGTCCCGGGCCATGAGGTCCGCGGCGGTCTTCGCCGCGGCGGCCTCGTCCGTGGTGAACGTCGGCTCGCGGTCGGCGACCGGGATGGCGACGCTCACCTGAGCCGGCGCGTCGAGCGAGGCAAGGTCCGCGGCCGCCTGGTCCAGCGCCGTCTTCGCGTCGGCCGTCTGGCCCGCCGCGGCCGGGTTGGTGTCGAAGCCGGTCTTCGTCTTGACGACCGTGGCGTCGACCGGATCGCGCTCGAGCGGGCGCGCCGCCGATTCGACGGCCGCGGCCAGCTTCTGGTCGTCGAACACGACGCGCGGGGCAAGGATGACGCCGCGGAGCGCCGTCTTGACGTTGCCGATGATGCGGTCGAGCGGCGAGCCTGCCCGCCCGACGCCGGCGGCGTCGGAGACGAGCCCGTCCACGTCGAGGTGGCGGCCCAGGCTGGCGTAGGAGACCGTCGTGCGCTGGCCGCCGCCGGTCAGGACGAGCTCACCGCTGCCGAGACTGGCGTACCCGGCGTTCAGGCGGGCCGCGGCCTCGGCGGGCGAGAGCCCGGACAGGTCGATCGACCCGACGCGGACGCCGGGCAGGATCCGGCCCTCGAACTGGCGATCGTAGGCGTACAGGACGCCCGCACCCAGGGCGAGGACGGCGGCAAGGCCGAACGTGAAGGCGGCGAGGAAGGGGAGGCGCCTCGACGGCCGCCTCACCGTGGGCAGCGGGGTCGATTCGGACGTCGTGGTGGTCATTGTGCGGGCGTCATCCTAGCAGTGGGCAGCTCAGCAGCCGTTCAGCGGCGACGGCGTGGCGGCACAGGGACGCCCAGTGGCTCCCGAGCGTGACGCCCCCGGCCTGCTCCGAACCCCACCCGATGGTCATGGTTGCCTTGGCAGGACCACGATCCGGCGGTTCGGCTCCTCGCCGATCGACTGGGTGACGACGTCCGGGTTGTCGCGCAGCGCGATGTGGACCCAGCGGCGCTCGAGCGCCGGCATCGGCTCGAGCTGGAGCATCTTGCCGGTCTCGACGACCCGGCCGGCGGCCCGCGTCGCCAGGTCGCGGAGCTGGCGCTCCCGGCGGCCGCGGTAGTCCTCGACGTCGACGAGCACCCGCGTCCAGCCGCCCATCTTCCGCGACAGCATGAGGTTGACCAGGTGCTGGAGCGCGGACAGGCGCTCCCCCTTGCGGCCGATCAGGGCCCCCAGGGCGTCCTTCTCGCCGCCGTCGCCGACGACGTTGAGGCGGCTCGTATCGCCCGACTCGACCTCGACCCGGACGTCGAAGCCGAGATGGCCCATCAGCTCCTCGAGGATCTGGCGGCCGGTGTCGAGGGCCTCGGGCGAGGCCTCGGCGGCCTCGAGATCCGCTCGTTCCGCCGCCGGCGAGCCGCGGGCCGCCTCGACCTCGGCGGTCTCGCTGGCCGACAGCGGCGATTGCGCCGGTCGACGGGGGCGATCGTCGCGGCGCGGGCCGCGGTCACGGTCCTCGCCCCGGGGGCCGCGGTCGGCGTACGGCCGCGGCGGGCGCTCGCCGCGGTCCTCACGCGGTGCGCGGTCCTCACGAAAGCCACCCTCGCGCGGTGCGCGGTCCGGGCGCGGGGCTCCTTCCCGGCCGGCGTCGGGGCGGGGCGCCTCTTCGCGCGGCCCCCGGTCGCGGGAGCCGCGATCGTCCCGTCGG
Organism: Candidatus Limnocylindria bacterium; assembly: GCA_041482475.1. Lineage (GTDB taxonomy): Bacteria > Chloroflexota > Limnocylindria > Limnocylindrales > CSP1-4 > JACDAV01. The sequence goes on along the minus strand of JBGPDX010000230.1, from coordinate 110 downwards.
AACCCGCGGTCGTCCCGTCGCGGGCCTCGCTCACGATCGTCCCTGCGCGGGCCGCGGTCACGGTCGAAGGGCCGCTCCTCGCGGGACGGCGGCGGGAGCGGCTGGGCCGC
>JBGPDX010000229.1:0-3179 GCA_041482475.1 Candidatus Limnocylindria bacterium | reverse complement strand
CGGGTGGTCCACGGCGGCGCCCGGTTCCGTGACCCGACGCTGATCGACGACCCGACCGTACAGGCGATCGAGGATCTCGCCGATCTCGCCCCGCTCCACAACCGGATCGCGGCCGAGACGATCCGGGCGTGCCGGGCCGCGCTGCCGTCGATCGGTCACGTGGCGGCGTTCGATACCGGCTTCCACGCCACCCTGACCCCCGCCGGGTACCGCTACCCGGTCCCCGAATCCTGGTTTCGCGACTGGGGCGTCCGCCGCTTCGGGTTTCATGGACTGTCCGTCAGCTGGGCGATCAGGCGAACGGCCGAACTGCTGGGCCGCCACACGGGCGATCTTCGGGTCGTAGTCGCCCACCTGGGCAGCGGCTGCTCGGTCACCGCCGTCGACGGCGGACGCTCCATCGACACGTCGATGGGGATGACGCCGCTCGAGGGACTGATGATGGGGACGCGGGCGGGCTCGATCGACCCTGGAGTCCTGCTGGCGCTGCTACGCGACGGACGTCTTGGGCTGCCCGAGCTGACCGAGGGGCTCGATCATCGCTCGGGCCTCCTGGGCGTCTCCGGCCGGTCTGCCGACGTCCGTGACCTCCTTGCGGCCGAGGCGGAGGGCGACGCAGCCGCGGCTCTCGCCCTCGAGCTCTTCGTCCGCCGCGCGGCCGCCGGGATCGCCGCCGCGGCGACATGCCTGCCGGCGCTCGATGCCGTCGTATTCACGGGCGGCATCGGCCAGAACGCGTCGGCGCTGCGGACCCGGATCGCGGCCCGGCTCGGCCTGCTCGGCATTGCCGTCGTGGCCGGGACAGACCCGGCCGAAGACGCCATCGTCAGTGCCCCCGGCGCCGTCCCGGCCGTCCTCCGCATCGGGGCCCGCGAGGACGTCGTCATCGCCGAAGCCGTACGGACGGTGCTCGAGAGGCCTGCACATCTACCCCTGGGTCGCCGGCCATCGTCCGGGTAGGCGGTCTGGAACGGAGGCGAGTCCCGGCCGAGCGGCCCCTGCAAAGCGGCCGTTCGGCCCTGTTTGGCGGCAGCCGGTCGCGCTGAACTCGGACCTGCGGATTGGTCGCCGCGCGTCTCCTGGCAGCTCGAAGGGATAGCGATGGAACCGATCGACAGCGAGCTCGCCATCGAAGCCACGGTCGAGCGACGGGCCCCGCGGGTTGTCGCGGAGATCATGACCGCGGAGCCCGTCGTGATCGGCGAGGACACGCCGCTCGACGAGGCCGCCCAGGTCATGGACTTCTACCGGGTCAGCGGTCTGCCGGTCTGCGACGCGAGTGGATCGCTGGTGGGCGTCCTGAGCCAGACCGACGTGATCCGGGCCAGGGCCACCGAACAGCTGTGGCAGGCCTGGCCGGGCCTCACCGCCCGCCACCTCATGAGCCACCCGGCCCTGACGGTTCGTCTCGACACGCCGCTCGTCGACGCCGCGAGGCGGATGGAGGAGATCGGAATCCACCGGCTCGTCGTCGTCGAGTCCGACGGAATCACACCGATCGGGGTCCTCTCGATGACCGACCTCGTGCACTGGATCGCGGCACAGTCAGAGGGTCCCACGGCCTGACCCGGGCGCCGGCCCAAGCTGGGCGCATGCACTAGCGACCCCGACGGCCTGCGAGGCCGTCGGGGTCGCGTCCGATCGTGCCCTAGCGGGCGACGATCACGGTGGCTTCCGCATGGGTCGCAACGTGCTCGGAGACGCTGCCCTGGAGGAACCGGCCGATGGCGCCCTGCCCGCGTGAGCCGAGGACGATCGTGTCGTAGCCGCCCTTCTCCGCGATTCGCTCGATCGTCGTGGCGACCTCGCCCGACGGCTCGAGCAGCTCGGCCTCGATGCCGTGCTCGCGCAGGATCCGTCGCGCTTCCTCGAGTTCCTTGGCGTGGACGTCGGGGTCGTCCCAGGGAGCGATGGGGCTTCGCCCCGGTTGAACGGGAACGACGCTCACCACGCCAATGGTCGCCTCGAACTTCTTCGCCAGCTCGATGGCCGTGTCGAGCGCCTTGCGTGCCGGCGCCTCCCCGTCATATGCAACCAGGATCCGTTTCATCGCTCTCCTTCTGTCCCGGCGACGCCCACGTCGTCGGGGCGCTTTCGAAATGACGCCGTCAATACGGCGCTTCCCACCATCAGGCCGCCTTGCGTGACGCAAGCGGGATCGTGATTCCCACGACACCCGGACCCGACGCTCGGGTCATCGCCGGCAGCCCCAGTCCGGCCAGGAGCCGGTAGATCGCCCCATTGCCTGCCAGCATCGTGGCCGTCAGGCGGGCCAAGCCGCGGCGCACGGCCCAGTCCAGCGCGGCGGTCATCAGGGCATGCCCGATGCCGCGGCCCTGGAACTCGTCGGCGACCGCGATGGCCACCTCCGCCGCGTCGCTGCCGTCCGGTTCGAGACACAGATGGCCCACGACTCGGCGTCGCCCGGGCCCCTCCTCGAGGACGGCGATGAAGCCCTCGTCGTGGGCGTGATCGGGCGTGCAGAACTGGCGCGCCTGTCGCTCCGTTAGCCCGGAAACGATCGAGAAGAACCGATCGCGCCGGGAGCCCGGCGACAGGGCCTGGTAGAACCGCTCCAGCGCCTCGCGGTCGCGCGGGCGGATCGGTCGAATGACGATCGCGGCGGGGCCACGCAGGACCCTGCTCGCCGGTCGACGTCGAGCCGGGACGGTGACAACCCGCGAGGATCGATTCGTGGTGCATCGATGCGTGCCGGCCATGTCGCCAGCATGTCGCCATGTGGTCGTCTCAAGGAGGGCCGTTGGAGGGGAAATACCCGTCCGATTGGCCCCCTGCGCGACTCGCCCGCCTCGCGGCTTCCGTTCAGGCCGATCGCCCGCCCGGGACGGTCCGTTCAGCAGGTGCGATCCGGCCCCGGGAGCGGCGAGCATCGCACCGCAAGGGAGGTGCGCCATGCGCGTCCTGCTCGCCAGCGACGGATCGAGGGCTGCCGGAGTCGCCACGGACCTGGTCGTCGGCCTGGACTGGCCGACCGGCTCGACCGTCACGGTTCTCGATGTGGTGCCAACGGGGGCCGGGGTCTTCGGCGGGCCGTGGCCCGACCTCGCCCTCATCGAGAGCGACACCATCCGGGAAGCGATGCGCGGCGATGCCGAACGCGTCGTCGCCGACGGCGTTGCCCGGCTGACCGCGCCGGGCCGCACCGTCGACGGGATCGT
>JBGPDX010000228.1:0-3215 GCA_041482475.1 Candidatus Limnocylindria bacterium | reverse complement strand
ACCGGACCGAGATCCGCCGCCGAGCCCTGGAGCGTTTCTCGCCCGCCCGGATGGCCGACGAGTACGAAAGGGTCTACGAGCGCCTCGTGGCGTCCAACCCGCGGGCCTCGAGCAAGCCGGTCGCCGCCTTCTAGACTCCGATTCCGCCGGATGACGTTCGGCCGGGCGCATGGCCCACGACGTACCCTTTGATGATGGCGAGAGCAACGGCCGAAGTCAGCCACGACCCGGGACCGGACGCCGCGCGGGCGCGCCTCGACGATATCGAGGAGGCGGCCTTCGAGCCGATCCAGCCCGGCTCGGGCGGGCGGATCCGGATCGGCACCGCGTCATGGACGGACCCGACGATGACGGCCCCCGGCGTCTTCTATCCCACCGGCCAGGACAGCGCTCAGGAGCGGCTCGCCTACTACGCCAGTCGGTTCCCGCTGGTCGAGGTCGACGCGACGTACTACTCGCTTCCGTCACGCCGGACGAGCGAGCTGTGGGTCGAGCGAACGCCGCCGGACTTCACGTTCGACGTCAAGGCCCATGCCCTGATGACAGGCCAGCCGACCGAAACCCGACGGCTACCGAAGGACCTCAGGTCGGCGCTCCCGGCGGAGCTGGCGGAGAAGCCGCGGATCTACGCCAGGGATCTCCCCGAGGAGCTGAGCGGCGCGATCTGGGAATGGTTTCGCGACGGGGTCGAGCCGCTCCGCGAGGCCGGTCAGCTGGGCAGTGTCCTGCTCCAGTACCCGCGCTGGTTCTTCACCTCGTCGCAGAACCGGGACCTCATCCTCGAGGCGCAGCAGCGGCTCGGCGACGGCGTCCGGTGCGCGGTCGAGTTCCGCAACGCGTCGTGGTTCAACGAGAAGAATCTCGAGCGGACGATGGGCTTCCTCGAGGAGCACAAGCTGCCGCTCGTCATGGTCGACGGGCCGCAGGGCTTCAAGTCGAGCGTCCCGCCGATCGCCGCCACCACGTCGCCGGACCTGGCCGTCGTACGCTTCCACGGCCGGCGCGCCGAGACCTGGGAGGCGAAGGGGATTCCGACGGTCGAACGGTTCCGTTACCTCTACGATCGTGACGAGCTCGAGGAATGGGTGCCGCGGATCCGGCAAGCCGCGGCCCAGGCGAAGGACACCCACGTCCTGATGAACAACTGCTACGCGAACTATGGCTCGACGAACGCGCGCGAGCTGGCCGCCCTGCTGCTGGAGCCGGACGGCGACGCGTTCGCGGGCACGTCGGCGTGAGCGGCCCGAGCGCGGGCGTCACCCGACCACGGGTGGAGGCCTCGATGACGAACGCGGTCCTGGATTTTCGGCCGACCCGCAACGGCCTCCATTTCGCCAACCGGTTCCCACCCGGTCCGACCGTGACCCTCGGGCCGTTCGACACGCGCTGGTTCGGTGTCGGCGATGCGTCCGCCGGGCTGTGCGGCGGGATGGCGTTCACGGTCCGCGACCTGTTCGAGGCCCACGTCGATCCGCCACCCGACACCGAACCGCCGGCCAACGGCTCGCCCAGGTTCCAGGCCCTCGTTCGGCGCCAGGTCCAGTCGCTCGACTGGCTCCGCGTCCCGTTGCGCTTCTACGACCTCGCCGCGTTCCGACCGCACGTCGCGAGCCTGTGGAGCGGCCTCACCCGTCGCCGTCCGGTCGCCGACGTGTCCCTCGCCGACGAGTGGCCGAAGATTCGCGCCGAGATCGACGCGGGTCGGCTGGCGGTGCTCGGCCTGATCCGCGCCGAGTCGGCCAATCCCTTCCAGCTCACCGATAACCACCAGGTTGTCGCCTACGGCTACAAGGTCGAGCCGCAGTCCGTCGTCCTGCGACTGTACGACCCGAACTGGCCCGATCGCGACGAGGTCGAGGCGCGCATGTTCCTCGCCGATGGGCAGCCGCCTCGCCTCGAGTCGTCGACCGGCGAGCCGCTGGAGGGCTTCTTCCTCGCCCCGTATCAGTTCGCCGACCCGAAGGCCTGGCGGAGCCCGTCGCCGCCGAACTAGACCTTCGGCAGCTCCTGGACGTCCGTCTGCGCCGGCGCGAACAGGTCGCCGACCTTCGCGACCCGCTCGACGATGTCGCGAATGGTCCACGAGTTCGGCCGGAGGTCGGGCGCGTCGAGCTCGTCCCAGGTGATCGGCGCCGAGACTGGCGCGCCGGGGGCGGGCCGGACGGCATAGGGCGCGACGAGCGTCTTGATCCGCGTGTTCTGGGTGTAGTCGAGGCGCGCCCTGCCCTTGCGTTCGGCGACGCTCCACTCCCACGACACGATGTCCGGGACGATCGCCCCGACGGCGCGTGACACGGCCTCGACCCATCTGCTCGTGTCCTCGTAGGTGTACCTCCCGGTCACGACCGGAATCCAGGCCTGGATGCCGCGCCTGCCGGTCAGCTTCGGATAGGCCCGCACGCCGAGGTGCTGGAAGGCCGTCCGGTACAGTCGGGCGAGGGTCAGGGTCTCGTCCCACGTCGTCTTGTCGCCGGGATCGATGTCCACGAGGGCGAACGTCGGGCGCCAGGGGTCGTCGAGCCGGGACGTCCAGGCGTGGATCTCGAACGCCGCCTGGTTCGCCAGCCAGACGAGTGACGCCACCTGATCGGCGACGAGGTGATCGTTGGCCGCGCGTTCCTCGCGCTCATTGAACCCCGTCTCGTGCCAGATGCGCAGGAACTTCGGCGCGCCGGGCGGGATGTTCTTCTGCCAGAAGGCGGGGCCGTCGGCGCCGTTCGGGTAGCGGTGGAGGTTGAGCGGCCGCTCGGCGAGGTGGGGCAGGATCGCGCCGCCGATGCGGGCGAAGTAGCGGATGAGCTCGCGCTTCGTGATGTCCGGGTCGCCCTTCTCCTTGCCGGGGAAGAGCACCTTGTCGAGGTTCGTGAGCTTGAGGTCGTGACCGCCGACGTGCCACAGACCCTCGGTGCCGAGCTGGTCGAGCGCTTCGAGCTCCGCCGGCGTGGCCACCCGGGGCGGGCCATTCTCGCGCGCGCCCGGGACCGTCCGCCCACCGGGCGATCTGACGATTTCGTCTGACGATTTCGTCGCTTTTCTGGCGGCGGGGGCCTTCCCGGCGGCGGAGGCTTTTCTGGCGGCGGGGGCCTTCCCGGCGGCGGAGGCCTTCCGTTCGGCGTCCGCGACGTCGGCTTCGGCGGCGACTTCGGCCTCGGCCGTCGCGATGGCAACTTCCCGGACGACCGTCCGCGGATCCTTGTCCAGGTCGAGTCCCTTGT
>JBGPDX010000227.1:0-3226 GCA_041482475.1 Candidatus Limnocylindria bacterium | reverse complement strand
GCCCGCCGCTCTGATCGTCCCCGCGCCGGGTCGTCAGGCCATCAAGTTCGTCAACGATGGCGCGACCACCCACAACATCACGTTCGCCGACGGCACGGCGATCGTCGCCGAAGCCGGCAAGACCGCGACCGGCGCGGTCGATGTCCCGGCCACCGGGATCACCTTCATCTGCTCGATCCCGGGTCATGCCGCGGCCGGCATGACGGGTTCGATTGCCGTCGCCGGCGCGTCGGTGGCGGGCATGTCGAACGCGCCGACGGCCAGCGGTGCGCCGGTCGCCGGTGCCCCGGTCGCCGACCCGAACGCGCCGAAGTACACCCTCGTCGACGCCACGGCGCCCAAGGTCCTCGACGGGACGGTTCACGACATCGACCTGCCGATCATCGAGAAGGATGTCACCGTCGCCGATGGCTTCGTCGTCCACGCCTGGACGTTCGGCGGAACGGTCCCCGCGCCGACGATCCGGGTCCATCTCGGCGACACGGTCAACGTCCACCTCACGAACCAGGGGACGATGAGTCACTCGATCGACTTCCACGCCAGCCAGACGGCGATGAATGACCAGATGATCGAGATCAAGCCGGGCGCCACCTTCACCTACACGTTCAGGGCCGACTACGCCGGCGTCTGGATGTACCACTGCGGGACGGCCCCCGCCCTCCACCACATCGCGAACGGGATGTTCGGGATGGTCATCGTCGAGCCGAAGGGCGGCCTGCCCGGGGTCGACAAGGAGATCGCCCTCGTCCAGAGCGAGTGGTATCTCGGCGCCCAGGGTCAGCCGGTCGACTACGCCAGGGCGAACGCCGCCGCACCGGCCCCGGACTTCGTCGTGTTCAACGGCGTCGCCAACCAGTACAAGGACAACCCGATCGCTGTCGCTCCCAGGAGCCGGGTGCGGGTCTTCCTCCTCGACGCCGGCCCGAACGAGGACAGCTCGTTCCACGTCGTCGGGACGATCTTCGACACGGTCGTCAAGGAGGGCATCGCCCTCGTCAAGGGCAACGCCGGCGGCTGGGGCAGCCAGGCGGTCGACCTCTCGCCGGCCCAGGGCGCGATCATCGAGTTCAGCCCGGCCGAGGACGGCCTGTACGTGATGGTCACCCACGCCTTCAACTTCGTCGGCAAGGGTGCCGTCGGGATCTTCAAGGCCGGCGACGGCGACCCGAAGAACTGACCTGGCAGCCCTGTCTGACCCGTCGCCGGAGGCCTCCGACGCCGACCGTTGGCCATTGACCGACCGGCGCACAATCGTCGACGGATGCGCCGCGTGCTGCCCATCTGCGCGCGCGTCTCGAGGAGGGACTCATGTCATCGCCGCGCAACGTGGCTCTGCTGAGCGGAGCGATTGCGGTCGTCCTGCTTGTCTGGATGGCGAATCCGTGGGTTGAAGTGCCGGGTGCCATTCAACCGATCGTCACCGTGGCGTTCTGGATCGCCTCGATTGCGCTCGTGGTCGTCCTCTATCTCGAGGCGCGCCGCGATCCGCGGGCCGACGAGGTGGAGATCGAGGGCCCGTCATTCGCCAGGTTCTTGTTCAACAATTCGCGAGCCGGCCTGTTCTGGCTGCCGATCCGCGTCTTCGTCGGGTTCGAGTGGCTCGAGGCTGGATGGCACAAGGTCAGCGGTCCGGGATGGCTCGACGGGGGTTCTGCCCTGGCGGGTTTCTGGAAGAACGCGGCTGCCGTGCCGGCGCAGGGCAGGCCGCCGATCACCTATGAGTGGTACCGGGACTTCATCAGCTTCCTGCTCAACGGCCACCACGAGACATGGTTCGCGCCGCTGGTTGCCTTCGGCGAGCTGGCCGTGGGGGTCGGGCTCATCGTGGGCGCGCTGACCGGGATCGCGGCCTTCTTCGGCGCCTTCATGAACATGTCGTTCCTGCTTGCCGGCTCCGCGTCGACCAACCCGGTCATGTTCACCCTCGCCGTCGGGCTGATCCTCGCCTGGAAGGTCGCCGGCTACTACGGCGTCGATCGCTTCCTGCTCCCGCGCCTCGGGACGCCCTGGCGCCCCGGGTCGCTCGTATCTCCCGCGGCGCGACCAGCCTTGCGGACATAGCCTCGGGCCGGCGCGCGGGGACCTTGCTCCGCGCGTTCGTCACTGCCATCCCGCCGGTCAGTGGTCGGACGCTCTCCTCGTGGCCGGAGCGCCGCCGATGAACCGCTCGATGAGGTCGTGCTTCCAGGCGAAGCGCAGCACGACGAGCCATCCGATCACCGTGGCACCCACGACACCGAGCACGGTCAACGGCAGCGGCTCGAGGTCGAACAGGCCCCGCCCGGCGGGCAGCCAGAGGACCCCGAGGAAGGCCGCGCCGAGCAGGATCGCCAGGCCGAGCGGCCGCCGGTCGCCCGTCGCCAGCTCGACGGCGGCGAACCAGCGCGTGGGTGGCGCGGCGAATAGCACGAGGAGGATGCCGGACAGGACGAGAAAGGCGGTGAGTGCCGATCGGGCCGTCGCGACCTCGTCGATCTCGCCGGCGGCAGAGGCCTCACGGACCAGGACAAGCGATACATAGAACACGGCAAGCCCGGCCAGGCTCGACACCAAGGTTGCAGGAGCGACGAATCGAAGGAGCGTCCGGCCGAGGGAGTTCCAGGGGCGGCGCCGGGGTCCTGCCCACAGGGCGACGAGGATGCTCGGGATGCCGACCGTGAACAGCGTGACGGCGGATGCGTTGCGGAGCTCGATCGGGAAGTACTCCACCACGAGGGACGACATGATGACTACCCCAAGGGTGGAGATCCGGGTCAGGAACAGGGCGAGGACGGACTGCATGCCGTTCAGGATCCGGTGTCCCTCCTCGACCGCACGCGCCAGCGAGGCAAAGGAGTCGTCGAGCAGGACGATGTCGGCAACCCCGCGTGCCGCCTGGCTGCCGCTGCCCATCGCCACCGCGAGGTCCGCTTTCTTGAGCGGCAGGACGTCGTTCACCCCGTCGCCGATCATCGCGACGTAATGGCCCGACGTACGCAGCGCCTCGACGATGCGTTCCTTCAGCGGCGGCGTGATGCGGCCGAAAATGGAGGTACCCGCGACGGCCGCCTCGAACGCGGCCGGATCCAGCCCGTCGAGATCTGACCCGCTCGCGACGGTTGTGCCGACGTCGAGGCCCGCCTGGCGGACGAGCGCCGCGACCGTCTCGGGATCGTCGCCGGAGATGACCCGCAGTCGGACGCCCGCCCGGGCGAACAGGGCGAGGGTCGGGCCGACGTCGTCCCTC
>JBGPDX010000226.1:0-3244 GCA_041482475.1 Candidatus Limnocylindria bacterium | reverse complement strand
CGCACGTGCTTCTTCATCCCGGTGAGCGAGATCCCGAACGGCTCCGCCAGCTCCGTGATGGTCGCGCTGCCGCTGCCGAGGCGCTCGAGCACCCCCCGGCGAGTGGGGTCCGCGAGTGCAGCGAACGTCCGGTCGACCGGCGAATACTGAACCATCAGGTGCAGTATCGCACGTCCGCCACAGCGCCGCAAGCGCGCACCCCGGTCCCCCGCGGCAGGTCCATGACTGGGTACGCTCCTTCTCGATGATCACCGGCATCGACCACGTGGTTGTCGCGGTGGCGGACCCGGATGATGCCGCCGCGACGCTTGAGGGCGCCCTTGGCATCAAAGCTTCCGAGGGTGGCCACCATGACGCACTGGGCACGTTCAATCGCCTCGTCTGGCTCGGCAATTCGTATGTGGAACTGATCGGCGCGTTCGATCGTGAGCTCGCGACGACAACCTGGCTCGGGGCGCCGACGATCCGGGCACTCGATCTCGGCGGCGGGTTTGCCACGTGGGCGGTGGCGACGGACGACATCGGCGCCGAGCTCGACCGTATGCGCTCGGCGGGCGTGGTGATCGACGGGCCGCTGCGCGGCGAACGGGTCCGGTCTGACGGGGACGTCGTACGCTGGCAACTCGGCCTCCCGGCACGACTCGGACCGGCCGAGCCGCCCTTCGTGATCGAGCACGACGCGGCCGCCGCCGAATGGCGACCGACCGATCGCGCGGCTCGGGCCCTGGAGCTGCACCCGATTGGCGGACCGGTCCGTTTCGCAGCGCTCGACCTGCCGGTGCCCGATCCTCTGACCGCCGCGCGCGCCTTTGGGCCGCTTGTCGGTTCGACCTTCGAGCCGGCGGAGCGCGACGGAACGCTTCAGTTGCGACTTGGTTCGCAAACGCTGCGACTACGCCCGGCACAGGTTCCCGCGGCCGGCGACGCGTGGCCTGTGGCGACCTTCGAATTGTCGGCGCCCGGGTCAGCGACGCCGATGACGGCGGAGCTTTTCGGTTGCCGCTTCATCGTTCGACAGGCGGCGCAGCGCTGGACCGAGTGGAGCCCCTCGACTCGAGGGGCCCCACTCAAATGATCGAGGGAAGCCCTAATTCAACCCGGGGCAGCCTGGGTTGTCCTTGTCGATCCGCAAGCCAGAGTTCGGCGTCCCGGTCGGAACGATGTAGGTGACAGATGCGACAGCCGGGGTCTCGGTGCTCTCGTTGCGAACCAGGCCCGCATCGTCGCCCGACTCGGTGAATGCGGAGCCGGCGGCGTAGGTGGTGGACGAGCAGTCCGCCCTGTACTCCACCAGGCTGCCCGACACCACGTTGACGAGGACGACGCCCGGGTGAGCGTGCCAGCCGGAGGAGCCAGGCGCATCGAAGGTGACTGTCGCCCTGACGAAGTCGACGGACCCCTTCGTCTGGAACTTGACCGCGCCGGTGTTGTAATGCACCGGTTCGCTCAGTGTCCCGCGGGACAGGATCGTCGGGTGGAAGCCGCTCGCGCCCGTCGCGAGCACTGTGCCCGCGAACACGACGATGAGGGCCACCGCCAGCAGCGGAAAACGAATCGCCTTGGGCATTCTCTTCCTCCTCCACGGATAACAGGCACGCGTGCCGACAAGGAAGCGACGATAGAGACAGGGGCGCACGGTGTCCATCCGAATGTGGTGCGTGTGCGCACCGGCCGTGGCCTACGGCAGAGCGAGGGCCTCTAGCCGGCCGGCGTGTGCTCTTCGGGCGGCCAGTACTGCTCGCTGACGATCGCCTCGCGGGCCAAGCCGTGAGCGGTGAGGATCCGCTCGGCGGTCGCGATCACGCCGGGGTTGCCGCACAGATAGGCGACGCTCTCCGCGGGAACCAGCCGGTGGACGTCGCACAGCTCGTCGATGTGGGCGTCGAGCCGGCCGGTGAGCCCGGTCCACCCAGCGTTGTCGGGATGGGTCGGGCGAGAGACGACCGGCGAGTAGCGGACCCGGGTCGGGCCGGCGGCCATCCGTTCGAGCCGATCGCGGTAGGCCAGCTCCGCGACGTGCGAGACGCCATGGACGACGACGGCGCGTGGCGAGGTGGGGTTGGTCCCCGGCCAGGCGGCCTCATCGGCAGCGAGCGCCGCGAGCATCGACAGGAATGGTGCGAGCCCGGTTCCGGTGGCGATGAACAGGTGGGTCCGTGGGTCGCGCCGGCGGAGGGTGAACAGGCCTTTGGCCGGGCCGACCCTGAGTCGGGCGCCGACCGGGAGCGCCCACAACCGCGGCGTGAACGTGCCGCCCTCGACGAGGCGGACCAGGAACTCGAGGTCGCGCGCGGAGCCAGGCGCGGATGCCGTCGAATACGGCCGCTGGACCAGCCGGCCAGCGAGCGTCAGGCCCAGCGCGAAGTACTGGCCCGGCTCGAACGGGAGCGGGCCACCGTCCGGCCGGATCGTGAACCGGGCGATGGTGGACGTCAGGTCGATCCGCGCCACCAACGTCGCGTTCGGTTCGACGTCGCGCCTGCCCGGCGAGCCCGCCGCGGACGCGGCCCGCTGGATGGCGGTCGCGTCCAACTTCAGGCCGCCGAGGCCACGCCGTCGACGGCGTCGCGGGCGGCCTGCGGGTCCCGGTACCAGGTGGCGTCGATCCAGGCGAAGTCGACCCGTGACGGAGGGAGCTTGTCGGCACGGAAGATCGCCTGATTCGGGCAGGCGCTCTCGCACGACCCACAATCGATGCACCCGTCCGGGTCGATGTAGAACTTGCGGTCGACGGATGGGTCGGCAGCGATGCAATCGACCGGGCAGACCGCCACGCACGACTGGTCGGTGTTGTCGATGCACGGTTCGGCGATGACGTAGGCCATGGCGAGCCCTCCGGAACGGAACGAAGCAAAGGGCTGCGCGGCGGGCGTCCCTGCTGCCGCGTGCTCTGCTGCGACCCTGCCGATGGCTGATGTGAAGGTCCTGTGCGTCAGATGTGTGTTCACCCATCCGGGCGCGCGCCGGCACCGCGCGGACCGTCAGCCGGCAGCGGGCCCATCGGTCGACCGCGGTAGCGAGACCACGAACCGCGCACCGCCCCCGGGTGCGTCGTCCACGGCGATGGTCCCGTCATGAGCGACGGCGATCCGTTGGGCGATCGCCAGCCCCAGCCCGGTCCCGCCGGCGCGGTCGCGCGGGACCCCGGGCAGGCGGGTGAACGGCTCGAAGACGCGGTTCCGCTCGGCGGGAGGTACACCGGGCCCCTGATCCATGACCGTGAGCTCGACTCGCCGATCCGCCT
>JBGPDX010000225.1:0-3303 GCA_041482475.1 Candidatus Limnocylindria bacterium | reverse complement strand
CGACCGGCGGGCCGAGGCGGTGGCCGCCTACCGCCGGGCCCTCGAGTTGACGGCCAACGCCCCCGAGCGGGCGTTCCTCGAGGGGCGGCTGGCCGCGCTCGGGCGCGGGGTGGCCAAGGCGCTCGCAACGGCCGCGTTGTGGAGGCGCCCGGACACGACGGCGCCCGCTCGCCGTCGGCGAGCGGGCGCCGGTGTCGCGAGCGTCAGGGCGCGGCCGCGACGACCTCGGCGGTGAGGGCCTTCGCCTGGTTCGTCAGCGACCGGATCCGGGCCTCGGTCGCCGATGCGTCCCCGAATTCGGCGCCGTCGAGGACGCCGATGATGTCGTGGGCGAGGGCATCGCGCCGGCTCGCCCAGGACGCCAGGCTCGCATCCATCGTTAGGTAGTCGCCGTCGCCGGCGGAGTTGCTGACGATTCCCGCGGTCGAGATTCGAAGGCTGGCCATGCCCAGCGCCCCGAACGGGGCGGTGAGCTGCTTGTAGGCGGACCCGAGCGTCTGGAGCAGCCCCCGACGAACGTTGAGGGCATGCGAGACGGCGCTGCCGTCGAGGATCTCGAGGATCGCCCGGCCGTCATGGACGTAGTCGTCGGTCAGCCCGAGCTCGACGAGCATCGTCGGCCGGACATCGGTATGGTCGGTCCACGGCGTGTCGGTCTGGCCGAGCTGACGGATTCCCGGTCCGACGAAGCCGAGCCAGGTGTTCGCGATCTCGGGCTGGATGTCGCCGTGGTTCCAGGCGAACAGCGGGTTGATGCAGGTGAGACACGTGCTCGCCGGGAAGTCGGTCAGGAAGTAGTTCGGATCGGCGAAGTAGGCGAAGGACGCATTCCGGTTCGGGTCGCCGGTCGTGAACATGTGGAGGATCTTCATCTCGGCCTGGTCGGCCATGGCGACCATCAGGGTGTCGGTGGCGCCGGTGTACGGGTTGAGCGCGGTCAGCTGGGCGACGTCACGCTCGAACTCGCGGTTCAGGGGATCGGTCTGGGCAAGCTGGCCGCCGCCGGCCCCCTTCTTCGCGAGGTAGAACGTCGGCGCGTCGTCGCCATGGACGGTGAATGCATTCGGCGCGGCGCCCCCGAGGAACTGGGCTGCGAGTGTCGGGAACTGGTTCGAGACGAGCGTGTCGATGTTGGCGTTGAGCTCGCCGACTCGCGGGTGCCCGGCCTGGAGCGTATCCCAGTCGCAGGCGGTCGTGACGCCGTCGCACGACGGATTCGATGGCTCGCTGCCCGCGAAGTGGTCGCCCTCGTCGACGGTGAACACGAAGAGGGTGTTCGACTTGTCGATCCCGTCGGCGGCGAGCCGGCTGAAGAACGCGGCGAACGCGTCGTCGTAGGCCTTGAGCTGGGCTACGTAGCCAGCCGAGCCGGGGCCGTAGGCGATATGCGCGTTGCCTGCGGTGCCGTGATTGTCATGAGCGTCGGAGATGTAGGCGAACGTCACGGGAACGCCGGACTCCTGCATCTCGGCGGTGTACGCGAGCGAGGCCGCGGCCGACATGCCGTCGAAGCCGGGGAACCCGGGCTGGTTGAACGGGTCGACGATCGGGTTGCCGTCGAGGCCGGTGACGGCGACGCTGGCCGGCTGGCCGGTCAGGAGCGGGTCGATGTCCTGGGCGCCGAAGACGCCCTTGAATCCGGTATAGCCGGCCGGCTCGGCCGGCAGCAGGTCATCGTGCGAGGGTCCGCTGGCGCAGACGGCGGAACCCTGGGCACAGTGGATCGCGAAGCCGACGAAGTCCGTCTGGGCCTTGGCCCGGGCGGCCGTGCCCGACGGTGCGGCCGCCGACGCGATCGCCTCGGTCGCCTGCGGCGAGGGATTGCCGAAGACCTTGGTGATGTCGCCGTTCGGTCCGGTGCCGGTGTTCTCGAGGACGGTGTTCGCCGTCGCGACCGCGCCGAAGTCGCAGCCGGCCCGGGTGAACGGCACCCAGGGCGCGGGGGCGTTCGCGCCCGTCGGCGTGATCATGTTCGGGACGGTCGGCGTGTTCGTCGCGGCAACCGGGTCGGTCCAGTAGCCGAACGAGCTCGGGAACGAGAAGCCGCCGGTGCTCGACGTCCGGACGTAGCTGTTCGAGACAGTCTGGCCGTGGCGGTCGGGGTAGACCCCGGTCAGGGACGACAGGATTCCGCCGGCCGTGTGCGAGATCAGGATCGTGTGGTCGTTGGACAGGAGCGTCCCGTTGGTCCGCATGAAGTCGAGGAGGTGCGGCATCTGTTCGAGATCGGAGGGAACGCCCGCCCGGTCGCGCAGGAGGTGGGTGTTATCGAACTGGACGTAGACGACGTGCTTGGTCGCGCCGCCCGGGCCGAGGCTGCAGCCCCCGGCGGCGGCGACGCTCGGCACGGCCACCGGGATCGCCATCTGGCCGAGCGCGAGCAGGCCGGCCGCGAGGGTGGCCGCCCCGCCCCGCAGTGACGGGTGGGACCGCGATCGAGGCGCGGCGGGGAGCGAGGTGGAATGAGCAGGCATCGGTCCTCCTCCGACTGCTGAAGGTCGAGCGCGGCAGCGGGAGGTGCCCCCGCGGACGGCCGCGTCGACAAGGCTGTGCTGCCGAGGATAGGACCAGGTCAACGCGATGTGAACATCCGACCCCCGTTTGTCACGTCCTCGCAAGGTTCCTGTCAGGTGTCGGGAACAGGACGGATGCCGGTCCGACGATCGAGCTGCGTCCGGCCCCGGCCGCCCGGCTGCCCGACCGCTCGTCGCGATGCGCTAGGGTTCGCCCAGCATTCCCTCGCGACGACAGGTGACATGACGGCTGCCTCGAGCTCCATCGGCCCGGTCGGGGAGACCGACGTCCTGCCGCGGGTCGGCCCGGACCGCGCCGCCTGGCGGCAGGTGCTCGCGGATGTCGCCGTCGTCACCGTCACGCCGTTCTCCGGCGACCGGCTGGAGCATCTCGATCGCGACGGGATGACGCGGAATCTCGACCATCTCGTCGGGGCGGGCGTCCGCCTCCTCGTTGCCGGCGGCAACACCGGAGAGTTCGCCGCGCTGTCCGATGCCGAGCTGGTCCAGGCCGTCTCGACCCACGTCCGCGCTGCCCGCGGTCGCGCCCGCGTGATCGCCGGGATCGGCTATCAGGTCGAACGGGCGGTCGCGCTCGGCCGGGCATCGATCGACGCCGGCGCGGACGGCCTCTTGGTCCACCACCCGATCCACCCGTATGCGAGCGAGGACGGCATCGTCCGCTACTACGTATCGCTCGCCTCGGCACTGCCCGGCGTGCCCCTGGTCCTCTACGTTCGCGGGCCGCAGCTGACGGCCGCCGCCGTCGGCCGCCTGGCCGGCGTCGAAT
>JBGPDX010000224.1:0-3311 GCA_041482475.1 Candidatus Limnocylindria bacterium | reverse complement strand
GCTTCGCCAAGGACTGGCTGGAGACGCGCTATCGCTCACTGATCTCGCAGACGCTGGCACGCATCGTCGGCTACAGCGTCCAGGTCGAGTTCATCGTCAACGCCACCGAAGCGCCGGCCCACACCGGCAACGGGAGCACCCCGGCGGCGGCGCCGGTGCGGGTTGAACCGACGCGTGTCGGCGGCGAGGGCGGGGCGACCAACCTCAACCCGCGCTACACGTTTGCCAACTTCATCGTCGGCTCGGCCAACCGCCTCGCGCACGCGGCGAGCCTGTCGGTCGCCGAGCGCCCCGGCCACGCCTACAACCCGCTGTTCCTGTACGGCGGCGTGGGCCTGGGCAAGACCCACCTGATGCACGCGATCGGCAACCAGGTCATTGCCAAGTTCCCGCGCAAGCGGGTTGTCTACGCGACGAGCGAGAAGTTCACCAACGAGTTCATCACCTCGATCCAGCAGGGCAAGATCGACGAGTTCCGCGGACGTTACCGACGGATCGACCTGCTCCTCATCGATGACATCCAGTTCATCGCCGACAAGGAGCGGACGCAGGAAGAGTTCTTCCACACGTTCAACGCCATCCACGAGGACGGCAAGCAGATCGTCCTGTCGTCCGACCGGCCGCCGAAGGCGATCCTGACCCTCGAGGAGCGGCTGCGCAGTCGGTTCGAGTGGGGACTCATCGCGGATCTCACCGCGCCGGACCTCGAGACGCGGATCGCCATTCTTCGCGCGAAGGCCGAAGAAGGCGCCGTCCCGATCACGTCCGACGTCATCGAGTTCATCGCCCGCAAGGTCGTCAGCAACATCCGCGAGCTCGAGGGCGCGCTCAACCGGATCGTGGCCTACGCCTCGATGGGCGCCATGCCGATCTCGATCGAGCTGGCCCAGGCCGTCCTGTCGAACGTCCTCTACAACCCGAAGAAGCGGCAGGTCACGCCCGAGCGGATCGCCAAGGCGGTCGCCGACTACTACGGCGTGCAGATGGACGCGCTGCGCGGCCAGAAGCGCGACAAGGCGATCGTCATGCCACGCCAGATCGCGATGTTCCTCATGCGCGAGGAGACCGATGTGTCGCTCCTCCGCATCGGCGCGGAGCTGGGCGGGCGCGACCATTCGACGGTCCTCCACGCCTGCGACAAGATCACCCGCGAGGCGGCCGTCAACGACGAGCTCCGCCGCGAGATCGCCGCCGTCCGCGAGCTCATCTACGCCGACTGAGCGCCGCCGGCGGGGCGCCGCCAAGGTACGTCGACACAACGTTCGCCGGTCGCTGCGAGATGCCCCCGTCAGCCGGCTGTGGACAACCGGCCGCCATCCGTGGACAACGCCCGGCGGTTGTGGACACCGAGGCCCGCTGCCGTCAGCCGGGCGGGCGCGACGGGGGACGGTTCGGCGCTCACCGGCGGACCGCGCCTCCCGGACCCTGGGCTGTCCACCGGCCGTCCCCCGGGCCGTCCCGGATAGCCCGCCGGCCGTCCACCGCCGGGTCCTTCTCGTCCACCACGCCTCGCCGCATGGCCACGCACGCGCCTCCACCCCGTCCACACCATGATGACGGTGATGACGGGGTGAGAAGATAGAGGGAAGATACGCACACTCGGACCCGGCGGCGCTCCCGGCGACCCGACTCCGCCAACCGCCAGCCGCGCATCCGTATGAGGGCCCCTTGCCCGGAGCTGGAGTGAACCCGACGTGAAGCTCTCTGTCATGCAGGAGAACCTGGCGCGCGGCCTGTCGGTCGTCAGCCGGGCCGTGTCGACCCGCTCAACCCTGCCGGTCCTCGCCAACGTCCTGCTCAAGACCGAGGACGCCGGCCTGAAGCTGACGGCCACCAACCTCGAGATCGGGATCACCTACTGGGTGCCCGGGAAGATCGACTCCGACGGCGCCACGACCGTTCCGGCCAGGCTCCTGACGGACTACGTCAACGCTCTCCAGGGCGGCGAGAAGGTCGACCTGGAGCTGACCAGCGGCGAGACGCTCCACCTCCGGGCCGGCCGCTTCGAGTCGCACATCAAGGGCATCGACGCAGACGAGTTCCCGGCCATCCAGACGGCCGGCGACAGGCCGACGACGCGGATCGCCCAGAACGTCCTCCGCCAGGCGCTCGAGGAGACCGCGTTCGCGGCCGCCAGCGACGAGGCAAGGCCGATCCTGACCGGCGTGCTGGCCCGCTTCGAGGGTGAGACGTTGACGCTGGCGGCGGCCGACAACTACCGCATCGCCGTCAAGACGATCGCGATCCTCGACGCCGTCCCGGAGACGTCCGTCGTGATCCCGGCCCGAGCCCTCAACGAGCTGGCCCGGATCCTGTCCGACACCGACCAGCCGATCGACGTCGTCCTGGCGCCGGCCCGCAACCAGATTCTCTTCCATCTCGAGGGCATCGACCTCGTCAGCCGGCTGATCGACGGCCAGTTCCCGAACTATCAGCAGGTCCTGCCGCAGAGCCACACGACCCGCGCCGTCCTCGATCGCGAGGAGCTCCTCCGCGCCGTTCGTCCGGCGGCGCTGATCGCCCACGAGTCGGCCAATATCGTCAAGCTGCAGATCGACGCGAACGGCGAATCCGGAATCACCGTCAGCGCGAACGCCGAGGTCGGCGACCACGTCGGCCAGGTCGAGGCGGCGGTCGAGGGCGACGGGACGACGATCGCGTTCAACGCCCGCTACCTCGCCGACGTCCTGACCAACGTCGAGGCGGACCAGTTCGCGCTCGAGCTGAACGGCCCGCTGTCGCCGGGCGTCTTCAAACCAATCGGCGACGACCGCTACGTCCACGTCGTCATGCCGGTCCGGACCACCTCCTGAGGGGCCGCGGGTCCCGGAGTCCGTGGCGGGCTCGGAGGGGAGCGTGCTCGGGTCACTGAGGGTGCGCGACCTTCGCGGCTACGCCAGCCTCGACGCCGAGTTCGGACCCGGGCCGCAGCTTGTCTGGGGCCCCAACGCGGCCGGAAAGACGAGCCTGGTCGAGGCCATCGTCCTGGCGGCCTGGGGCCGCTCGCACCGCACCACGACGGACGCGGAGCTCATCCGCTGGGGCGCCGACGTGGGTCGGGTCGAGGCGCAGGTTGGAGGCGAGACCATCGAGGTCGCGCTGGTCCGGCCGGGCAGCGTACCCGGTGGCCCGCCGGCCGGCCGGAAGCGCGTTCGGGTCAACGGCGTCGGTCGGCGGGCGTCGGGCCTCGTTGGCCTCCTTCGGACGGTCGTCTTCGCCCCGGAGGAGATGCTCCTCGTGGCCGGCGCTCCGGGGCTGCGCCGGACCGCCCTCGACCAGCTGGCGGGGCAGCGGTCGGCGGCCTATCTGCG
>JBGPDX010000223.1:0-3382 GCA_041482475.1 Candidatus Limnocylindria bacterium | reverse complement strand
GGCGAGCTCGGCCCGGGCCAGTCGGTCATGCCGACCGTGGGCCCAGTCCCCCAGCGGGTCGGGCGAGTATTCGAGGAGGGTCGGGTAATCGAGTCGGGTGACCGCCCGCATCGCGAGCACCCGCTCGATATGCGCCGCGGCGAGGTCGGGGGCCTGCCGGATCGCCTTGTGGGCGGCACGGACACGCTGCAGTCGCTCGAGCCGCCACGGAACGTAGCGGGCAAGCCACGGCACGAGCGTCACGAGGGCCATGAGCAGGGCCAGGACGACCGAGACGACGAAGATGAACGTCTCCAGGTCGCTGCCGAAGTCGCTGAGAGGCGCGCCGGCGCTGGCGAAGGCGTCGCGGGTGATGTCGCGCACCTGGGTGCCGACGACCGGCAGGCCGAGCAGCGAATCCCCCAGCACGCGGCCCTGCTGGGCCATGTTCTGGCCGCCCTCGCGGATCGTTCGGCCGGCGACGCCGAACGAGTTGAGGAACTGGAACAGCTGCCAGACGATGCCGCCCCAGAAAAGGACCCACGCCAGGGTCAGGAAATCCGCGATCTGCTCCTTCAGCCGGCCTCCGGGCAGCTCGCTCCAGATCTTGATCATGCGGGCCTCGCCTCCCTGGTCATCGGCCGGACCGTGCGCCGCCGCGACGCCCTCCCGGCCGCCGCCGAGGCTATAGCACCGGAGGCGATACAAACGCCTAATCGAGCCGCGTGATCCGGGAAGCCTTCGCGGAGTCTCCGCCGCGGCCTCACATTCGGCCCACATTCCGGGCCCACGATCCGGACATCAACCGATCGACATGAAAGGAGATCGACGATGTTCGGACGGAGTGGTTTCCGTTTTCTGCTGATGCTCGTGATCGTGATTGGCGCGGTCCTGCTGGGCGTCGGCGCCTACCAGGCCGGCATCGATGCCGGCGTGGCCCAGACGGCGACCGGGACGACCCCGGTGGTCGTCCCCTACTACGGCCATCCGTTTGGCTTCGGGTTCGGGCTGTTCGGCTTCCTGGGAACGCTGCTCTTCATCTTCCTGATCTTCGCGGCCATCCGTGCGTTCGCCTTCGCCGGCGGTCGCGGGCGTGGCTGGGGCGGTCCGGGACGCTGGGGTGGCGGCGGGTCCGGCGGGCCAGGCGGCGACCATGGCTGGCGCGGCAGCCCATGGGAAAGTCGGGTGCACGACGTCTTCGAGGAGTGGCACCGACAGGCCCATTCGGGTGAGCCGGCGTCCCCTTCCTCGGCCCAGCCAGGCCAGACCGGCAAGACCGGCCAGGCCTGACCATCGACGGGGCGGCGTCGGCGTGGCGTCGCCCGGTCGCTCCGTGGCGTCGGGTTCGTGACCGCGCACCCGGCGCCTCCTCATTTCCCGCCGAACCCGGCCTCTACGATGGCGCCCGATGAAGACCGTCCTCGTCGTCGACGACGAACCGAAGATCGTCCAGCTCGCCCGCGACTACCTCGAGCACGCGGGCTTCGGCGTCGTGACGGCATCTGACGGCCGGTCGGCGCTCGACGAGGTCCGAAGGCGGCGGCCGGACCTGGTGGTCCTGGACCTGGGCCTCCCCGAGGTCGACGGCCTCGACGTGACACGGGCGATCCGGCGTGACTCCAACCTGCCGATCGTCATGCTCACCGCCCGCGACGACGAGGTCGACAAGCTGCTGGGGCTGGAGCTCGGCGCCGACGACTACCTGACCAAGCCGTTCAGCCCGCGTGAGCTCGTCGCGCGCGTCAAGGCCGTGCTGCGGCGGACGGAGCGGCCGGCCGAGCCGGGCGACCTCGTCCGGGCGGGCGACCTGACCCTGGACGTGCCCCGGATGCGGGCGGAGGTCGCCGGCCGGCCGGTCGACCTGACGGCCACCGAGTTCCAGCTGCTGGCGACCCTGGCCCGCCAGCCCGGCCGGATCTTCACCCGGTCGCAGCTCCTCGACGCCGTCCACGGTGTCGCCTTCGAGGCGTACGAGCGGGCGATCGACACGCACATCAAGAACCTCCGCCGGAAGCTCGAGCCGGATCCTCGGGAGCCGCGCTACCTGCTGACGGTCTACGGGGTCGGCTACCGGTTCGCGGACGATCGGGCGTGAGCCGAAACCCGGAGCCGGGCTGGGGTTGGCGCGGTGGGCCGCGACGCCGCCCGCCGTGGTGGCCGGACGACGAGCCGTGGCCGCCGTATGGGCGGCGTCGCTGGCGGAGGCACGCGGGCTTTGGCGGTTTCGGCGGTTTCGGTGGGTTCGGCTGCCTGTTCGGCCTGGCCTTCCTGCTCGTCCTGGGTTCGGTCGTCTCGCTGGCGGCGACGGTCGTGTCGCGCGCCGGGCCCGTGGCCACGGTCGTCGGCGCGGTGGCGATCGCCGCCATCGTCGCGCTCGTCGGGTCGACGTTCCGCCGGACGGCCGGGACGCTCGATGAGCTGGCCGACGCCGCCGGCCGCGTCGCCGACGGGGACTTCACGGCTCGCGTTCCGGCGCCGCGCCGCGGGCCGCCGCCGCTCCGCGAGCTGGTCCGCGGCTTCAACGCGATGGCCGAACGGCTGGAGGTGGACGAGCGCCAGCGCCGCTCGCTGCTGGCCGACGTGAGCCACGAGCTGCGGACGCCGCTGAGCGTCGTCCAGGGCAACCTCGAGGCGCTGCTCGACGGCGTCCACCCGGCCGACGAGGCACATCTGAGCTCAATCCTCGAGGAGACGCGGGTGCTGTCGCGGCTGGTCGACGACCTGCGGACGCTTGCCCTGTCCGAGACGGGCAACCTGCCGCTCCACCGCGAGCCGACCGACGTCGGGGTGCTCGCCACGGAGGTGGCGACGGCCTTCCGCCCGGCGGCGGAGGCGGCCGGCGTGACCATCGACGCGAAGCTGGACGATGAGCTGCCACTCCTCGACGTCGACCCTGTCCGGGCGCGGGAGATCCTGTCGAACCTCGTCGCCAACGCGCTGCGCTACACGCCCCGTGGCGGCCGGGTGACGC
Organism: Candidatus Limnocylindria bacterium; assembly: GCA_041482475.1. Lineage (GTDB taxonomy): Bacteria > Chloroflexota > Limnocylindria > Limnocylindrales > CSP1-4 > JACDAV01. Next base: position 432 of record JBGPDX010000223.1, on the reverse strand, counting down.
TGAGCGGCGGGCTCGAGGGCGGCGGCGAGCGCGGCGGCGCCGGGCGCGGCGCCGGGGGCGACACCCAGCGCACCGGCGAGCACGAGCACGGGCGCCGTGTCCGACTCGCCGTCACGGACACCGGCAGCGGCATCGCGCCGGACGTCCTGCCGCACGTCTTCGACCGCTTCTGGAAGTCGCCCGACTCCCGCGGCTCGGGCCTGGGCCTGCCGATCGCGAAGAACCTCGTCGAGGCTCACGGCGGGGAAATCGGGGCGGAGAGTCGCACGGGTCAGGGAACGACGGTCTGGTTGACGCTCCCCGTCGAGGCGCGACCCGGCTGACGGGCCGTGCCCGGGCCACCTGGCGGCGTCGCAAGCCCACCCCATCGGTCCGCCCCGGACATCACTGGCCCCTTCGTACCTCGTCCGGCTTGTCCATTCGGGGGTAGCG
>JBGPDX010000222.1:0-3474 GCA_041482475.1 Candidatus Limnocylindria bacterium | reverse complement strand
CTCGCTGACGGCTCGGCCCTCGAGCTCGACCGTCCCGCGCCTGGGGGTCAGCAGCCCCGCCGCGACCCGTAGCAGCGTGCTCTTGCCTGACCCGTTCGGCCCGATGAGCCCGACGACTTCGCCCGGCTCGACCTCGAAGTCGACCCCGGACAGGACCTCGAGCCGCCCGCCCGCCCGGGTGAAGTCGACGGCGACGTCGCGGAGGACCAGGTGGCCGCCACGCGACCGGATCGGCGCCGGCCCGGCGTGGGGCTCAGCCTGTGGCGGCCGCGTCATGGCGGCGGTCATGGCGTCGCGACCGGAACGCGCCGCCCGGCGAGCGGCGCGACAATCGGGTGGATCGCGGGATGGAGCGCGACGTACGCTCGGAAGAGATCCGCGTACAGCCCTTCGAGGGCGGTGTTCGGCTCGAGGCGCCGGTCGATCCGGGTCATCGCCCTGATGGCGGACCTGATCTCCGGATAGGCGCCGATGCCGGTCGCGCCGAGGATCGCCGAGCCCACGACGCCTGTCTCGAGCGAATGCGGCACGGCGACCGTGAATCCCGTGACATCGGCCTTGATCCGGTTCCACACCGGGCTGCGCGCCGGGCCGCCGCAGACGCGCATCTCGCTGACCGTGACGCCGGCGTCGAGAATCGGCGCGGCGACGTGCCGGATCGCGAGCGCGGCAGCCTCGAGGATCGCCCGTGCCAGGTGGCCGCGTCCATGACGAACGGTCAATCCGACGAACGCGCCGCGAGCGTCCGGGTCCCACAGCGGCGAGCGCTCCCCGGCCAGATACGGCAGGAACACGAGGCCATCGGCGCCCGGCGGCGTGGCGGCCGCTTCGTCGAGGACGGTGGCGAGCGGGACACTCCCACCCAGCACGTCGTCGACGAACCAGTCCAGGGCGCGCCCGGTGGCGGCCATCGCGCCGCCGACGACGTGGCGTCCCTCGAGCGGCGCCGGCGTGCAGAAGGAGCCGGCGGCCTCGACCGGCTTCGACCAGTAGACGCCGAACCCGCCCGACATCCCGCCGGTGTCGATGGCGTCGCCGGGTTCGAGCAGTCCCGCGCCGTGGAAGCTGGCGAAGGCGTCGACGACGCCGGCCACGACCGGGATCCCCGGCGCCAGGCCCAGCTGCCGCGCGGCCTGTTCGGTCAGCCCACCGACGACCGTGCCGGCGGCGACGGGCGGCGCGATCCGTGCGGGATCGAGGCCCGCCGCGGCGAGTGCCTCGTTCGTCGGCAGCCGCTGCGTGGCGACCAGCGTCGTCGCCGCGCACCCGGCGAGCCGCAGCCCCAGGAACTCCCAGGTGTTGAGATACCAGGCCGTTCGGGCCGCGACCTCCGGTTCGTGGCGCTCGACCCACAGCGCCGCGGGGAGCACTCCCAGGGCCCAGCCGCGGAGTCCGCTGACAGCGGCCAGCTCGTCCAGCTCCGCCGCCGCGCGACTGTCGAGCCAGGTGATCGCCGGCCGCGTCGGGCGGCCGTCGGCATCGACCGCCGCGAGTGTGGGGCCGTGCCCGTCGGCCGCGATCGCGACGACCTCCGCGGCGTGCCGCGAGACGAGCTCGCGCCCAACCCCGACGACCGCCTCCCACCAGGCCTCGGGATCCTGCTCGGCGCGGCCGGCCGCATCGGCGAGGATGCCTCCCGACGCCAGCGTGCCCCACGCGATGACGGTCCCGTCGAGCCCCACGAGCCCGGCCTTGGCCGACGTCGTCCCGAGGTCGATGGCGAGGATCGCCGGCGGCCGGGAGGTCACGCTGCCTCCGCGGCTGCCACGACCGCCTCGGCGGTCGCGACGTCCGTGACGAGCGTGTTGACGACGCCCGCACGCAGCGCGCCGAGGATCGGCCGGACCTTGGACGGGCCGCCGGCCACGCCGATCGTCACCGGCACCCGTGGTAGCTCGCGCGCGTCGAGGGCAATCACGCGGTCGCGCAGCGCATCGCCGACGAACCGGCCGGCGGCGTCGAACGGGGCGATGAGCACTTCTCCGACGGCGCCTGCCGCGTCGAGCTCGGCGACCACGTCGTGCCCCAGGCTCGCCTCGCTCCACGACCGGCCGCCGATCCCGAACAGCGCGACGTCGAGACGCTCCCACAGCGCGAGGACGCTGCGAATCCCGGCGTGGGCGTAGAGCGACGCCTTCGTCCCCGCATCGTCCACCAGGCCCGGCGCGAGGAGGCCCTGGGCCGTTGCACCGAACGCGTCGGCGATTCGCCGGAACGGCTCCCTGGTGGGGCCCGCGAACCAGTAGCCGCCGCACAGGGGCACGATGGTCGCCGCGATGGGCGACGCCGTGTCCGCCAGCGCGTCCGCGGTGGCGGAGACCGACGCCCCGTCGGCCACCCCGACCAGGGACCCGTCGCGAACGGCCGAACGGAGAACCTGCGCCGCCAGCCGCCCGATGCTCCGCCGGGTCAGGTCCTCCGGGCCGGCGAGTGTCGGCGCGAGGTGGATCGCGCGGAGGCCGAAGCGCCGTCGGAGGTCGTCGGCGGCCGGCGAGGCTTCGGCCGTCCGATCGACGATCCGGATCTCGACGATCCCCTCCGCCCTGGCCTGCTTGAGCAGCCGGGACACCTGGGGCCGGGTCACCCCCAGCAGCCCGGCGATCCGCTCCTGCGTCTCGCCCAGCTCGTAGTAGAGCCGGCTGGCCCGAACCAGGGTGTCGAACTCGCTCACGGCTCGAGCGCGCACGTTTGGAACGTGCAATTGTGCATGGCGCGGATGATCGCTCAGGCAAACGGCCGCGTCAACGCCCCCGGAGCGTTGACTAGAGGACGCGGCCCGGATTGAGGATGCCCAGCGGATCCAGCGCCGTCTTGATCGACCGCATCACAGCGACGACGTCCTCCCCGACCTGCATCGCGAGGTAATCGCGCCGCGCCGCCCCGATCCCGTGCTCGGCGGTGACGGTGCCGCCCAGGTCGACCGCCGCCCGGTAGAGCTCGGCCCGGGCGACTTCGGTGATCTCGTCGGCATGCGGGTCGTCCCGCTCGAAGATGAAGTTCGGGTGGAGGTTGCCGTCGCCGACGTGGCCGAGCGTCGCGCAACGGATGCCATGCCGCGCGGCGATCGCCTCGATCGCCCGGATGAGCTCCGGGACGCGCGCCCGCGGTACACCGACGTCCTCCATCCGGACGGTGCCGATCCGCTCGAGGGCCCGCAGCGCGAGCCGCCGCGCCTGGCGCAGCCAGTCGGCCTCCTGGGGATCGTTGGCCCGGACCGTCGTCGCGCCGGCGCCCTCGCATGCCGCAACCGCCCGGTCGAGCTCCTCTGCCGCGGCGGCGGCGGGCAGGTCCGATTCGACGAGCAGCATGGCCGCCGCCTCGCGATCGAGGCCCAGGTGATGCCAGTCGTCGACCGCGGCGATCGTGAACTTGTCGAGCATCTCGAGGGTCACGGGCTGGACACCGGCCGCGGTGAAGCCCGAAACGGCGGCCGCGGCCGACACGAGGCTCGGGAAGAAGGCAATCAGGGTCGAG
>JBGPDX010000221.1:0-3511 GCA_041482475.1 Candidatus Limnocylindria bacterium | reverse complement strand
TGTAGACGACGAGTGCGGCGAGCGAGGCGTCGACCGACTCGAGGCCGGCGTAGTAGGTCCCGGAGTTGCCGACGTACAGGATGCCGAGCGCCAGCGACACGATCACCGCCCGCCGGTCGAGGGCCAGGAGGCCTCGCCGGCGGCCCGGGGACGCGAGGAGGAAGGCCCAGGCGAGACCCGCGCCGACGAGGAACCGCCAGGCCATGAGGACGTGCCAGTTGACGCCGGCGGCGTAGACGGGCTTGGCGAACAGGGCGCCGGATCCGAAGCCGCAGGCGGAGACGAGGACGAGGGCGACCCCGAGGGCCCGGCGGCGATCCACCGCCCGAGGCTAGCAGCCGCCCCCACGGCGGGGAGCGCCCCCTGCACACCCGGCGTGCCAATCAACCGAACTGGCCGGCCCACCCACCGCGTCCGGCCCCGCCCGTCGGGGGCCGGGAGCCTGCCCGCCGTTCGGGCCGAATCGGGGAACGGGCTACACTTTGAACGTGAGCGACCTTTCAGAGCGCGCCGTTGCGACGCGCGTCCCGTCTCTCGCCGACGAGAAGCTCAAGGTCCTCAGCCGGCGAGACCCGGTTTCCGTCCGGCCCGGCACGAGCCTGGCCGAGTGCCTCCGTGCCATCCAGCAGACGGGGACCGGCGATTCGGACTTCGTCACCCGGCCCGACGGCCGGCTGACCGGTGTCCTGACCGAGCGCGATATCTTCGGCCGCCTCGTCGGCGGCGACGTCGATCTGTCCCTGCCGGTCGAGACGCTGATGACGGCCCAGCCGCACACCCTCAACCTCGAGCAGCCCGTCCGCGCCGCCATCGATTTGATGCAGACCGGCCGCTATCGGAACATTCCGATCGTCGACGACGACGGACTTCTGGTGGGTGTCGTCCGGCCGCAGGACCTGCTCAAGTACCTCGCCGAGGCCTTTCCGGAGGAGCTCCTCAACCTCCCACCGCGACCCCACCAGCAGATGGAGCAGCCCGAAGGCGGATGACCACCGAGACCAGGCCCGCCGAGCCGGCCATCCGCGACCTCGAGCGCGTCACCATCCGATTCGCCGGCGACTCGGGCGACGGGATGCAGCTCACCGGGACCCAGTTCACCCGAACAGCCGCGGTCTTCGGCAACGACATCAGCACGCTGCCCGACTTCCCGGCCGAGATCCGCGCCCCCGCCGGGTCGCTGCCCGGGGTGTCCGGCTTCCAGATCAGCTTCTCGAGCACGGACATCCATACCCCGGGCGACGAGCCCGACGTCCTCGTGGCGATGAACCCGGCCGCCCTCAAGACCAACGTCGGGGACCTGCCGGCCGGCGGCGCCCTGATCGTCAACAGTGACGCGTTCTCGACGCAGAACCTCAACAAGGCGGCCTACGCCTCGAACCCCTTGACCGACGGCTCGCTCAAGCAGTACACGGTCTTCGAGATCCCGATCTCGACGCTCAACGCGCGAGCCCTCGCGGGCCTCGACATGACGGCCAAGCAGGTCGACCTGACGAAGAACTTCTTCGCCCTCGGCCTGATGTTCTGGCTGTACGAGCGGTCGATGGATCCGACGCTCCGCTGGATCGACGAGAAGTTCGGCAAGCAGCCGGTCATCGCCGAGGCCAACAAGCGGGCGCTCAAGGCCGGCTACGCCTTCGGCGAGACGACCGAGATCTTCCACACCCATTACCGCGTCGCGCCGGCGAAGCTCGCCCCCGGGACGTATCGCAACATCACCGGCAACGAGGCGACCGCGCTCGGCTTCCTCGCGGCGTCGAAGCTGGCTCACCGCCCGTTGTTCTACGGCAGCTACCCGATCACCCCGGCGTCGGACATCCTGCACCAGCTGTCCGGCTACAAGAACTTCGGGGTCAAGACGTTCCAGGCCGAGGACGAGATCGCGGCCATCGGCTCGGCGATCGGGGCGTCGTACGGCGGGGCGCTGGGCATGACGGCCTCGTCCGGGCCGGGGATCGCCCTCAAGAGCGAGGCGCTGGGGCTGGCCATCATGGTCGAGCTGCCGCTCGTCGTCGTCGACGTCCAGCGGGCCGGTCCATCGACCGGCATGCCGACGAAGAACGAGCAGGCGGATCTCCTCCAGGTCCTGTTCGGGCGCAACTCCGACTCGCCCGTCCCGGTCATCGCCCCGGCGACTCCCGGGGAGTGCTTCGACATGGCGATCGAGGCGTGGCGAATCGCCCTCAAGTACGTCACGCCGGTCGTCTACCTGTCGGACGCGTTCCTCGCCACCGGCGCCGAACCGTGGCGGATCCCGTCCCTGGCCGACCTGCCGGACATCGGCGTCGACAACTGGACGGACAAGGCCACCTTCCAGCCCTACGCCCGCAACCCGGAGACGCTGGCCCGGAAATGGGCCATCCCCGGCACGCCCGGCCTCGAGCACCGCATCGGCGGCCTCGAGAAGGCCGACATCACCGGCAACGTCAGCTACGACCCGGACAACCACCACCGGATGCAGCTCCTCCGCCACGAGAAGGTTGCCGGGATCGCCAGGGACATCCCCGAGGTCGAGGTCTTCGGGCCGTCGAACGGCGACCTCCTCATCCTGGGCTGGGGCTCGACGTACGGCGCCATCCGGAGCGCCGTGGAGCGGCTCCAGGCCAACGGTCGGAGCGTCGCCCATGCCCATCTCCGCCATCTCAATCCGTTCCCGCGCAACCTCGAGCGGGTCGTTCGCTCCTACCGCAGGGTGCTGATCCCCGAGGTCAACCTGGGGCAGCTCCTGCTGCTCGTCCGTGGCCGCTACCTCGTCGACGCCGTCGGCTACGACCGCGTCCGCGGCAAGCCGTTCCGGATCGCCGAGATCGAGGCGGAAGCGGAAAGGTTGCTGCAGTCATGACCAGCCGCATCACCAACGACGCGACGGCCGGCAACGGCCGGGACAAGGCCCTCAGCCCGGCCAACGCGGAGGTCATCCAGCTCACCCGCAAGGACTTCGTGTCCGACCAGGAGGTCCGCTGGTGTCCCGGCTGCGGCGACTACTCCATCCTGGCCCAGACCCAGAAGGTAATGCCGGACTTCGGCTACCCGAAGGAGAAGATCGTCTTCATCTCCGGGATCGGCTGCTCCGGGCGGCTGCCGTACTACATGAACACCTACGGCTTCCACACCATCCACGGCCGGGCGCCGACCCTCGCCACCGGGCTCAAGGCCGCCCGGCCGGACCTGATGGTCTGGGTCATCACCGGCGACGGCGACGCGTTGTCGATCGGCGGCAACCACGTCCTCCACTCGATGCGCCGCAACGTCGACCTCAAGATGATCATGTTCAACAACCGGATCTACGGCCTGACCAAGGGCCAGGCGTCGCCGACGTCCGAGTTCGGCAAGCGGACCAAGTCGACGCCGCTCGGCACGATCGACACACCGATCATGCCGCTCACCGTCGCCCTCGCCGCAGAGGCGTCCTTCGTCGCTCGGTCGGTCGACACCCACACGGAGCACATGCAGCAGACCCTCAACCGGGTCGGCTTCCACAAGGGCTCGGCGTTCGTCGAGGTCCTCCAGAACT
>JBGPDX010000220.1:0-3515 GCA_041482475.1 Candidatus Limnocylindria bacterium | reverse complement strand
GCGATGAACTGCTCGCTGGTGCCCTGGTAGAGGTGCAAGACCCCTCCCCCGCTCGACCGACTGGGCGGTCGATTCGCTATTGACTATAGCCAGCGCGCGTTGCGCTGTATCGTCGGTGGCCCAGAGCTCAGCCGGCAGGGCGCCGTCCAGCGAGTGCGATCAGCCGCGTCCGGACCGCCGCATCCGATCGAGCTCGCGGCGAAGACGTTTGCTCGGCCGGCCCTCCCCACGGACCGCCTTGATCCCGGGTGCGATCTCCCTGATGACAGGCGGCGGGCTGTTGTCGACGTAGCACGTGGCGGCGGCCGGCGCGCCGACGCGGGTCTCGATCGGCCGAACGACCTCGACGATCCGCTCACGTTCGGCGATCAGGGCATGCACCACGTCGCCCGCGCGAACCTTCGTCGACGCCTTTGCCGGGTTGCCGTTGACGCGGACGTGCCCGCCTTCGCACAGCTGGGTCGCGATGGGCCGAGTCTTGACGAGGCGCACCGCGCACAGCCAGCGATCGATTCGTGTCTCGTCGGCCATCATGCTCCAACTCGGGCCGCGACAGTACATCGCCTCGGCGGCCCGGGATGCGCCCGGCGTGCAGTACGTGCCGGTCGACGGCGAGCTCGAGCTCCTTCCCGGGCTTCGGCTCGTCCCGGCGCCGGGCCACACGCCCGGCACCCAGGTGGTCGTCGTCGAGACTGGCGGGCGTCCGGTCGTCATCGGCGGCGACATGGCGGTCTGGTTCGGCGAGCTCGATAAGCCGCAGACCGAAGGCCAACGGCTGGTGCGCGCGCTCGACCCTGAACTGGTATGGCTCGCACACGTGCACGAGCCGTGGCGACCTCGCCGCTAACACCCCGCGGCCGCGCCGCTACGTCCCCTCCCCCACGGCGAACAGCTCCACCGGCGTCTCGAAGCCCTTCAACGCCTGTGTTCCGACTGAGCGGAACGTCAGCCCGCTCGCCGAAGCCAGGACGCGCGTCAGGCCCGACGTGTAGACGGAGCCTGCCCCGGCCGCGGCCATGATCCGGGCGGCCTCGTGCACCGCGATTCCTCGCAGATCACCTCCCTCGACCACGTCGACCTCGCCCGTGTGGACGCCGGCCCGGATCTCGACCCCGGCGGTCCTGACGGCCTCGCTGATCGCGAGCGCCGCTCGAAGTGCCGCCTCGGCGCTGGTGAACGCGGCGAGGAAGCCGTCGCCGGTAGTGTCGACCTCCCGCCCGCCGAGTTGGGCGAGCTGGCGGCGGACGATCCGGTTGTGCTCGGCCAGTCGTCCCTTCCACGCGGCGTCGCCGAGCTGGCCGGCGATCCGGGTCGAATCCACGATGTCCGTCATCAGCATCGTCAGGACCGCTCGAGCCTGCGCGGCCGGCTGGGCGAAGTCGGCCGAGTGGCCGAACACGTCGAGGGTGACCAGAGGCTCGTCGCCGACGACCCAGGCGTCGTGGCCGGGCGGGATGTCCACGACCTCGTTGGGCCCCACCTCGACTTCCTCGCCGCCATCCATGCGAACGCCGAGGCGGCCGCTATGGACCAGCTGGAGATGGTGGATCTGGCAGGACGGCGTGCCGACCACGGACTTCACGTCGACGGACCACCGCCAGCCAGGCTCGAGGACGGCCCGCCCGATCACCAGCCCGCTGCCGAGGTCGACGTAGCCGCCGCTGCCACGCCCGAGCGGCCGAACCGCGTCGGGATGGTCGAGGTTCCTCACCGTGAGCTGCGGTCGTTCTGCTGTCATGTCGACGATCCTAGGCGACTCCGCCTGCATCGTCCCGGCCGCCGACAAGCCATGTTCCGAAGGCAGAACGCGCGACGGGCGATCCGGCATCCTCGGCACGTTCCCAATTGACTCGCATCCGACGAAAGGCGGTGACCCGTGCGCCTCTCGAGCAGCCAGACTCGTTCGCTCGTGCCCGTGATCCTCGTGTCGATCGTGGCCGGCGCCGTCCTGGCCTTCGGCCTCAGGTCTTGGTCCCCACCACGAGGACGCCGTTGACCGCTGGGTACTTCGAGTAGTACCGCGTCGTCCAGTGGACTTTGCCGTGGTCGTAGATCGTCACGGTGACCCACACCTTGGCGCCGTTCACCGCGGAGTTGTTGCGGAACCGGTACCCCACAGGCTTGGTCGGATCCCTCACGACCGTGTCGATCGCGCGCGGGCCCGGCTGGATGACCAGGTTGCTGATCTTGACGGTCCGGCCGTTCGGCACGCTCCAGATCTTGAATGTAATCCATCGCCTGCTGCCGGCCTTGGTGATGGTCCGCGAGATCAGGATCGGGTACGCGGTGTCGTTCCTGAAGCTCATGGTCTGCTTGGCCGTGCCGACGATCCACACGGTGGCATCGAGGCCCGGCGGATACCGGTTGATGAACTCGTTGTGGTTCTGACGGGCGAGCGGCACCATGCCTGCCCGGAACGCCGCGTTGAACAGCGTCGTGGAGGTGGTGCAGATGCCGCCGCCGAACGCGCCAGTGACGGTGATCTTCCCGCCCTCGATCGCGTTGCCCGGGCCCTCGCCCGGGAGCTTGTGCAGGTCGCCGACGACCTTCCAGAAGTCGAAGATCCCGCCTGCCGGCACGACCGTGCCGTTGATCTTCGTGGCCGGCGCCTCGATGTTCCCGCCCCAGTGGTTGTTGACGATGACAAAGTAGTAGACGCTGAACGAGCTGATGACCTGCATCTTGGGGGCGAACGCGTTGGCGTCCGTCGTGGTCAGCTTCGGGTCGAAGGCCTTCACGACGGCCTCGACCGGCGATGCCGCCGCGCCTGCCTGGCGGGCCCGGATTTCGCTGATGATCGCGGGCTTCATGCCGGCAGCGTTGAGCGTTCGGCCCTCACGGCTGGTGCCGGTGGCGACGACGTGTCCGCTGACCAGCTTGAGGCCCGCGTCCTGCGCGGTCTGGTTGACCTTCTGGGCCAGCGTCTTGAGGATCGGGTCGAGGCCAGGCTCGTCAAAGACCGGGGTGATGGTCCCGTCGGCCGCGGTCGAGAACGAGATCAGCGGCGCGAGGCTCGTGCCGGCGATCGTCCAGCTGTCCGTGCCCCGGGCGACGACCACGTCGGCGGCCATTCGATCCGCAACCGCCTTCGCCGCCTCGGCCGAGGCGGTGGCGACGGCGGGTGCCAACGACACGACCGGCACGGCCATCGTGATCGACGCCGGCGTGCCGAGCGCCGCGAGCTGCTCGTCGAGCGCAGTCAGCAGGGCTGCCTTGTCCACGGCGCGACCGTCCTTCGCCGGGGAGACGCTGAACGTCCCGCCCTGGCCGGCCGACACGGAGGCGTCCGCGGGGGTCTGGTCGATCGTCATGGCGAGCGTCTCGACGGCGGCCGCCAGCTTGTCGCGGTCGTAGGCAACGGCGGAATCGAGGGTCACGCCGTGGATCGCGGTCCGGGGTGCGACGATGAGGTTGGCGAGGGGTTCGCCCTGGCGGCCAGCCGCGAGTGCCGCGTCGACCAGCGCCGAGATGTCGAGGCCGCGACCGATGTCGGCGTAGCTGATGGTCGTCTTCTG
>JBGPDX010000219.1:0-3525 GCA_041482475.1 Candidatus Limnocylindria bacterium | reverse complement strand
CCGAGTCGCTCGAGGGCGCCGCGGATCCACTCGGTCTTCGCCAGCGAGTAACGGTAGGTCGAGTCAACCCCCTCGGCCTGGATGGCGCGCTTCCGGGCCGCGTACGCCTCGCGGAGGGCCGGGTCGCGGCGCAGCGCGTCGCGGAAGGCGAGGTCGCGGGCATGCTCACGGCCGAATGCTCGGTTACCGCGGGGATGGACGTGGGCATGGATCCGGTAGCGGCGTCCGCCATGGTCGAGCGACCCGATGAGCAGGGGTCGCGTCGGCGGGAACGAGCGCGGGCCGGTCGTCGGCTGGAAGCCCAGATCCTGGAGCAGGGCGGCGACACCCGGCGCGTCCGGGCCGTCGACCTCGATGCCCAGGTCGACGACGTTCTTGCCCGGGAGGCCCGGAACGGCGCTGCTGCCGATGTGGTCGACCGCGAGGTCCGGCCGTCGCGCGCGTACGAGCGACTCCACCTGTCGCGCCACGTCGACGGTCGCCGGGTCCCACTCGTCGACCCGGACGGTCATCTGCTCGTACGGCAGGATCGGCCGGCTGTCGGCGCGGGCCGGGGTCGCGGGCGGGCGTGTCACCGGCGGAGTGTAGGCGGCAGACGCCGCGACCCGGGAGGGGAGCGGCTAGGATCGCGTCGTGGCCGGGCCCATGCCGCTGATCCTCGACGTCGACACCGGCATCGACGACGCGCTTGCGCTGCTCTACGCCTGCGCGTCGGACGACGCCGACCTCCTGGCCGTGACCTGCGTGGCCGGCAACGTCGACGCGCGTCAGGTCGCCGAGAACACGCGAGCGGTGCTCGAGCTGGCGGGTCGAGGCGACGTCGAGGTGGCGCTGGGCCGGGAGGTGCCGCTCGTCAGACCGCTCCGCACGACGCCCGAGACCCACGGCCCGCGCGGCCTGGGCTACGCCGAGCTTCCTCCCGCGGCCTCACCGCTCAGCGACCGACACGCCGTCGACCTGTTGATCGACGAGGCGCGGCAGCGGCCCGGAGCGATCACCCTGGTGACGCTGGGACCCTTGACGAACGTCGCCGTCGCGGTCCTCCGCGAGCCTCAGTTGCCGCACCTCCTCAAGGCCTGGGTCCTCATGGGCGGGGCGTATCGGTCGCCGGGCAACACGGCGCCGACCACCGAGTGGAACATCCACGTCGATCCCGAGGCGGCCAAGGTGGTCTTCGGCGCATGGGCGGAGGCCGGCCGGGACGACGGCGTGGCACGTCCCGTGGCCCTGGGCCTGGACGTCACCGAGCGGGCGAGGATCACCCCCGACCACGTCGTCGCGCTCGCCCGCCGGGCCGGCAGCACACCCGACGATTCGCTCGCCCTCGCCCGCGGCGAGGACCCCATGCGGGCGACGCGATCTGTGGCGTCCAACCCCGTCGTTCGGTTCATCGCCGATGCACTCCGCTTCTACATGGAGTTCCACAGTCGTTACGACGGCTTCTACGGCGCCTTCATCCACGATCCACTGGCGGTTGCCGCCGCGCTCGACCGAACACTGATCCGGACCGAGGCGCTGACCGTCGACGTCGAGCTGGGCGGGACCCTGACGACCGGCGAGACGGTCACCGATTGGCGGCGGGTCTGGAATCGGCCGCCGAATCTCGATATCGCCGTCGAGGCCGACGTGGCCGCGTTCCTCGACCGGTTCGTCGAGCGTGTCGGACGGCTGGCGGCGGACCGGGTGAACGTGGCACGCTAAACGAGCGAACCATCGCGGGTCAGCGCAGGCGCGTAGTCTGGCAAGCGCTCACGGAGGGACAGCATGTCCGCAACCTGGCTTCGGGTGGGCGCGGCCGTCGTCGCGTTCTTCGTCGCCCTCTTGATTGGGCTGATCGTCAGCGGGTCGATCGACACGACCATCGACCAGGGCACCGGGCTGATCGTCGGGCGCAACACGTTGATCGTCCTGTTCGGGATCGCGTTGATCGTCGCGCTCGCCGTGTACGCCGGCGTCGAATACGCGCAGACGGGCCGGCTCGACTCGATCGCCCGGCAGTTCGACACGCGGACGATCGTCCTCATCCCGATCGCGATCGCCATCAACATCATCCTGGGGCAGACCGTCGCGGCCGCACTGAAGGTGCCGATCTACCTCGACTCGATCGGGACGATCCTGGTCGGCGTGCTCGCCGGTCCCATCGCCGGGGCGCTGACGGGCGGGCTCGCGAACCTGATCTGGACCTACGTGCTGCCGGCTCCCTTCCATTCCGACTACGCCGCCCCGTTCTTCGTCGTGGCGGTCGAGATCGGGCTCCTGGCCGGAGTGTTCGGACGGCTTGGCTTCTTCCGCAGCCGGCCCAATGCGCCGACCGATCGCCTTGCCATCGGGGCGGTGGTGGTCGTCGCGATCATCGCGGTGATCGGCTACTACGGGTTCCTGCCGTTCTACACGAACAGTCAGATCACGTTCTTCGCGCCGACGCCCGCGGGATCGGCTCCCCCGGATCCGATCTTCGTGATCCTGGGCTGGCTGGTCGGGCTGCTGCTGCTCGGCGCCGCGCTCGGCCTGGTCGCGCTCCTGTTCATTCGCCGCGACCTCGGCGCGGCCTACGTGTTCGTCGCCGGGCTGCTGTGCGGAATCGTGTCCGCGATCATCTCCGCTCCGATCGCCGCGGCGCTCGGCGGGGTGACCGGGTCGGGCACGGATCTCCTGGTCGCGGCATTCCAGAAGGCCGGTTCGAGTCTCCAGGAGGCCGTCCTGAAACAGGGCCTGTTGTCCGACCCGATCGACAAGACCGTGACCTTCTTCGTGGTGTTCGCCATCCTCGGCGCCCTGAGCCGACGCTTCGTGGCGCGATTCCCGCAGGGCGAGGCCGCCGTCGGGCTCGCCGAGGCCTGAGCCGATCGACGGCGCAACCATCGGCGGCGCCGCCGAGCTCTCGGCGGACGACGCGGCCTTCCTGGCCAGGCTCGCGCCGGCCGCGCCGTCGCCCTATCACCGCCTCAACCCGCTGACGAAGGCCGTCGCGGCGACGGTCGAGTCACTCGGCGCGTTCCTGATCGGCGGGTACCTGGGGCCACTCGCGATCATCGGCCTGGCCGTGCTCCCGGCCGCGGCCGTCGCCGGCGTCGCACGCCGCCTCGTCCGGGTCTCGCTGCTGCTCACGCTGCCGATCGCCATCTCGGTCGTCCTCGTCAGCGTCTTCACCCGCGCCGGCTCCACCGTGCTCTTCCAGGTCGGCCCGTTCGACGCGACGCTCGAGGGCGTCGACTTCGCCGGCCAGACGCTGGCCCGGCTGCTGGCGATCTCGACCTCGATCGGCCTGTTCGGGTTGACGACCGAGCCACGCAGCTTCGTCCTCGACCTCGAGCGCCGCGGCCTGTCGCCGCGCTTCGCCTTCGTCGCGCTCGCCACGCTCGAGGCCGTGCCGGCGATGGTCGAGCGGGCCGGCGTGATTGCCAGCGCCCAGCGCGCGCGCGGCCTCGACACCGAGGGCAGCGTTCGCGCCCGGCTGCGCGGGGTCCTGCCCCTCGTCGGCCCGGTCATCCTGTCGTCGCTGACCGAGGTCGAGGAGCGGAGCCT
>JBGPDX010000218.1:0-3548 GCA_041482475.1 Candidatus Limnocylindria bacterium | reverse complement strand
TCGTCAGGCCCCACCCGGCGAGGTCCGCGTGATCCGCGTCCGGCGCCCTGCCGCCGCTTGAGCTCGTCGAGGAATTCGTCGAACACGTCGCCCATCGCCGTCGGAGCATAGCGGAGCCGGCGCGCGAGCCTCGGCCTATCCTTCGGGCCGTGACGCTGTACGCATTCGAGGAACCGGGCAAGCTCGAGGCTCCCAGCCTGGTCGCCGCGCTCGACGGGTGGATCGATGCGGGCGGCGCGTCGACGACGGCCGCCGAGCAACTCGCCCGCGGCGGGGTGGTCGTCGCGACGTTCGACGGCGACGCGATGTTCGACTACCGCTCACGCCGCCCCACGCTCGACATCGTCGATGGCCGCCTGTCGCGACTCGATTGGCCCCAGCTCGTCATGCGTCGCGCGCGGCCGAACGGGCGGGACCTGCTCGTGCTGACCGGCGCCGAGCCCGATTTCCGCTGGCACGAGTTCGCCGAGAGCGTGGTCGAGCTGATTCGTCGGCTGGGGGTCGTGCAATGGATCAGCCTGGGCGCTATTCCGGCGGCCGTGCCGCATACCCGTCCCGTGCCGATCATCGGCTCCGCGTCGGCGCCGGGACTCCTCAAGGGCGACGTCCAGCCCGGCCCGCAGGGCCGCCTTCGGGTGCCGTCCGCGGCGCTGTCCGTGCTCGAGATGACGGTCGCCGATTCGGGAACGCCGTCAGTCGGCTACTACGCCCAGGTGCCGCATTACGTCTCGGGGCCATACGCGACGGCCGCTCTCGAGCTGGTGCGCGCGCTGGGCCGGCACCTCGGCGTCGAGCTGCCGGCGGGAACGCTCGAATCCGAGTCGCGTGAGCTGCGTTCGCGGCTCGACCTCGCGACGGCCGCCGACGACACGACGCGGGCCTACGTGGAGCGGCTGGAGTCGATGGTCGACGAGGAGCGCCTGCCGTCGGGCGATGAGCTGATCTCCGATATCGAGCGGTTCCTGCGCGACCGCGGCGGCGAGGGCACCCAGCGCTCCTGACGCGTGAGCCCTCGTCCGGTAGCCTCTCGGCATGTCGATCCATCCGATTGGCCCAGACGCAGCGGACCGCCACCTGCGCCTGCCCGGCACGCGCAACCTCCGTGACGTCGGCGGCTATCCGGCGGGCAACGGTCGACGAACGCGCTGGCGGACGCTCTACCGGACCGACGCCCTCGACCGGTTGCCATCGTCCTCGCAAGTTGCCCTGATCGACCTTGGACTTCGGCAGGTCATCGATCTGCGCTGGCCGAACGAGATCGCCGAGGCGCCGAGCGTATTCGGCCGGTCCGGGCACGTTCACTACCGGAGCATCCCGTTGCTCGACAACGCGCCGGCGCCGCCGGCCGGGCCGGCCGCCGTCTACCGGCGGATCCTCGACACGCGCACCCAGGTCCTCGCCGCGGTGGTGCTGGCGCTGCTCCGGCCCGACGGCCTGCCGGCGGTCATCGGCTGCATGGCCGGCGTCGACCGAACGGGCATCTCGATCGCCGTCCTCCTGTCGGCCGTCGGCGTGCCGATCGATGTCGTCGCCGCCGACTACGGCCTGTCCGTCCAGACCTATGCCGCCATCGACCTGGCCCCGGAGCTGGGCGACGACTGGCGCGCCGGCCCGGTCACGCTCGACTGCGTGCCGGAGTACATGCGCGAATCGCTCGAGCACCTCGAGCGACGCCACGGCGGCGCGCGGGCGCTGCTCAGGCGCGCCGGGCTGACGGAAGCGGAACTCGACCGTCTCACCGATCTCCTGACCGAGACAATCGCCTCGTGACGCGCGACGCGGGCGCCGCCGACCTGTTCCGGGCGGTTGGCCTTCGGCCGGATGGGCCGGCGATCCTGGGCCGGCCGCTCCGCGCCTCGGGCCCGGGTGTCTATGTCGTCGAGCTGCCGGCGCCACTGCCGACCGCGCCGATCGAACTGACGCGGGTCGGCAAGTGGATCGAGCGCCTCCCGGGACTCCTGCTCGACGGCGCCCGCCCGACCTCGAAGCAACTGGCCGCTCGCCTGGCGGCATTCTGGCTGCCGAGCCGCACTGTGCTCTACGTGGGATCGACGCCCGGCTCGATCGCCGGTCGCGTGGCCGCCCTGGAGCGACACGTCCTGGGCGACCGCCGCCCACACGCCTCGTCGCAGTGGCTGAAGACCCTGACGGTTTCGGGCCTGAAGGTCTGGTGGGCCCAGACGGATGCCGGCGAGGAGTACGAAGACGCGCTGCTCGGCGCCTTTGCCGCGAGCGCTCCGGCGGACGAGGTCGCGCGCCTGCACGACCCATCGACGGTGCTGCCGTTCGCCAACCTCCGCACGGTGGGCGGCGAGCCGAAGGCGCACGGGATTGCCGGGTCCGTCCTGCCCCCGGAGCCGGTGCTGCCCGCGCCGTTGACGCACGTCGTCGACGTGGCGCCCGGCGATGCCGACGGCGCACGACCCGAACCGAAAGGCAGCGGCACCGTCCGGCGGACCGGCCGCCCATCCGCCACCGCCCGCCCACGCCCCGCCGCCCCGCCGCGGCCACGCGCACCGAAGCCGCCATCGCGACCCGCCAGCCAACCGGTTCTCCTGTCCGCCGGCGGCCTGACGAAGCTGCAGGCGGAACACGGGGAGCTGGTCGGCCGGCGTCCCGCGGTCGTGGCGCGGATCCGCGCCGCCAAGGAGCTTGGCGACCTCAAGGAGAACTCCGACTACCACGCCGCCCGCGAGGAGCAGGGCTTCCTCGAGGGCCGCATCCAGGCGGTCGAGGCCCAGCTCCGCGCCGCCGTCGTCGTCGACGCGCCGATCGACTCGACCCGTGTCGCGATGGGCTCGCACGTCACCGTCGAGGTCGACGGCCAGGAGGTGCGCCTGACGATCGTGGGAACGACCGAGTCCCAGCCGTCGGCGGGCCGGATCTCGCAAGCCTCGCCGGTGGGCCGCGCGCTGGTCGGCAAACACGCCGGCGACGAGGCGGTCGTCCGAACGCCGGGCGGCGAGGTCCGCTACCGGATCGTGGCCATCGACTGAGGCAAGGGGGCCGCGGCCTCGGCCGCCTCGCGAAGAACGTCCGTCAGCTCGTCCGGCCGCGTCACCATGGGCCAGTGGCCTGACCGCACGCTTCGGACGTCCCAATCGACGGGCAGCTCGCGGACCGGCCCGGTCACCCTCTCATCCGCCAGGCAGCGGACGTACGTCGTGGGGATCGCCGCGCCGGCCCCCGACAGGCGGAGCGGCCGTTCCAGCGTTCGCACCGGGTGCGCCGCGAGGTTGGCCCAGAACCAGGCGCGGTCCGCATCGGTCATGTCGGCGACGGCGACATGACGACCGAGCTCGTCCGGCGTGGGGATGGGCAGTGAGCGGACGTCGTCGGCCATCTCGGAGCGGCCGTCAACGAGCTCGCGCAGCCACGGGCCGGCGACCTCGAGCAGCGACCGTGTGTCCTGCGGCACCGACGAAGCGACCAGGACGATCCGGGCGACGCGTCCGGGCAACCGATCCGCGACCGCGGCCGCGACCGTGCCGCCGTAGCCGTGGCCGACGAGGACGATCTCGTCGAGCCCTTCGCGGTCGATGACGTTG
>JBGPDX010000217.1:0-3581 GCA_041482475.1 Candidatus Limnocylindria bacterium | reverse complement strand
CGCGTCGGCGATGCAGAAGGGGACGTCGAGGACCCGGGCCAGCGTCTGGGCGAGGAGCGTCTTGCCGGAACCAGTGGGCCCGACGAGCAGGAGGTTCGACTTCTGGAGCTCGACGTCGTCGACCATGTGGCCGGCGTTGACCCGCTTGTAGTGGTTGTAGACGGCGACCGACAGGACCTTCTTGGCCTTGTCCTGGCTGATGACGTACTGGTCGAGGGCGAAGGTGATCTGGCGGGGGTTGGGCAGCTTGGCGGCCTGGGGCCTGACCTTCGGCTGCTCGAGCATCTCCTCTTCGATGATCTCCTGGCAGAGGTTGATGCACTCGTCGCAGATGTAGACGCCCTGGCCGGCAATGAGCTTGCGGACCTGCTCCTGGCTCTTGCCGCAGAACGAGCACCGATACGGGACCTTCGGGCCCTTGGAGCTGCTCGTCGAGGTCATGCCGCTCGTCCTGTCATCAATGGTCCTGCGCGGCGCTATTCCTTGGCTTTCTTCGGGCTCGGGCCGTTCTGGCCTACACCGCCCGGGTCCGTCACCGACGAGCCCTCGCCGCCGGCCAGGCCGGCGTCGTGGGCCTGGGCGATCAGCGACTCGCCGGGGAGGGTGTACACCGCGTCGATGATGCCATAGTCCTTGGCCTCCTCGGGAGACATGAAAAAGTCCCGGTCGGTGTCCTTCTGGACCTGCTCGAGCGGCTTGCCGGAGTGCTTGGCCAGGATCTCGTTGTTCCGCTGGACCAGGAACTCCCACTCCTTCATCTGGATGACCGCGTCCGGGGCGTTGCCACGGAAGCCGCCGGAGCCCTGGTGGATCATGATCCGGCTGTTTGGCAGGGCGTAGCGCTTGCCCTTGGCGCCGGCCGCCAGCAGGACCGCCGCCATCGAGGCGGCCATGCCGAGGCAGATCGTGCTGACCGGCGCCCGCAGGTACTGCATCGTGTCATAGATCGCCAGGCCGGAATTGACCACGCCGCCGGGCGAGTTGATGTACAGGCTGATGTCCTTCTCGGGATCCTCGGACTCGAGGAAGAGCAGCTGGGCGATGACCAGGTTGGCGAGGTGGTCCTCGATCGCGTCGCCTACGAAGATGATCCGTTCCTTGAGCAGGCGCGAGTAGATGTCGTACGCCCGCTCACCGCGGCTGGACGACTCGATGACCATCGGAACGAGCATCTGATCTGATCTCCCTCTGACGCGACGCGCCGCAGGTCAGCCGGCGGAGCCGGTGGCGGTTGGTTCGGTGGCTGCCGACGCCGGCTCGAGATCGCCGGCCGGGGCCGCGTCGGTGGCTTCGGTCGGTTCGATCGGTTCGGATGTCGCGCTCGCGACGGCCGCGGCGGACTCGGCGGCCGCCGGCGCCCTGTCCTCGACGTGCGGCAGCGCCGGCTGGTCCGGATGTGCCGCCAGCCAGTCGTCGACCAGCCGCTCCACGACGAGCGTCCGTCGGAGCGTGCTGCGGATGAAGTTGCGGCCCCGCTCCGACTCGAAGTAGGCGATGAGCTTGCGGTCGCCGGCGTAGCGCTCGCGGCCGCGGGTGATCTCGGCCTCGACGTCCGCGTCGGGTACCGCGATCCCCTCGGTCTCGCCGATCTTCGACAGGACGAGCAGCGTCTTGACCCGCTGCTCCGCCCGCGGCCGGAACTCGGCGTGGAGGTCCGCGTCCGTCTTCTCCACGACCTTGAGATAGGCCTCCTGGCTGATCCCCTGGCGGGCCAGCGACGTTCGGAGCTCGTCGTGGATGACCTCGACCTCCTGGTCGATCAGGACGTCGGGGAGGTCGATCGTCGAGTTCGCCACGGCGTAGTCGATCACCTTGTCGGCGAACTCGTGGCGGGCCCGGTCGAGCGCGTTCCGCCCGAGACGCTGGCCGATCTCCACCCGCATCGCCGGGATATCGGCGAAGTCGCCCATCGACTGGGCGAAGGCGTCGTCGGCGTCGGGCAGGACCTTCTCGCGGAGCTCCTTGAGCTCGGCCTGGAAGTGCACGGGCTGGCCGGCCAGGGATGGCTCGGCGTAGTCGTCGGGGAAGGTGAGGTCGAACTCCGTCGACTCCCCCACCCTGAGGCCTTCGAGGTGGGTCTCGAAACCAGGGATCAGCCGCTCCTCGCCCAGGATCAACGGCATCCGGTCACTGCTGCCGCCCTCGAACGGCTTGCCGTCGCGGCGTCCTTCGAAGGCAATCACCGCGTAGTCGCCGTTCCGGGCGCCGCGATCCTCGACCGGGGCGAGCGTGCCGTTCTGATCGCGCAGCTCGTCGACGACCGCATCGATCCGGGCGTCGTCGATCGTCTCGATCTCAGGGCGGAAGTTGAAGTTGCGATAGTCGCCGACCTGCACCTCCGGCCGAACCGGCACGGTCGCGGTGAAGATGACCGGCTTGCCCTCCTCCGCCTGGACGACGTCGACGTCGGGGTTGGCGATCGGCAGGATCTCCTTCTCGATCAGCGCCTGGCGGTAGGCGTCCTGGACGAGGTGCTCGACCGCCTCGTCGAGCACGGCGCCCGCCCCAAGGACACGCTCGAGGACCGGCCGGGGCGCCTTGCCGGGCCGGAATCCGGGGACCCTGGTGCGGCGGGAGAGGCGCCGGACGGCGTCGTCGACGGCCCGGTTGAGCCGTTCGGGGGGAAGCTCGATCTCGAGCCTGATCGCGCTCTTCGGCGCGGGGGTCGCGGTCACGTTCATCGCCGGGGAAGTATAGGGCGGGAGGCTGGGCACAGCCGCCGTAGGTCAGGGTTCCTGGTGGCGGCCGGGCGCGGGAGCGTGGAGGCGTGAAGCTGCTCGTCGCGGGGTGGGCGGCTACGTGATGGTCGTGGCGGTCGCTTTGTGGCTCCGGCGCAGGGTGCGGACGCCCGCGTCGTAGGCGAGGTCGGGGTCGAACCGACACGCCCCTTGCGGGGCACCGGCTCCTAAGGCCGGCGCGTCTGCCATTCCGCCACTCGCCCGCGGCGAGTCTAGCGGTTGGCCGGGGCGACCCCCTCCCGGCGGCGCACCACTCTCGGCCAGATACTCATGGCGTGCATATCGGGCCGTGCGTCCAGCCGGTTCCGGGAAGGAGATAGCCGCAAGGGGCTAATGCGTGGCGGAAAGCGGGCGAGCCGAGCCGTGTCGCGTTCTCTGCTCGGGTAAACCTGGCCGCCGCTACATCCCGGCCCGAACGAACCGCCAGAGTGCTCTCGCCCCCGGGCGCTGACCGTAGAGCAGGACTCCGGCGGCATAGATCCTGGCGGCGACCCAGAGCGCCGCGACGATCGAGGCGACGAGGATCGCGATTGATAGCAGGATCTCCCACAGTGCGACCTCGCCGGCCGCGATCCGGCTCAGCATCATGAACGGGCTCAGGAAGGGCACTTGCGAGAGCACGGTCATCCAGTCCCCGCGGACCTCGAGGAGACCGATGGCCGCGTAGACGGCGACGAGGTACCCCGCGACGGAAACGAGCGTCAGCGGCATCACCGCGCCGTTGACGTCCTCCTGCCGGCTGACCAGCGATCCGGCGGCCGCGTACAGCACTGAGTAGAGCAGGAAGCCGAGCACGCCGTAAACGACGAGCACGGCGAGCATCCCGAACGTCAGGCCGGCCGG
>JBGPDX010000216.1:0-3615 GCA_041482475.1 Candidatus Limnocylindria bacterium | reverse complement strand
GCCGGATCGGCGCGGCCGGTCCTGAG
This sequence comes from Candidatus Limnocylindria bacterium, assembly GCA_041482475.1. GTDB lineage: Bacteria > Chloroflexota > Limnocylindria > Limnocylindrales > CSP1-4 > JACDAV01. The sequence goes on along the minus strand of JBGPDX010000216.1, from coordinate 3,589 downwards.
CGTCAGGACGCGGGCGCGCGCGGCTGACGTCGCGACCGCGTCGAGCGCGTCGTGGCCCGGACCTCCGCCGTCCTCCGACTCGACGAGCAGCAGCGCGCCCACGCCCGCGCCGGCGCAGGCGGCTACCAGCGCGTCGATCTCGGCGGGCCCGGACGCGACGACCGCCAGCGCCGATGCGGGCACGATGGCCAGATCGCCGGCCTCGAGCCCGTCGAATGCGGGGACCCGCGCCTTCATGACGCGGACCCACGAGATCTCGGGCGAGCTGGTGGCGGATCCCGCCGGCGCGGGGCGAGCGCCGGGGAACAGGACCTCGCGAAGCTCGTCGAGGGTGGCCACGCGAGGGACCGGGCTAGCCGGAACGGCGCGCGACGAGGTCGCCGAGCAGGCGGCTGAACTCCCGCTCGAAGTCGACGTAGCGATCGGACCGGCCCACGATCGCGACCTCGCCGGTCGGCGCTATGCGGGTCCAGACACGCCGGCGCGGGAGATAGAACCCGATGAGGATCCCGCTGATGAGCGAGGCGAAGGCGAGCCACACCAGGCCCTGGCCGGGGTCGTTCTTGGCGATGAGCAGCGTCGCGCCGGCGATGCCTCTGACCTGCACGCTGAAGTCGATGTCGGCGTTCGTCCCGCTCGCCCCCAGGGCAACGAACAGCGGATGGAGTGGGACGGGGATCGGGTCGCCGTTGCTGTCGACGCCCACCGTTCGATAGGGCAGGACGAGGAGCCCCGTCTCGCCCTGGTACGACGTCAGGATCATGTCGAGGCCCACGTCGCGACCCGGCACGCCCATGATCGCCCGCGGCTGGTTGTCTACCGGCTGCTCGAACATCCCGACCGGCCCGGACCACAGCGTCGCCCCGGACGTGTCGCGGATCAGCAGGTCGGGGGCCGGACGGAAGCCGTTCTGGTGGAAGGTGTAGCCGGCCACCGACAGCGGGTCGTTGACCCGGATGGTCTTGCTGACGAGGAGCTGGCCGTCCCGGTAGACCTCGAGATCGGTGGTGAAGTCGGCGAACGAGCCGTCGGCGTTGCGTGGCGCGTGGAAGCCGACATTGCGGACGTAGAGGAGTCCCGGTGTCCCGATCGGCTGGACGGGCGATGCCTCGCCGTCGGCGAGGGCCAGGCCCTGCTCGTCGCCGAGGCGCGACGTGACCGCGGCGGCGATGAGGAAGAGGACCAGGCCGGTGTGGGTCAGCAGCGTGGCCATCTTCGTCCACTGGTTGCGGTCGCCGTAGACGTATGCCACCCCGTCGATATCGGCTCGTCGCACGCGGAAACGATGCTGTCGCAGGACGTCGCGGACCGCATCCGCCGGGATCCCCGCTGTCGCCGCCCGGTCGGGCAGTCGCGGGTCGAAGAACGGCTCGGGCTGGACGACCCGGACGTCGGCCGACTGGCGCCACAGGCGCGGCGTCCGGTCGATGGTGCAGACGACGATCGACACGATGAGGACGATCAGCCCCAGGCTGAACCACGTCGACGAGAAGATGTGGAAGACCTGCAGCCGCTCCATGACGTCGACCGCGGCCGTCCCGAACGCCGCGTCGTAGCGGTCTCGCAGTCTGGCCATCTCGGTGGCGTATACGCCGGGCTGCTGGAGGGCCCGACCAGGCAGCTGCCGGATGGTCATGCCGATGACCGCCATGACCGCCAGCACGATGATCTGGAGCACGGCGAAGTTGACCGACGTCAGGAGGTCCCACAGCCCCTCGCCCGCGCGGGCAATGACGTTGGGACGGTCCCGCGGGGCGGACGACTCCCAGGCGACGACGGGGCTGGCGATCGCCGCCTCCTAGACGCGGGCAGCCGCGAGCGGAGGATCGCCGGCGCGGGCGGCGACCAGGGCCTGTTCGAAGTCCGCCATCAGGTCGTCGACGTCCTCGAGCCCGGCCGACACGCGCAACAGGCCAGGCGGGATGCCGGACTCGGCGAGGGCGCGGTCGTCGAGCTGGCGGTGGGTCGTCGACGGCGGATGGACGACCATGGTGTGGACGCTGCCGAGCGACGCCGTGAGCTCCGTGACCGACAGCGCGTCGATGAACGCGGCACCCGCGCGACGCCCGCCGGCGAGCTCGAAGGCGAGCATCCCGCCACTCAACGCCAGCTGCCGCGCGGCGAGGTCGTGCTGCGGGTGACCGGGAAGCGACGGGTGATGCACGCGCACGACGCCGTCCTGGCGCTCCAGCCAGGCGGCGAGTGCCGCCGCCGTCGCCGCGTGGCGCTCCATCCGCACGGCCAGCGTGGCAATCCCGCGCAGGACGAGGAACGCGGCCAGCGGCGCGAGCGAACCGCCCGTATCGATCTGGACGTCCCGAACGCGCCGAATCCGGTCGCGGTCGCCGGACACGATTCCGGCCAGCACGTCACTGTGCCCGCCCAGGTACTTCGTCGCCGATTCCACGACGAGGTCGGCGCCCAGCTCGACCGGGCGACAGAGATACGGCGAGGCGAACGTGTTGTCGACGACATACGTTGCCCCGTGGCGGTGGGCGATCGCCGCGAGGGCGACGTGGTCGGCGACGACGATCGTCGGGTTGGAGATCGTCTCGGCGTAGAGCACGCGTGCCGGACGCGTCGTGAGCGCCGCCTCGACGGCGGCGTGGTCGGTGATGTCGACGTGGTCGGTCGTGACGCCGAACCGCCCCAGGACGTTGTCCTGGAGGGCACGGGTCGAGCCGTAGACCGCCCGCGTCGAGACGATCCGATCGCCGGCCGAGACGAGCGACAAGAGCGCCGCATGGATCGCCGCCATGCCGGTCGCAAAGGCCTGTCCGGCCTCGGCGCCCTCGAGCTCGGCGACGGCCGCCGCGAGGGCCGCCGTCGTGGGGTTGTCGATCCGGCTGTAGGCGTAGCCGGGACGCTGGTCGGTCAGGACGGCGGCGAGCTCGTCGGCATCCTGCGACGAGAACGTGGCCGACTGGTAGATCGGCACGGCCGTCGGTTCCTGATCGACCTGCGGCGGTCGCGACGCCGCCCGGATGGCGCGGGTCGCGAACCCGCGGCCGGATGGCTCCTTCGGGGTCACCCGGCGATGCTACACCCGGTTGGGTGCCCGGCCGCCCGAGTCGATCGCGATGCCCATGACCCGGTTCTTGCCGCCGCGCTTCGACGCGTACATCGCCTGGTCGGCGCTGATCATCAGCTCGTCCGAGGTTCGGCCGTCGTCAGGGTAGCCGACGACCCCGACCGACAGCGACGTCTTCACGCCGACACCCGGCAGGTTCAGGTCGGTCGCCCCCAGGCGGATCTTCTCGGCCAGCACGTACGCGCCGCTGGCCTCCGTCTCCGGCAGCAGCACCACGAACTCGTCGCCGCCGTAGCGGGCCGCCGTGTCGATCCGCCGAACGCCGGCCCGGATGACCTCCCCGACGCCGCGGAGCACGCGATCGCCGACGAAGTGGCCGTATTTGTCGTTGATCGCCTTGAGCTCGTCGAGGTCCATCATCAGCAGGCAGAAGCCCCGCCCCGAGCGGGTGCTGCGGGCGATCTCTCGATCGACGGCGGCGAAGAAGAAGGTCCGGTTGAAGAGCCCGGTCAGTGGGTCGACCGTCGACAGCCGGATGGCGGCGTCGCGCGCCCGGCG
>JBGPDX010000215.1:0-3739 GCA_041482475.1 Candidatus Limnocylindria bacterium | reverse complement strand
CTCGCGTCCACCCGACGACCCGCAGGCCGACCGGCTGCTTCGGCTCGTCCAGATGACGGTCAACGGGGTCGCCGCGGGCCTCCAGTCGACCGGCTGACGGAGCGTCGCTCAGGCCGCGCTCAATCGGGTCACGAGCACGCTCGCCAACCGCGCGACGTCATCGAGGCTGTTGTAGCGCTGGATCGAGATCCGGACGTACGTCGAACGCGGCCGGCCGCCGCTGCCGCCCGGCCTCGCTCCGCGCACCGGCCAGGCGACCATCGGCACCTCGATCCGGTCCTCGTCGGCGACGAGGCGCTGGAAGGCGTCGACTTCGTCGTCGTCGAGCGGCAACGCGATGGGGACCGCGGCCATCGACGCGATCATCGAATCTGGCGCCGGGGGCTCGACGCCCAGCCGTTCGCACAGCTGGTCGCGGCCGGCGAGCGCGAGCCGGCGGTTCGCCGTCATGAGCTCCGGCCAGCCGCCGGGCAGCAACCCCGCGCCGAAGCGGATCGCGTCGGGGATCGACAGGTACGGGGTGGGGTCGACCGTCCCCGGCCAGTCGAACTCCATCCGGAATCGGCTGCGGGTCGTTCGCCGGTCGTTCGCGCCGTGCGACACGACGAGAGGATGGATCGCGTCGCGGCGATCTCGCCGGACGTGGAGGATCGACGCGCCCTTCGGTGCGCATAGCCACTTGTGGGCGTTGCCGGTCCAGTACGACGCGCCCAGCCCGGCAACGTCGAGCGGGACCATCCCCGGGGAGTGGGCCGCATCGACGATCGTGGCGATCCCGCGGGCCTCCAGCTCGCGGACGATGTCCACGATCGGCAGGACGATGCCCGTCGGGCTCGTCACGTGGCTGACGAGGGCGAGGCGGGTGTGTGTCGTGACGGCCGCGCGCACGGCCTCCAGTACCTCGGCCGGATCGCGCAGCGGAAACGGCACCGCCGCGACAACGACGCTCGCGCCATCTCGTCGGGCGGAAGCGCGAAGCGCGTTGAGCGTCGCGTTGTACTCGTGATCCGTCGTCAGCAGCTGGTCGCCGGGCTCGAAGCGGAGCGATCGCAGGACCGTGTTGACGCCCGTCGTCGCGTTCGGGACGAAGGCGATCCCCTCGGCGTCGGCCCCGATGAACGCCGCGATCTCCATGCGGGCCGCATCGAGCAGTCCCTCGAGCTCGCGGCCCAGGAACCGGACCGGTTCGCTCTCCATCCGCTCGCGCCACGCCGTTTGCGCGTCGAGGACCGGCGCCGGGCAGGCACCGTACGAGCCGTGATTGAGGAACGTGATCGTGGGATCGAGTCGCCAGGGTCCGGTCGTCGCCACCCGGCGAGGATACGAAACCGGAGCCGACCTCAGGCGGGCAGCGGGATCGTCGCCCCGCTCGTGCCGGAGACTCGCTCGCCACGAAGAGGGAACCACTGGACCCGCCCGGGACCCACGACCCGCCAGGTCGCGTCCGCCGCATCGTTGGGCGAGCCACTCGACAGGAGGCCGGTCCGCTCGTCGAGGCCCAGGTAGCCCAGGCCGGCGGCATGAAGCTCCTCGAGCGTGGCCTCCCAGCCGCGGGTGTCGAAGCCGTCGTAGTGCGGCACGACGACCAGCCCGTGGACCAGTCCCAGGCCGTCGAGCCAGCCGTGGGGCGTCCACGTCCGCGGGGCGAGCGCCATGGCGCCGGCGCTCGCGCCGGCGACCGTCGCGCCGCGCGCATGAGCGGCGAGGATCGATCGCCACGCCAGGCTGTCACGCAGGATCCAGGGCAGCAGGTCCGGGTCGCCACCCGGCAGGTAGACGATGTCCGCGCCCGCGAGCCGCGCGGCCAGCGGGCCATCCTCCGCCGTCGCGGCGTCGACGATCAACGCGATGTCGACCCTGACGGGGATCGCGGCTTCCTCCGCCACGCGCTCGATGGCCTGCCGTCCCTGCTGCGCCGCGACGTCCGGGCGGCCCCGGGCGGCCGCGGTCGGGACCACGACGACGCGGACGCGCGACGCCTCGGCGGCTTCGCCGGGGCCACAGTGGCGGGCGCGTTCGTCCGCCGCGGGCCGGGCCGCCTCGAGGAGGGCGAGGAGGAACGCCTCGTCGCCCGCCGTGAACTCGCCGCCCCCGTGCAGCCCAATCGGGCCGGTCATCTCGTCCCGGGCGGCTCGTCCCGCGCCGGGGGCGTGACGTTCTTCATCGGCGGCCGAACTTCTCGAGGTCGCCGCCCCAGCAGGCGGCCGATGCCGGCGCGCCAGGCGACGAACGGCAGGACGTAGAGCAGGGCGAGGAGCGGCAGCACGATCCGCGCCCGCAGCGGGGAGATCGCGAGGAGCATTCCCAGTACCCAGAGGCCGATGAAGTAGCCGCTGACGAGTCCCGGCGACCGCCCTGCCAGGAACAGCCGGCGCGTCGGCGCCAGGGCGAGCACACCGACGACGAGGGCGGCCGCGACGAGGAACGGCGGAAGCACGTGGCGATGATACGGGGCACCCGTCGCGGGGCGTCTCCGGTCGCCGGCCGCGGTCCCATCGCCCGCACCGCGAGGCCGTCGGCGCGGTCCCCTCGGCTACGATCAGTGGCCCGCGATCACGAGCCCGCCCGGGAGCCCACTCGATCCCCGTGACCCGACCTGTCGACGCCGCGCCCCGCTCCGCCCGCCTGGCCGCCTGGCTGGATCGGTGGGGCTCGATCCTGCCGCTCCTCGTCGCCGAGTTCATCGTCTGGCTCGGCTTCGGCGGGCTGCTGCCGATCATGCCCCTCTACTTCAGCGAGCACGGCGTCGACGTCCGCGCCCTTGGCATCGTCATCGCCGCGTGGCCGGCCGCGCGGCTGATCGGCGAGCCCATCTTCGGCTGGGTCGCCGATCACACCGGCCGGGTGCCGCTGATGGTCGGCGGCCTCGTCATCACCGCCGTCGCGCTCGGGCTGCCGCTCGTCCTCACGACGCCGCTCGAGTTTGTCGCACTCCGCGCCCTGGCGGGGCTCGCGACGTCCGTCTACGACCCGGCCGCGCGCGGCTACATCACGGACGCGTCTCCGCGGGAGCGGCGCGGCGAGGCGTTCGGGTTGTACGGCGCGGCGCAGATGGGCGGGCTGCTGTTCGGGCCGGCCATCGGCGGGATGGGCGCAGCCGTCTTCGGCGGCGTCGCCTTCGTGTTCGTCTTCGGCGCCCTGACGACCTTCGTCGCCGCCGCGGCGATCGCCCTGCGCGTCCGCGAGTCGGCGCAGCTGGGGCGGGGTCGAGTCGCGCCCGCCTACGACCTCACCGAATTCCCGGGCGCTCCGCCCGCCGTTTACCGCGCTGCGGACGACGCCGACGACACCGTCGAGCAGCCAGCCCAGGCCGACCAGGGCACGCCGACGACCCTGCTCAACCGAACCTTCATCGCAGCGATCGTCCTGAACCTGGGCGGCTACTTCGCCGGCGGTACGTACGAGGTGGTCTGGAGCCTGTTCCTCCGGTCGAGGGGCGCCGGTCTCGACCTCATCGGGCTGACATTCGCGATGTTCGCCGTGCCGGTTCTGCTGATCTCGCCGATCGCCGGTCGCCTGGTCGACCGCCGGGGCGGGTACGCTTTCATCGTCGCCGGTTCGATCGCGGTGGCCACGGCGGCCTTCGTCTACACGGTGTTGCCGGACCCGCGCCTCGTCATCCCGGTCATCCTGATCGAGGCCTCGGGCGTGGCTGTGCTGACTCCCGCCCTCTACACCATCGTCGCCGCGGCGAGTCCGCACGGCCGGTCGTCGACGGCCCAGGGAATCTTCGGCGCGT
>JBGPDX010000214.1:0-3752 GCA_041482475.1 Candidatus Limnocylindria bacterium | reverse complement strand
CGGGTCCTCGCCCAGCTCGGCTTCGGCTACCCCTACGCCGCGGACGGCAACGGCGGCCCGCCGATCGGCGACGAGCTGACGTGGGGCGCCCACGCCGCCGACCGTGGACGGCTTGGCGCCCCGGAGCCGTTGTTCCCGCGGCTGGACGTCGATTCGGAGGACGCCCGATCGACGACGCCGTCGCCAGGGTGACGAGGCTGGGCGGCAGGATCAGCGTGTTCGCCCGGCGCTGAGACCTCGGGCGCATCGGCGACAATCCGCCGGTGCGCCTCGTCGACAGCCACTGCCACCTCCAGGCCGACCGGTTCCGCGGCGACGTCGAGCTCGTCGTCGGGGGTGCCCGGCTGGCTGGGGTCGAACGGATCCTCGTCCCCGGCTGGGACCTCGCGTCGTGCGCCGCCGCGTTGGCCCTCGTCGACCAGTTCCCGTGGCTCGACCCGGCCGTCGGTGTCCATCCCCACGACGCGGCCGACGTCGACGACGCGGCCTGGTCCTCGATCGCCCGGCTGGCGGCGGACGAGCGGGTGGTCGCAATCGGGGAGACCGGGCTCGACTTCGACCGGCGCTTCTCGCCCGTCGAGGCGCAGCTCGAGAACCTCCGGCGCAACCTGGCGCTGGCCCTCGAGCTGGGCAAGCCCGCCATCCTTCACTGCCGCTCGGCGGACGGGCGCCGTGACGCCCAGGACGCGCTCCTCGTGGAGTTGCGCATGGCCGGGCTGGCCTCGCCGGCGGCGAAGGCGCGCTTCGACGGCCGGCCGCCGGCGGTGATCCACTCGTACTCGGGCCCGCCGGACTTCGCGGAGGCCGTGCTGGCGATGGGCCTGGCGATCAGTTTTTCGGGCCTCGTCTTCCGCGCCGGCGAGGAGGCCTCCGCGGACGTGGCGGCCACCATGCCCGCCGACCGCCTCCTGATCGAGACCGATTCACCGTTCCTGTCGCCACCCGGGGCCCCCCGCAAGCGCAACGAGCCCGAGTGGGTCCGCCTGACCGCCGCATGGCTGGCCGAGCGGCGCGGGGTGGATCCCGACGAGCTCGGCGAGGCACTCGTCGCCGCCTACGATCGAGCCTTTCCCAGGGCTGCCCGCCGCGCTTGACAGCCCACAACCGACGGGCTAAGGTGTTAGCACTCTCACATCGAGAGTGCTAAGCGAGCGGGTATCGCCGATCCACACGAGGAGCCCAAGGGCTCGGAGGTCCGGATCGCGCCCGTCGCCACGCGCTCCGACATCGACTCGGCGCCAACGCCGGCAGGCCGGCGGGCGGCACCGACCATCCCGGACGAGACGAGCGGCGCGCCGCCGTCAGAGGAGGTACGCACCTTGGCAACCGCCACCGCCACCGCATCCGCGACCAAGCTTCGCCCGTTGGGGGACCGCGTCGTCGTCCGGCCCACCGGCCGCGAGGAGATGACGAAGTCGGGCATCGTCCTGCCGGACACGGCCAAGGAGAAGCCGCAGGAGGGCGTCGTGCTCGCCGTCGGCCCCGGGCGGATCCTCGACGACGGCAAGCGTGAGCATGTCGACGTCAAGGAGGGCCAGAAGGTCCTCTACGCCAAGTACGCCGGCACCGAGTTCAAGATCGACGACGAGGACCTCCTCATCGTCAGCCAGAAGGACATCCTGGCGATCGTCGAGTGACCTCGACGGCGCGCCTCGACCCCACCACACAGCTTTCCTGGAGGGACTTGCAAATTGGCTAAGCAGATCATCTTCGACGAGACGGCTCGTCGCTCGCTCAAGCGTGGCATCGATCGCCTCGCCGACGCGGTTCGTGTGACGCTCGGCCCGAAGGGCCGCAACGTCGTCCTCGACAAGAAGTTCGGGTCGCCGACCATCACCAACGACGGGGTCACGATCGCCCGCGACATCGAGCTGGAGGACCCGTTCGAGAACATGGGCGCCCAGCTCGTCAAGGAGGTCGCGACCAAGACCGACGACGTCGCCGGCGACGGCACGACGACGGCCGTGGTCCTCGCCCACGCCATGGTCAGCGACGGCCTCCGGAACGTCACGGCCGGGGCGAACCCCATGCAGATCAAGCGCGGCATCGAGAAGGCCGTCGAGACGATCGTGGCCGAGCTCGAGAAGCACAAGGTCGACGTCGACAGCCGTGAGCAGATCGCGGCCGTGGCGGCGATCAGCGCCGCCGACCCCGAGGTCGGCGAGATCATCGCCGAGGTCATGGACAAGGTCGGCAAGGACGGCGTCATCACCGTCGAGGAGGGCCAGTCGCTCGGCCTCGAGAAGGAATACACGGAGGGGATGCAGTTCGACCGGGGCTACATCTCGGCCTACTTCGTCACCAATCCCGATCGGATGGAGGCGGTCCTCGAGAACCCGCTCATCCTCATCACCGACCGGAAGATCTCGAGCGTCCAGGACATGCTGCCGGCCCTCGAGAAGGCCGTCCAGCAGGGCAAGCCCACGCTGATCATCGCCGAGGACGTCGACGGCGAGGCGCTCGCCACGCTCGTCGTGAACAAGCTCCGTGGCACGGTCCAGGTCCTCGCCGTCAAGGCGCCGGGCTTCGGCGACCGCCGCAAGGAGATGCTTCGCGACATCGCCACGCTGACCGGCGGGACGGTCATCAGCGAGGAGATCGGGCGCAAGCTCGACTCGGTCACCGCGGAGGACTTCGGTTCGGCCCGTCGCGTCGTCGCGACCAAGGACGACAGCACGATCATCGACGGCGCCGGGTCGCCGGATCAGATCAAGGCCCGGATGACCCAGATCAAGGCCCAGATCGAGGACACCACCTCCGACTACGACAAGGAGAAGCTCCAGGAGCGTCTCGCCAAGCTGTCGGGCGGCGTCGCGATCATCAAGGTCGGCGCGGCCACCGAGGTCGAGCTGAAGGAGAAGAAGCACCGCATCGAGGATGCCCTGTCGACGACCCGCGCGGCCGTCGAGGAGGGTCTCGTCGCCGGCGGCGGCACGGCGCTCCTGCAGGCCATCCCGTCACTCGACGCGCTCAAGCTCACGGGTGACGAGGCCGTCGGCGTCGACATCGTCCGCAAGGCGCTCGAGGCCCCGGCGCGCCAGATCGCCGACAACGCCGGCGCCCATGGTGAGGTCGTCGTGGAGCGGGTCCGCAACTCGAAGACCGGCACTGGCTACGACGCTCTCAAGGGCGAGTACGGCGACATGTTCAAGAAGGGCATCGTCGATGCCCGCAAGGTGACCCGCTCCGCCCTCCAGAACGCGGCCTCCATCGCGGCGATGGTCCTGACGACGGAAACGCTCGTCACCGACATCCCCGAGAAGGAGAAGGCGGCTGCCGGCGGTGGCCACGGCCACGGCGGCGGAGACATGGACTTCTAGTCCCCGAACCCCATCACCGAACGGAGCCCGGGCCATCGGCCCGGGCTCTTTCGTTCGTGGCGGCCAGGCCGATTGGCCGATTTGACAGGCGGGTCGGCGGCAGGCAGGCTTCCCGGCGGTCAGCCCAAAAGACACTCGGAGGAAGCATGCCTCGCCGTCTGCTCGCGCTTCTCGCGCTCATCGGCGCGCTCACCGTCATCGCCTGCCAGGGATCCCCGGCCGCGCCCGCACTGAGCGACCCGAAGGACATCCTGGCGAAGACGGTCCTGTCGCTCAAGGACGTCAAGACGGTCCAGATCAAGGGCGACCTCACGGGCACCGTGCAGGTCCCGAACTCCGGTGCGCTCGACCTCAAGGGCACGACGGCCAGCCTCGACGCGGACATCGCCGCGAAGACCATCCACGTGACCGTCTCGGCGCCGTCGTTCCTGG
>JBGPDX010000213.1:0-3757 GCA_041482475.1 Candidatus Limnocylindria bacterium | reverse complement strand
GTCCGCCTGTTCGAGGAGGCGCCGGCTGTCCTCGCCCGCTACCAGGATCGTTGGCGCTACCTCCACGTCGACGAGTACCAGGACACGAACCGGCCGCAGTACCTGTGGGTCCGCGCCCTCGCCTCGCGGCATCGGAACCTCGCCGTCGTCGGCGACGACGACCAGTCGATCTACCGCTGGCGCGGCGCCGACCTCCGCAACATCCTGGACTTCGAGCGCGACTGGCCCGACGCGACCGTCGTCAAGCTGGAGCGAAACTATCGCTCCACCCAGCTCATCCTCGACGCTGCCCACGCGGTCGTCTCGCGAAACACCGAACGGACCGACAAGAAGCTCTGGACGGACAACGCCGGCGGGCCCCCGATCCAGCGGTTCGAGGCCTACAACGAGGAGGAGGAGGCCGAATGGATCGCCCGCCAGGTCGAGGGCCTGGTCGGCGGTCGCAGCTCGGCGCTGACCCGCAGGGCCGATGACGAGGACAGCGTCTTTCGGGCCCAGGACATCGCCGTGATGTACCGGATGAACGCCCAGTCCCGGGCGATCGAGGAAGCCTTCCTGCGCTATGGCATCCGCTACCAGCTCGTCGGCGGGACGCGGTTCTACGCCCGCCGCGAGGTCAAGGACGCGCTGGCCTACCTGCGCGTCCTCCGTTCGGATGCGGACGCGGTGAGCTTCGAGCGGATCATCAATATTCCGCCGCGGGGCATCGGCGACAAGACGATCGAGGCGCTGCGCGCCGAGGCCGGGCGGGCGGAAACCACGACGTGGAGCGCGATCGAGCGGGCCGCCCGCGGCGAGATCGAGGGACTCGCGCCCCGGATCCGCAACGCCGTCGGCGACTTCGCCGCCCTCGTTCGCCGGCTGCGGACGCGGGTCGCGATCCTGCCGCTGCCTGAGCTCCTCGACGAGGTTCTCGAGGCGTCCGGCTACCGCGCCATGCTCGCCGACGGCTCCGAGGACGGCGAGGAGCGCTGGGCCAACCTGCTCGAGCTCCGCTCCGTGGCGACCCGCTACGACGACCTGTCGCCGGAGGACGCCCTCGACCGGCTGCTCGAGGAGACGGCGCTGGTCGCGGACCAGGATTCGTACGAGGGCAGCCAGGATGCGGTGACCCTGATCACCTTGCACGCCGCGAAGGGCCTGGAGTTCCCGGTGGTCTTCATCGCCGGCCTCGAGGAGGGGCTGTTCCCGCACAGCCGCGCCCTCGACGACGAGAAGGAGCTCGAGGAGGAACGCCGCCTGGCCTACGTCGGGATCACCCGGGCCAAGCGGCGGCTCTACCTCTCCCACGCCTGGCGACGCGCGACGTGGGGGATGGGCCAGGCGTCCGTCCCGTCGCGATTCCTGCTCGAGATCCCCGCCGAGCTGATGATCGGTCCGCAGCTCGCCGTGTCCGGCAAGCACGAGTCCGAGGGCCCGCTCGACCTCGACCTCGTGTTCGGGGCGCGCCGCGCGACCCGCTTCGGGACCCCCGTCCGGGCGGGTGGCGGCGCGTACCGGCAGGGGAGCGGCCGTCCCGGCGCCCCGTCTCCCGGTGAGCCCTTTCGCCCGACGCGGGACCTGGCGGCGCGGCGCGACGCGTTCGCCGGCGGGGCGCGGTCCGGGTCACTTCGGGCGGACGACGACGATGACGAGAGCCGGGCTGTGGCGGCCGCGCGTCGGCCGCCCGCAGCGCGGACGCCACGCCCCGCCATCCCCGGCGAGCGCCAGTTCCGCGACGGCGATCGCGTCCGTCACGCGCGATGGGGCGACGGCATCGTCGTGACCTCGAAGCTGACGCGCAGTGACGAGGAGGTGGTGGTGGCGTTCCGCGACCCTGGCGTGGGGCGCAAGACGATGCTCGCCAGCCTGGCCAACCTCGACGTCGTCGGCTGAGGCGCGGTGATCCCGCCGATCGACTGACGGCGTCGCGCGTCGCCCGCGGTTCGTATCCTTCCGTCGATGACCGACACCGCCGAGCGGCTGCCCGTCGATCCCGCGCTGGTCGAGGAGATGGCGAGTCTCGATATCGACGCGGCCGCGGCCCGTCACGCCGACCTTGCGGCGAGCATCGACCGGGCCAACCGCCTCTACTACGAACAGGACGCGCCGGAGCTGAGCGACGCCGAGTACGACGCCAGGTTCCGGCTGCTCGTCGCCCTCGAGACCGCCCACCCCCAGCTGGTCACCCCCGATTCGCCCAGCCAGCGGGTCGGCGGCGCGCCCTCCGGCACGTTCGACGAAGTCCGCCACCGCCGGCCGATGCTGTCCCTGTCGAACGCTTTCAGCCACGACGAGCTACGGGCCTTCGACGCCCGCGTCCGGCGTGGCCTGGGCCTGCCGCCGGCCCCCGAACCCGCCGACGGGCTGAGCTACGTCACCGAGCTCAAGATCGACGGCCTGGCCATCTCCCTGCGCTACGAGCGCGGCAGGTTCGTCCAGGGTGCGACGCGCGGCGACGGGACGACCGGCGAGGATGTCACGGCGAATCTCCGCACGATCCGGAGCCTCCCGGACCGGCTGCCCGAGCGGGCGACGCTCGACGTCCGCGGCGAGGTCTTCATGCCCAAGGCGGACTTCGCCCGGATCAACGCCGAGCGCGAGGAAGCCGGGCTGCCGCTCTATGCCAACCCGCGCAACAGTGGCGCGGGATCGCTGCGCCAGAAGGATCCGGCGGTGACCGCCAGCCGCCTCCTGTCGGCCTGGCTCTACCAGCTCATCGAGGAGGCGCCCGATGGCGGTTCGGCGATCGACCGCCAGTCCGCGGCGCTCGACCGCCTCGAGGCGCTCGGCCTGCCCGTCAACCCGAACCGCCAGGTGGGCCTCGACATCGAGGCCGTCATCGCCTTCACCGAGGCCTGGCGCGAGCGACGCCACGACCTGCCATACGAAACCGACGGCGTCGTCGTCAAGGTCGACCGGTTCGACCAGCAGGAGCGCCTCGGGATCGTGTCCCGGGCGCCGCGCTGGGCGATCGCCTACAAGTTCCCCCCGGAGCAGGTCGAGACCGTCGTCGAGGACATCGTCGTCTACGTCGGCCGCACCGGCACGCTGACGCCGGTCGCTCACCTGCGGCCCGCGAAGGTCGCCGGCTCGACGGTCGCCCGGGCCACCCTCCACAACCTCGACGAGGTCCGCCGCAAGGACATCCGCATCGGCGACACCGTCATCCTTCAGAAGGCGGGCGACGTCATCCCGGAGGTCGTGCGGCCGCTGGTCGAGCGGCGGACGGGCGACGAGCGCGAGTTCGAGATGCCCGACACGTGTCCGGTCTGCGGCACGCCGATCGTGCGCGACGAGGGGGCCGTCCGCCACTACTGCCCGAACCTCGCCTGCCCGGCGCGCGTGTCGCAGGAATTCGGCCACTTCGTCGGCCGCGGGGGGATGGACATCGAGGGCGCCGGGTGGGCGGTCCTGAGCCAGCTGCTGCAGCGAGGCATGGTCAAGCGCCGCGGTGACTTCTACCGGCTGTCCGTGGTGGACCTCGAGTCGCTCGAGCGGTTCGCCCGGAAGAGCGCCGAGAACCTGTTCGGCCGGATCCAGCGCAGCCGGCGTCGACCGCTCGACCGGATCCTCACCGCGCTCGGCATTCCCCAGGTTGGCTGGACGACGGCGATCGAGCTTGCCCGATGGCTGGCGGCCGAGGTCCCGGCGGGGGATCGATGGCTGGCGCGGGCCGGCGGTCACCTCGAGCGCGTGGCGAGCGACCAGCCGCAACGATTCGAGGAGGTCGAGGGAATCGGCCCCACCGTCGCCGCCAGCCTGGCCGCCTGGTTCG
>JBGPDX010000212.1:0-3765 GCA_041482475.1 Candidatus Limnocylindria bacterium | reverse complement strand
CGCCTTCGTTCCGCTGACCGGCACGGTCGCCGCACGCTCGCCGAGCGCGCGGACGATGGCCCTCGCCTCGGCGACGTCGCCGATCGGCGTGGGTGAGGCGTGGGCGTTGACATAGTCGATCTCGGCCGGGCTCACCCCGGCGTCGTCGAGGGCGATGGTCGCGGCACGCGCGGCCTCGCGGCCGTCAGCCCGTGGCTGAACCATGTGGTAGGCGTCAGACGTCGCGCCATAGCCCATCAGCTCCGCGTACGGGATGGCGCCGCGGCGCGACGCCACGTCCGATGCCTCGAGCACCAGCAGGGCCGCGGCTTCGCCCATGACGAAGCCATCGCGCGCGGCATCGAACGGGCGAGCCGCACGTTCGGGGGCGTCGTTCGACCCGGACGACAGGGCCCGGATGATGTCGAACGCACCGAACGCGAGCGGGCTGAGCGGCACCTCGGCGCCGCCGGCGATCGCCGCATCGATCTGGCCGGAGCGGATCGCGTCGAGCGCCTCGCCCAGCGCGACGCCACCCGACGCACACGAGTTGGCGGTCGACAGGATGGGACCGCGAACGTCGAGGGCGATGCCGAGATTCGCCGGAGCCGCCCCGCCGAAGACGGCCAGGGCGAGGGTCGGCGACACCGACCGGATCCCTTTGGCGAGGTAGCGCTCGTGCTGCGCTTCGGCGTAGGCGATGCCGCCGAGCGCGCTGCCCAGGTAGATGCCGATCCGCTCGCGATCGGCGGAGCCGTCGCGGCCGGGGACCAGCCGCGCGTCCTGGAGCGCCAGCTTGCCGGCGGCGAGCCCGAACTGGCTGAACCGATCGAGCTGTCGGGCGGTCCTGGCGTCCATGAAGTCGAGCGGGTCGAAGTCGTCGATCTGGGCGGCCACCTGCGACCGGAAGGCCGACGCGTCGAAGCGGTCGATCCGCCGCACGGGCGACCGGCCGGCGCGCAGGCCCGCGCGGAATCGGTCGACGCCGATGCCGATCGGCGTGACGACGCCGATCCCGGTGATCCAGACACGGCGTCGCTCGGTCATGGCGATTGATTCGTCGCCCGGGACGGCCCGGACTCATCGCCTCCGGCGCCGCCGGCGGGGTTCGTGTCGGCGAGGGCCTCGGCCAGCGCCTTGAAGGTGGCGAGGGTGCGGCTGGCGATGGGACGGGTGAAGAGGCGATCGACGACGTGGGCCCACGGGCGAATGCGCGGCCGGAAGTCGTGATCGATGGAGACACGAGCGCCCGGTGGCACGGGTTCGATTCGCCACGTCACGTCCATCCCGTTGGTGACGCCGCCGCGATGGACGAAGCGCAGGCGGAGCGTTTCGGGTTCGGCCCACGCGCGCGATCGCCAGGCAACGGGAAGGCTGAGCCCCAGCAGCGGCACGAGCGGACGGCGGGCGACCATCCGCGCGATGACCGCCACGTCGCCGACCCGCTCCTCGACGTCGACCCGGACGTAGTGGGGGAGCAGCCGCGGCCAGCGCTCCACGTCGCGGGCAAGGGCGAACACGAGCGCGGGCGGCGCGGCCACGTCGACCGAGATCGTGCTGCGCACCGTCACCCTCGCCGCGTCACGGGGCGAAGAGCGCAACGAGGAAGCGTGGGTCGAGCGCGCGCGAGGCCGGGACGAGATCGCCCATCACGAGGCCCATCGTCTCACGCAGCCTGTCGCGCCGAGCCAGTCGCGTCGCGACGTGCTCGAACGCCGCCGGCCGGGCGAGGATCGCCTGGACGACGCGGCTGACGAAGTCCTTCGTCGCGAACCGCTGCGTCATCGCGCGGTCGTACTGCCGCAGCGCTGCCTGATCGCCGCGGAGGTGCGCGTCCACGGCCGCCGCGGCGAGCTCCGCGGAGACGAGCGCGCGATGCAGCCCCTCACCGGTGAACGGGTCGAGGAAGCCGGCGGCATCGCCGATCAGCAGCCACCCGTCGCCGGCGCGGCGTGCCACGCGGTGGCCAAGTGGCGCCGCGCCGGCGATCTCGTCGCACGGCTCGCCATCGCGCCAACCGTGCGGCTCGTCCGAAGCGACCGGCACGTTGGTCAGGACACGCGACGCGACCGCGGCCGCGCCACGCTCCGACAGCTCGCGCCGCCAATCGGCGCCGGCGAGGACGATCCCGACGTTGATCCGGCCGCCGGCGACCGGCGCGAGGCCGCAGTAGGCACCGTGCAGCACGACCATCCGCCCGTCGCGCAACGTCTCCGGCTCCGGGTCGCGGAGGTGGTAGGTCAATCCGACGCGCGGCCCGAGCGGCGCGTCGCGGACGACGCCCACGCTCCGCGCGACGACAGACCGCAGGCCGTCGGCCCCGATGACGACCCGCGCCCGGAGTGGCTCTTCCGTCTCGTGGCCGGCCAGCGTCAACTCGGCCGCCCGTCCGTCGCCGACCGTCACCCGCCGGACGGTCGTTGCCATCCGGATCTCGGCTCCGGCCCGTTCGGCCATCCGGAGCAGCGCGGCGTCGAGCGCCGGCCGATCGAGCCCGACGGCGGGCGCCGCCAGGCTGCCGTCGTCGCCATACGTCAGGCGGAACGAGGTCCCGCCGGGCGTCTCGACCCGCAACCCGGGGATCGGCCGGGCAAGCGTTCGTAGCAGACCATCTTCGAGCCTCACGCGCCGAAGCACGGCCATCGTCGCCGGCGAAGTGAACACGCCGCCCGCGCGCCAGCGTGGCACCGGCCACCGCTCGACCAGGACGACCTCGCGCCCGACCCGGGCGAGCAGCGCGGCGACGACCGCGCCGGCCGGCCCGCCGCCGACCACCGCAACCTCCCTGCGACCGCTCGAAGGCGTCATGGCCGGTGCGTCATGGCCGGTGCGCGGCGATCGTCCAGCGGTGGCGGAACGGCCCCACGAACTCCGCCGCCGAGCGCAACCCGGCCGCGGCGATGAGGGCGTGCCCTTCCGCCAGCGTGTAGGCGCGGCGGACCGACAGCGGCGCATCGTGGCGGGTGTACCGGTTCGTCGTCGCCAGGTGCGACAGGAGCCACGCGCCGGCCCACGACAGGCGCCCGCGCGCCAGGTCGTTGACGACGATCCCCCGGCTGCTGACCCGGTCCATCTCGCGCAGCAGCGCCACGGCGTCGACCGGCTCCAGGTGGTGGAGCACGAGTGAGGCGTGAGCCACGTCGAACGCGGCGTCGGGGTAGGGGAGCGACCGACCATCGGCCACCGCCAGCGTCAGCCGCGGCGTCGCGTCGACACGGGGATCGGAGGTGCGTGCCGCGGCCAGGACCTCGGGCCGCTCGTCGATGGCCGTCACCTCGAGCCGCCGTCCGCGCCGCCGCCACGCCTCGATGAGGGCGAGCGGGATGTCGACGCCGCCGGTGCCGACGTCGAGGACATGGATCGTCGCGCCCGCGTCGGCGACCCGGCCGACGAGCGCGTCGAGGGCCCGACTGGTCAGCGCGACCCCGCCCAGCGAGCGGTTCACGCGCCGCAGGTCTCGGAGGTTGCCGGCAAGCGTCGATGGGTCGTCGAGCGGGCCGTCCAGCAGCTCCGCGACGCCGGCGAGTCGGTCCATGGGGGATAGGGTCCTCGAACGCTGAGGGAGGGGCGTCAGGCTACACCGGGCGCGTGGGATCTCACGGAGCCGGGGGGTCGGCCCGGAGGGACCTGGCGGAGAGAATCGTCTGACGAAATCGTCTGACGAAATCGTCAGACTCGCCGGGGCGACCGCTTGGGGGGCCGGCCCGGAGGGACCTGGCGGAGAGAATCGTCTGACGAAATCGTCTGACGAAATCGTCAGACTCGCCGGGGCGACCGCTTGGGGGG
>JBGPDX010000211.1:0-3768 GCA_041482475.1 Candidatus Limnocylindria bacterium | reverse complement strand
GCGGTGGGCACCAACGAGGGCATCGAGCTGCTCCTCAACCGGCTGGCAAAGACGGACAACAACGCCCAGTTCCTGGCGACCCTGACCAAGAGCCTCGACGCCTAGCCTCGCCGCAGGGCCTCGAGGCCCTTGCCGGGCCCCGGGAGCGGTCCCGTCCTGCGGGACGGGCCAGTACGATCGGATACCCCGAAGGTCCTGCCTCCGGACCGCGGCGCTCCGGATCGGAAGCGCCCCCAATTACATCGGCCTGACCCGTCTGCCTCAGCGGGTGTCGGGTTTGCGACACATCCCGGAGTCTGCTAGGGTGCCCCCCAGACGTTGATGCCCATCCCAGTGGCCTCGGCCGCGAATAAGAGACCTCCAGCTCGATACCGCGACCTCCGGACGGCCCGTTCGTCGTCGGCGCTCAACGGGCGCCAAGTCCCCCAGCGATCTCACTCACCGGCCCGTCCAACGCCAGGAGACCGTATTGCTGAACGCATCGGTCGGCATGCAGCGGGTGCTTGGCCGCCTGCAACCGACACGGCGAACCACATCGTCGACGGCCTCCCGCCCGCGTGATGTGTATCCGGGCAACGACTCCCTTCGAATCCGCGTGTCTACCGGCGCCGCAACACGGCCCGTGGCGACGGGCAGCCGCGTGACGTCGGCCGGCCGGTTCGGCCTGCGCGCCGCGATCCGTTCGCACGTTGGGCCGGAGGCGGTCCTTCCCGTAGCGGTCATCCTCATCGTCCTGGTCGCCACGCTGGCCAGCTGGATGCCGGGTGCCTCGGCGTCGGGCCCGCTCGGCGGCCCACAGGGGGATGGCACCGGTCCTCGTCTGGCCGTGGCCGGTTTCGCGGGCGCCGACGCAGGCGGTAACGACGGCAACGGCCCAGGCGACGCCACCCAGGGGGGTGCCCCTGACGCGGTCGTGGCCGCCGCTCGCGTCCCGGACGCGGACCAGCTGGGTGGACCCGGCCAGGGTCCCAACGCGGCCATCCGCGGCCCCTTCCTCCAGGACGGCACGCTGGTCAAGCCGATGGCGGTCAACACCTTGATCGCCGACGGACGCGGGCTGCTCAAGAAGTACAAGGTCCAGCCGGGCGACACCCTGACCGGCATCGCCAACCGGTTCGGCGTGTCGATGATGACGATCTGGTGGGCCAACAACCTGACCTCCAGGACGTCGATCCACACCGGCCAGACGCTGACCATCCCGCCGGTCGACGGCATCGTCGTCACGGTCGCCGAGGGCGACACGCTCGACTCGGTCGCGGCCCAGTACGAGGTCGACCCACAGGCGATCTACGACCTCAACGGCCTCCAGGACAGCGCCCTCGTCATCGGCCAGACGCTGATCCTCCCGGGCGCCATCGGGGTCACCATTCCGGCTCCGGTCAGCAGGCCGAAGCCCGCGCCGCATCCCAGCACCAGTGGGCCGGGCCCGGGCCCCACCATCCGTCCGCCCGCCAGCTACCCCGGCGGCAAGATGACGTGGCCGGTCGTCGGTGGCCGCAACTACATCAGCCAGTACTTCCACGCCGGACACTACGCCATCGACATCGCGGCAGACTACGGCACGAAGGTCGTCGCCGCCGCGCCGGGCGTCGTGATCTTCGCCGGCTGGAAGGACAACGGCGGCGGCTACCAGGTCTGGATCGCCCACGGCTCCAACCTCTTCACCACCTACAACCACATGTCGGCGATCACCGTCGGGATCGGCCAGTCGGTCGCCCGCGGCCAGCAGGTCGGCCGGGTGGGACAGACCGGCAACGCGACCGGCCCGCACCTCCATTTCGAGGTCTGGCAAGGTCCCGTCTGGGACGGCGGCACGCGGGTCAACCCGCTGCTCTATCTCTAGCCGGAGGGCCGTTCCGCGGTCCTGACGGCGCCGCCGGCCGCGTCCGGATCGCGTGAGAAGATACGGTCGATGTTCCTCGACCGGGTAAAGATCTGGGTCCGTGCCGGGGACGGCGGCGACGGGGCCGCGACCTTCCGGCACGAGGCACACGTGCCGCGTGGCGGGCCAGACGGCGGTGACGGCGGACGTGGCGGCTCGGTCTACCTCCGCGTCGACCCCGGCCAGACGACCCTTCGCGATTTCCGCTACTCCCACCACTTCAAGGCGTCCGGAGGCGGCCGCGGGGAACGGGCCCGGCGCCACGGCAAGGCCGGCGACGATCTCCACCTGGCGGTGCCACCGGGGACGGCCGTGCTCGACGATGCGACGGGCGAGCTCCTCGCCGATCTCGTCGCGCGAGGCCAGGAGGCGATCGTCGCACGCGCCGGACGCGGCGGCCTGGGCAACACCCACTTCAAGACGGCGACCCACCAGGCGCCGAAGCACGCCCAGAAGGGCGAGCCGGGCGAGGAGCGCTGGCTCCGGCTCGAGCTCCGGCTCATCGCCGACATCGGCCTGGTCGGGCTGCCGAATGCCGGCAAGTCGACGCTGCTGGCGGCCCTCACGGCGGCCCGCCCGAAGATCGCCGACTACCCCTTCACCACGCTCGAGCCGAACCTGGGCGTGATGGAGCTGCCCGACGACGACCGTCGGCCGACGATCGCCGACCTGCCCGGCCTGATCGAGGGGGCGAGCGCCGGCGCGGGCCTGGGCCACGCCTTCCTGCGCCACGTCGAGCGGACGCGAGTCCTCGTCCACGTCGTGGACGGCGCCTCGCCCGATCCCGAATGGGACGCGGCGGTGATCCGCGACGAGCTGCGCGCCCACGACCCGGCGCTGCTCGACAAGCCCATCCTCGTCGTCTTCAACAAGCTCGACCTGCCGGCCGCGGCCGCCGCGTGGCCCGCGTTCCGGGCCGCGCGGGAGGCGGAGGGCCTCCGGGTCGTGGCCCTGTCCGCCACCAGCGGCGCGGGCATCGATGGGCTTCGGGTCGCCCTTGCCCAGCTGCTCCCCGACGCCGCACAGCTGGCCGCTCCGCCTGAGCCCGCCGGGGTCGTCGTCCACCGCGTCGAGACGATGGGTGACGCCTTCGTCGTCGAACGGGAGAACGGCGCGTTCCGTGTCCGCGGCCGGCGGATCGAGCGACTCGCCGCCCAGACGAACTTCGACAACGAGGAGTCGGCCGAACGATTCCAGCGCGACCTCGCCCGGCTCGGCATCGAGGACGAGCTCAGGCGGGCCGGCGTGGCAGCCGGCGACACCGTCCGGATCGGGCGGACGGAGCTCGAATGGGAGCCGCAGCCCTGGGAGGACCGCTGACCACGGGCGAGCGGTCGCCGGCCGTCGCGCCGCTGCCGGGGCGGCAGGCGCCGACCGGTCAGGCCCGGGCCGCGCCGGCCCACGAGCCTGTACCGGGCTCGGTCGGCGTCCTGGGCGGGACGTTCGACCCGATCCACATCGGCCACCTGGCGGCGGCGGAGGAGGTCCGCGAGGTCCTCGGCCTCGAGCGGATCCTGTTCGTCCCGGCCGGCATCCCGCCCCACAAGCCGGACCGGCTGATCAGCGCCCCGGGGCACCGCCTGGCGATGGTTGAGCTGGCGATCGCCGGCAACGCCGCGTTCGAGGCCAGCCGCGTGGAGCTGGATCGGATGGGGCCGTCGTACACCGTCGACACCGTCGAGGCGCTCGCCCGGATCCCGTCGGGTGGCCGCGGACCGGACCTGACGGTCATCCTGTCGGCGGAATCGTTCCGTGGCCTGCCGTCGTGGCACGAGCCCGGGCGGCTGTTCGGCCTGGCCCGGCTGGCGATCGTGCCGCGTGGCGGCCTCGCTCCTCCGGGCAAGGGCTGGCTCGAGGAGCACTTTCCGGGGATCGAGGCACGGATC
>JBGPDX010000210.1:0-3783 GCA_041482475.1 Candidatus Limnocylindria bacterium | reverse complement strand
CGTCAGGCTGAGAATGAGCCCGATCGCGCCGCCGTCGAGGCCCAGCCGGGCGAGGTACAGGACGAGGATGACGGCGACCGAGCCGTAGGCGAACATCCGGGCCGACCTTGCCGCGAACAGCAGCCGCCCGTCGCGGCTCAGCCCGAGCCGACCCTGTGGCGTGGTCGCGGGCGCGGTGGTCGCGGGCGCCGTGGTCGGAGGAGCGGAAGGGCTGGCCACGGCGGGAGTCTACGGTCCCGTGCGCGGCCGGGGGACGTCTCGTGGCGCATCGGGACGACGTGCGAGAATCAGACCGGAGGTCCGCCCGAACGATGAGCCAGCCGAACGACACGACCGCCGGCGACACGGCCACCGAAACGCACCACGAGCCGCACGGTGGAGCGATGCCGCACGGCGCCGCGGACGACATTCCGGAACACGGCCAGGTCGACGAGGAGGGAGCGGCGCCACTCGGATCGCTCGACGTTCGTGCCTGGGGCGCGGCCTTGCTCGGGATCGCCATGGGGCTCGTCGTCGCCGCCTGCTTCCTCGTCGCGACGAGCGGCCCTCGCAGCTGACCGGCCGCTAGGGCGTCGCGGCCTCGGCCAGCCAGACGTACTGCTTCGAGCCGCGTCCGAACGGCGTCCGGGCGTAGTCACCGTAGCGCTGGACGACGCGGAAGCCCGTCGCGCGGAGCAGCAGCTCGAGCTGCTGCGGGAAGATCATCGACCACGCCAGGTCCGACGTGCGCCGACCGACCTCGCCGTTCGCCATGTGGATCTCGTACGTGTAGAGGTCGTCCTCGACCTGCCGGACGGGGTCGTAGCGTTCCGTGACCCAGCGGAGGAATCGGCGGATCTCAGGCGTCGGGTTGGCGTGGTCGACCTCGAGCCGGTGCGGGGCGACCTTCTCCGAGATCGCCAGCCAGGCGACCTGCGGGACGAGCAGGTCGAACCCGAAGCGGCCGCCGGCCGACAAGTGCGAGCGAATGCGTTCCAGGCACGCCATCTGCCGGTCGAGACCCATGACGTAGGCCAGCGAGTTGAAGCCGACGACGATGAGGTCGAACGTCCCGCCGAGATCGAACGTCGCCATGTCGCCGGCGACGATGTCGACCTTGCCGGATAGCGCCGCATCCTCAGAGGCGATGGCCCGTGCGCGGGCGAGCATCGGTTCGCTGATGTCGAGCCCCACCACCCGGCCGTCGGGGTGGTGCGACAGGACCCGCCGGGCAACGGGCAGCAGCAGGCGACCCGTCCCGCAGCCGAGCTCGAGGACCCGCTTCGGGCGGACCTCGTCGACGACCGACTCCCAGAACGGGATGTCGTCGCGAAACCCAATGACCTCGGTGTCGTAGATCTCGGCGTCGTCGTGCATCGTGGTGGAGCGCGACGACGACCTAGAACAGCCCGACGGTATTGCCGTCGGCGTCGATGTCGATGTTCTCGCCGCCCGGCTTCGAGGGCAGCCCCGGCATCGTCCGCATCTCGCCCAGCAGCGGCGTAATGAACCCCGCGCCGGCCGACAGCCGCACGTCGCGGATCGGCACGCGAAAGCCCGTCGGGCGGCCCTTCAGCGCCGGATCGTGGCTGAGTGAGTACTGCGTCTTGGCCATGCAGATCGGCAGGTGGCCGAAGCCCATCTCCTCGTAGAGCTTCAGTGCCCTGGCGGCCGGCGGCAGGACATCGACGCCCGACGCGCCGTAGATCCGGACGGCGATCGCCTCGATCTTCTCGACCAGCGGGGTCGCGTCCGCGTAAAGCAAGCGGAAGTCGGCCTGGCCGTCCGAGGCGGCGGACCAGACAGCACGGGCCAGGTCCTCCGCGCCCGCGCCGCCGTCGGTGAAGTGGCGCGACACGACCGCCGATCGGGCGCCCGCTGCGAGCGCCACTTCCTGGATCGCCGCGATCTCGGCGGCGGTGTCGGTCGGATAGGCGTTGATGGCGACGACCGCCGGCACGCCGAAGACGGTGACGTTCTCGATCTGCTTGGCGAGATTCGCCGAGCCGGCCCGCACCGCCTCGACGTTCTCGACCAATAGCGCCGGATCGAGGGGCTTGCCGGCCACGATCCTGCCCACGCCGCCGTGCATCTTGAGCGCCCGGATCGTCGCCACGACCACGGCCGCGTCGGGCCGCAGCCCGGACGCGCGGCACTTGATGTCGAAGAACTTCTCGGCGCCCATGTCGGCCCCGAAGCCGGCCTCGGTGCAGACGATCTCGTTGGTGGCAAGGGCCAACCGATCCGCCAGCACCGAGTTGTTGCCGTGGGCGATGTTGGCGAACGGCCCGCAGTGGACGAAGGCCGGCCCGCCCTCGAGCGTCTGGAGGAGGTTCGGCTTGAGGGCGTCCTTGAGCAGGACGGTCATCGCCCCGGCGACCTTGAGATCGTCGGCCGTCACCGGCTTGCCGTCGTAGGTCGTGGCCAGGATCATCCGGCCGAGCCGCGCCCGGAGGTCGGCCAGGTCCGCGGCGAGGGCGAGGACGGCCATGACCTCCGAGGCGACGGTGATCTGCCATTCGGTCTCGCGCGGGACGCCGTTCTCGCGCCCGCCCAGCCCGATGACCGCGCGGCGAATCGCGCGATCGCTGATGTCGACGACCCGCGGCCAGAGGATCGACAGCGGGTCGATGTTCAACGGGTTCTTGTGGTGGAGGCTGTTGTCGAGGAACGCCGCGGCAAGGTTGTGCGCGGCGCCGATGGCGTGGACGTCGCCGGTCAGGTGGAGGTTGAAGTCCTCCATCGGGATGACCTGGCTGTAGCCGCCGCCGGCCGCTCCACCCTTGATGCCGAAGACGGGACCCAGCGACGGCTGGCGGATGGCGACGGCGGCGCGCTTGCCGATTCGGTTGAGGCCCTGGGTCAGGCCGATCGTCGTCGTCGTCTTGCCCTCGCCCAGGGGCGTGGGCGTGATGGCGGTGACGACGACGTAGCGGCCGCGCGGGTTGAGCGCCTCGAGGCGGCGAATCGCGGCCAGGTTGACCTTCGCCTTCGTGGGGCCGTAGAGCTCGATCTCGTCCTCGCGGATGCCCAGCTCGAGGGCGACCTCGAGGATGGGTCGTGGCGTGACGGACCGGGCGATCTCGAGGTCCGACGGGAACGGCTTCGTGGCGCTCATCCGCCGCTCGCCGCCATCCGGAGCCCGTCCGTCCGCCCCCCGCGGCGTGCCGTGTCGGCCTGGTGGTTGGCGGCCCGCAGGAGGTGCGTCAGCAGCAGCGCGTTCGTCACCGGGCCGACGCCGCCCGGCACCGGCGTGATCGCCGACGCGACCTCGCGGGCGCTCTCGATGTCGACGTCGCCGACGATCTTTCCGCCGACGACATTGATGCCGACGTCGACGACCACCGCGCCGCGCTTCAGCATCGCGCCGGTGACGAGCCCCGGCTTGCCCACGGCGACGACGACGATCTCGGCGCCATGGAGGACGGCGGCGAGGTCGCGCGTCCGCGAGTGGCAGATGGTGACCGTGGCGTGCTCGCGGAGGAGCAGCAGCGCGGCCGGCTTGCCGACGACGTTCGAGCGACCGACGACGACCGCGCGGCGGCCGGCGATCTGAATCCCCGACCGCTTGAGAATCTCGACCGCGGCCTGGGCGGTGGTCGGCACGAAGCCGTCGTAGCCCAGCGTCATCAGCCCGAAGTTGCGGGGGTCGATCCCATCGATGTCCTTCGCCGGGTCGAGCGTGTCGATGACGGCCGACAGGGGGATCCGCTTCGGCAGCGGCATCTGGACGATGATCCCGGACACGAGCGGGTCCTCGTTGAGCTCGACGATGCGTCGCCGCAGGGCGGCGGCGGAGACGCG
>JBGPDX010000209.1:0-3848 GCA_041482475.1 Candidatus Limnocylindria bacterium | reverse complement strand
GTCCAACCGGGTAGAGGCGGCGATGGCCGCCGCTCGGCTGGGTCTGGCGCCCGAGGGCGACGACGAGGCCTAGGCTCGCGCCTGGCCCTTCCGCTCACCTTGGCGGGGTCGCACCGACCGGACGGTCGTGACGTGGACGGGAACCTTGCCCTTGCGCGGCGTGCCGACGAACACCTCGTCGACCCGTCGCCCCTCGGAGGCGAGCTTCGCCAGGCAGTCACGCAGCGCGCCCACCCTGTCGTCGACCTCGCACATGAACGGCTCGACGAGTCGGACGTCGCGGTAGCCGTTGCGAGCGAGGAAGGCGGCGCACTTGCTCGCCTTGTCCGGGTCGTCTTCGTCGTCGACGGCGAAGACGAACTCGCCGCCGGTCTCGATGCCCCTCCCGCCGGCCGTCCGAAGGTTGAAGCCCTCGGCGGCCAGCAGGTCGAGGAGCCGGAACAGCGCCCCCTCTGCGACCTCGACCGGATCGACCTCCACCGGCACGACGGCCATGGCGCCGCCGCCGTCGAGTACCCCCGACGGCGACCCAAGCGCCAACCGGACCTGCTGATGCATCGACGATCCTCCAGCGCGCCGCGCGGGGGACCCGCGGAGTCAGGCGGGCAACGCGCAGGCGCGCATCGTACCGCCGGGCGTGAGTGGCGACGCGGCCCCTAGGCGCCGGCGCCCGCCGGCCGCCCGCTGATGGCGGGACCGCCGAACAGCCGAACCCGGAGACGCTCGCCGAGGCGGGCGATGTCGATCGACCGGGGCCGATCGCTCACGGCCTGGCGCGCCAGTCGTTGCCTGGCGGCGTAGGTCTGCTCCTCGGCGATCTTGAACTTGGCGAGCTCGTAGGCGATGGTGGGATGCATGGCGGTTCTCCCTGTCGTTTGTGTCGACCATCTCGTCGACCTGCGATCACCGTGGGCCCGCCGAGCGTCCGCGCCATCGGGCTGTGGCCCAACGGCCCGGTCGTTGGTGCCTCAAAGTTGCGAGTCGACGGCCCGAGGATGCCTTACGGCCGCGACAGGCGCGTAACGAACGGGGCGGAAGATCGTCTGCGGAGCGAACGGCAGCGAGGTGAGGGAGATGGGCGACCAGGCGGTCCTCGAGCGGATCTCCGCGTGGCAGGCAGACGGGATCATCGACGCCGCACTGGCGACGCGCCTGCGGAGCGCGGAGGACGCACGTCCGGCCGGCGCCGTGCCGGCCCAGGCCGCGACAGGCGGCCCCGGTCCGAGCGCCGCCGCGGCGATGTTCGGACCGTCGGTGACGATCGCCGAGATGTTCGGCTACCTGGGGACGCTGTTCATCCTGGGGGCGTGGTACGCCACCATCTCGCGGATCGCCGGCACGTCCGGCGATCCCGCGGGCCCGTACTTCATCGGCGGCAGCATCGCCGCCGCCGCGCTGGCCATCCTGGGGGTCCGGCTGGCCAGCGGCTCCCGCCGCCAGCGGCGAGCAGCCGGCGCGCTGTTCGTCGTGGCGGCCGCCAACGTGGGTTGGGCGGCGTGGTCGGCCGGCCAGCTCGTCTTCCCCATTGGCGCGGTGGCCATCGAGGTCGTCGCCGCGGCCGCCGGCCTGATCGCTGCCCTGGCGTTCCGCCGCGTCCATCCCGGCCTCCTCACCCAGTTCGCCCTGCTGAGCGCTGTCGTCACCCTGTCGACCGCGCTCCTCGACGGCATCGACCAGCTGCTCTATCCGCGCAATGACCTCTTTGCCGCATCCGGGCCGGACTCAGCCATTCGGGTGGTGCTGGCGGCCGTGTGGTGGGCATTGACCGCGGCGGTCCTCGGGCTGATCGGCCTGGGCGAGGCGGGCGCCGGCACGCCCGCCGCCGACCGCCGCGCCGCGCTGTCGCGCTTTGCCGCGGGCCTCACCGCCGTGAGCGGCATCGCCATCGAGCTCTTCGCGACGGGCAACCTGGGAAACGGCGAGTACGGCCGCCTCATCGAGCCAGCTCTGGCCGACCTCGTCATCCTCGTCGTCGGGGCGGTCCTGCTCGAGCGGGCCTTCCGTCGCGAGGCGGCCTCATACGTCTACCCGGCGGGACTTGCCGTCATTGTCGCGCTCAGCGACCTCAACGCCAACTACCTGGCCAGGGAGACGTCGACCGAGATCGGGCTGCTCGTGGAGGGCGCGATCCTGCTGGCGGTCGGGCTCGGCTTCGATCGGCTCCGGCGGCGGGTCAGCGGCACCGGCGCACCCGTCGATGCCACGCCGGACCCGCCGTCACCGGCAGCGCCGGAGGGTGACGTCGCCGCCACGCCCGCATCGACCTGACGGTCGCGCCCGTCAGTTGCGGCGGCCGGCGAAGATCGACACGACCTGCCGGACGTCGCCAGCGTCGTGGCCGTCCGGCCGCTCGTCGAGGTAGCGGCCCAGGCAGGCGATCGCCTCGCTGAAACGCCCCATCCGACCCAGCACCAGGCCGCGGTCGCGTCCGTGATCGGGGTCGGTCGGCTCGACGACGGCGAGCAGCTCGACGGCACCGAGGGCCGCGGCCCACTCGCGCCGGGCGAGGTAGACCGACCGGAGGTTGCGCAGGACACGGGCCAGGATCTCGCGCTTGCCACTCGGGCGGAGCATCCCGGCGTGGAGGAGGACGCCCTCCCCCAGCGACCGCCGGATAAGTGCCTGGCAATCGTCGCGGGTCAACAGGCGTCCGCCGGCCGCCGGGTCGAGCAGGACGCCGCCGGGGCCGCCGACGATGAAGTGCCCCGGCAGGCCGATGCCATGAACCGCCAGGCCGATCCGCCAGCCGACCTCGAGCTGCACGATGGCCAGGCTGATCGGCAGGCCGATGCGGCGCACCACGACCTCGTTCAGCAGGCTGTTACGCGGGTCGCGATACTCCGCGGCCGTCGGCGCACGGAACGCCGCTTCGCGGTACAGGACGTCGTGGAGCCGGTCGAGCACGAAGTCGGCCGGGTCGCCCAGGTCGAGGCGCAACCGGACCCGTTCGGCCAGGCCCTCGATGATCTCCAGCGTCGGGTCGGGATCGAGGTCGGGTCGACCGTCGGCGGCGATGCAGAGGGCGCCGGCGGCGAGGTCGATCTCGGGCTCCGGGCGCGCCACGAGTCGCGCGAATCGCGATCGATTGGCCTCCCGCTGCGCCTCGTTGGGAACCATCGGCCGATTCTAGGGCCGCCGCCCTCGAAACGGGGTTGGCGTGTCCGGCGACCGGTGCTACGCTTCGCCACCCAATCCCTAGCAGTTCACTCGGAGATCGCCCCTCGTGACCAACGTTCGCACCGCGGCGCCGGGCCTCGCACCGCTCCGGCCGGCGCCGGCGGGCCTGCCGGACGCCGACATCCAGCCTCCGACGATCGCCGAGAGCGGCGACCCGTTCACGGCCCTGCGGGTGATCGCGCTGCTCGCCCGCGTCGAGCGCGGCGGTCCCGTCCGGCTGGCCGACATCGTCGACCGCCTCAACGCTTCCTGGACCGACTGGATCTTCCCGCCGGCCGCGGTGGCGGACGTGCTCGTCCAGCTCCAGGCGAACTGGATGGCGGACTACCGCAACAGCTCCGGCATCGTCGTCGACGACGGCGCCTACGGCCCGACCGTGACCATCGAGGACTCAAGCCGGGTCGATCCGTGGATCGTCCGGCAGGCGCAGCGGGAAGCGGCGTCGTGCCGCGAGCGGCTGGCCGAGTTCAGCCATCGCGACCATCTGATCGCCGATGGCTGACCGCCTCGCCACGCCGTTCGCCCGGCCGTTCGCCGGGCGCGCCTCGTGTCCCGGGCGGGCCCGACAGGCTGCGTCGGTCGCCCGCCGTCACGCACTCGCTCATCGTCCCCACGACACTGCAGGAGGGCTTCGAACATGACCGTCGCCGGTTACGCCAGGGACGTCCTCG
>JBGPDX010000208.1:0-3849 GCA_041482475.1 Candidatus Limnocylindria bacterium | reverse complement strand
TCGAGGGCGTCATCGCGGAGGGCCAGCTCGAAGGCCGCCTCCGCGTAGCGCCGGGAGGCCGTGGTGGGTCTGGCCATCAGCCGTTGCGGTCCGAGGCCGCCGCCGATTCCTCGATGAACTCCTCGACGAGGCGGCGCTGCCGGGCATCGGTCATCGTCTCGCCGACGACCTTGCCGGCGGCCGCCAGGGCGAGGTCGGCGACCTCCGCCCGCAGGGCGGCGATGGCGCGCTGCTTCTCCGCGTCGATGTCGGCGGACGCGCGGACCCGCATCCGCTCGAGCTCCTCGCGCGTCGCGGCGATGTCCGCGTCGCGCGTCTCCTGGGCGACCCGCTGGGCACGATTGATGATCTCGTTCGCGTCCCGGCGCGCCTCGGTGAGTGCCGCGAGGCGCTCCTGCTCGGCCGATTCACGGTCCCGCCGCGCCTGCTCGGCGTCGCGCAGCCCCTCCTCGATCCGTGCCCGCCGCTCGGTCAGCATCCGGCTCACGGGGGCGAATCCGAAGGCCCACAGGAGCGCGAGGAGGAGGATGAAGTTGAGCGACGCGACGATGACCCAGAACAGGTTGATCTGGAGACCGGCGGTCTGCGTTTCGGCGCCGAGCCGGGGCAGCGCGGCGTTGGCGACGCCCGTGGCGATGGCGAGAAGCTCCACTCGTGGCTCCGCTCAGGGCTTGCCGATGAAGAGGACGAGGATGCCGACGACGATCGCCAGGACCCCGAGCCCTTCGGCGAAGCCGGCGAGGATGATCGCGAGGCCGCGGATCTGCGCGCTGGCGTCCGGGTTGCGCCCGATCGCGCTCGACGCGAGACCGGCCAGGATGCCGATGCCGATGCCCGGCCCGATGACGCCGAGGGCCGCGAGGCCCGCTCCCAGGCTGTTCATGTCGTCCTTCCTCCTTGGCGCCGGGCGGACGCCCGGTCGGTCGCTCGATCGTGGAATGCGGTGTTCGCCGCCCTAGTGTGCCGGGCCGGCCTGGGCGCCGCTCAGCGGCGGGCCCATGTTGCCCTGGGGCAGATCGGCGAACTCGGGTGCCGCCCGCGCCTCCTCCTCGTGACTCTCGATGGCGATGAGGGTGAACATCAGGGTCAGGGTCGAGAAGATCAGCGCCTGCACGAAGTTCAGCAGGAGCTCGAGGCTGTACATCGCGATGGGCACGATCGCGATCGTGAGGGCCGTGATCACGCCGAGCGCGATCTCGCCGCCGAGGATGTTGCCGAAGAGTCGCATCGAGAGCGTGACCGGCTTGATCAGCTCGAGCATGAATTCGATCAGGCCGACGAACAGGTCGAGCAGGCCCGTGCCGATCCCCTGCCTGAACCCCGTGAACACGAAGTACTTGCCCAGATACCCGCGCACGCCGAGCTTGCGGAAACCCTGGTATTCGAAGAAGCCGAAGGCAACCAGGGCCAGCCCGATCGTGATGTTCACGTCGCTGGTCGGGGCACGCAGCTCCTCGAGCCTCCCGAAGATCGGCAGCAGCCCGCTCCAGTTCGAGATGAGGATGAACACGAAGAAGCCGGCGAAGACCGGCACGTACGGGCGCGCGTTCTCACCACCCAGCGAGATCGCGAAGTTCTGGAGCAGCTCGTAGATGAACTCGGTGACGTTCTGGACCGGCCCGGGCAACAGGGTCATCCCGCGCGTCGCGACGAAGACCACCGCGAGGATCACGATCATCAGCAGCCACATCGTGAGCAGGGTCGACGAGATGCTCGGGTGGACGAAGACGATGGCCGTCGCGGGGACCGGGTTGTCGGGCGCGAAGTCCCACACGACGTGCGGGGCGGGCAGCTCGATGTTGGCCGTGATGAGGTCGCCGATCCCGCCGATGGGCTTGCCAGGCTGGCCGTTTGGGTAGGGCGGGATGAAGATGAAGGCGAGAACGTCGAGAACGATGATGGTGGGAATCAGGATCCGAAAGATCGAACCCCTGGAACGGCCGGCCGGGGCAGCCTCGGTGCCCGTCGGGCCGTCGTCGCGTGGGGCGCCGGCGGGCGCTCGCTGTTCATCGCTCGACACGCTTGCTCCATCCACCGCGGGCGCCGTTTGGGCCGCGCCCTCCAATCACGTCAGCCGAGTCTTGCCAGGAACCGTTTGATCAGTCGGGCGACGCCAACACCGCCGATCCCGAACCCGCCCAGAAGCCCGATCACCGCGAAGATGGGGTTGGTCCCGAGCTGGCCGTCGAGCCAGTGCCCGCCGAGGGCGCCGGTCAGGGTTGTGACCAGGAAGACGATGCCGATCTCGGAGAAGAGGGCGAGGTAGGCTACGCCCTGGCCTGGCTCGATCATGGGCGCCCCTGACAAGCGGGCGGAGTATAGCAGAGGGTCCCGCGCGGACGGCCGAAACGGACGGCCCGAAATCCGCCGGCGAGGACGGCTCGCCTAGACCGTCGGCGACACGCTGAGCGATGGTGACGGGCTCGGCGTCGGCGTGGGCGTCGGCGTGGGCGCCGGCGTCTTGGGCGCCGGCGTTGGCGGCCGGCGCGTCGGGCGCGGGGTGGGCCGGGGCGTCGGGCGCGGGGTGGGCCTGGCGGTGGGCGTCGGCGTCGGCGACGGGCTGGGCGATGGCGACGGGCTCGGCGACGGCGACGGACTCGGCGACGGCGACGGGGTGTGCGTCGGACCGGGCCCGCCGACAACATGGGCCGGGGCGGACGTCGCCCCCAGGACGCCGCCGCTGTTCGATGGGCGGAAGAACGCGGCGGCCCCGACGATCACGAGCAGCAGCAGGATGACCGCCGTCAGGCTCTGCGTGGCCCGCGGCCCGGACAGCGACCTCGACCGGGGCCAGTCGGTCGCCGTGGTGCGTCGTCGGCCGACGCTGGCTCGCGGGACCGAGGCGATCCCCTCCCGCAGCGCCGCGCGCCCGCGGAGCAGGCCCGGGATCGATCGCCCGGACCCCCGGGCCTTCGACACGACGATCCGGTTCGGCTGCATCGCCGGCCGACCGGTCGGCATGGCATCGGCGGGTCGGGTCCAGACCTCGGTCGGGACGTCGTCCACGGCCAGCGCGATCGGCATCAGCTGGGCAACCGGCGCGATCGGGCGACCAGGCTGGGTCGGCTGGGCCGGCCGGCCCGGCAGGGTCGGATAGCTCGGCAGGCTCGGTCGAGGCGGACGAGCCTGGCGGACGGGCCGAGTCGCCAGCAGCGCGCCGATCGCCCGTGCCGCCGCGAGGGCCCCGGTCTCCTCGAGCAGCGAGCGCACGGAATCGATCAGCCGGTCCCCGTCGTCGCGTTCCGCGGCCGTCGATCCCTCGAGGATCGCGACGGCCCCGATGACGACGGTGACGATGGCGCCGAGGGCGAGCAGTGACTCCTGGGGCATGACTCTCAGCAACTGTCGATGAGCGAGTCCCGGATGCTAGCACCGCCTCCAAACCGGCTCGAGCGGGAAGGTTGGCTGGCGCAGCGGTCGGCCGTTGCCGGCGCGCACCGCCGAGCATGGCCCGGGGGCCGAGGGGCCGAGGGGCCGCGAGTCTACCGTCAGTCGTTGTTCGGCGCGTCCCCGTTGAGGTACGAGTCGGCCTCGAGGGCGGACTCGGCGAAGCCGCCCCAGGCGAGGACGAGGAGGACCAGCCCGCTGCCGACCAGGACGCCCAGGAAGGCATAGACCTGGCCGGCGCCGGACAGGACCAGCGACAGGATCCCGAGCGCGGCGCAGATAGCGTAGATCAGCAGGACCGTCTGGCGATGCGTCAGGCCCAGGTCCAGCAGCCGGTGATGGATGTGGCCGCGGTCCGGGCTGAACGGCGAGCGGCCGTTGAACAGCCGGCGAACGATGATCCAGAAGGTGTCGATGATCGGCACGCCCAGCACGAGCAGCGCCACGGCGACCTTGGCGCTG
>JBGPDX010000207.1:0-3868 GCA_041482475.1 Candidatus Limnocylindria bacterium | reverse complement strand
TGCTCGTACCTGGCCCTCCAGGTCGACGGCCGGGCCGTCACCACCGTCGAAGGGTTGGCGGACGGCGACGTCCTCCACCCGCTCCAACGGGCGTTCCTCGAGCACGGCGGCGTCCAGTGCGGCTTCTGTACGCCCGGGATGCTGATGAGCGCCAGCGGGCTGCTGGCGTCCAACCCGCGGCCATCCGACGAGGAGATCCGGGTCGCCCTGGCGGGCAATCTCTGTCGCTGCACGGGCTACGTCGGCATCCTCGCGGCGGTCCGCGCGGCCGCGCAGCTACCAGCCGTCACGAGGGATTCGAGTTGAGTAACGATCAGACGCGCCTTCCGGCGGGAACCGAACTTCGGCGCTATGTCCGCATGCACCTGCGCCTCAACTCCCCTCCGGATCGGGTGTATCGGACATGGGCCGATCCCGAGGAGCTGGCCCGCTGGTTCCCCGAGCAGATCGAGGGCGCGCTCGCGGTCGGGGCGCGCTCCGTGCTCGTCTGGTCGGATCGCCGGAGGTGGTGGGACGTGTCCCAGGCACAGCCGAACGGGACCTTCGTCTTCCGTTGGGCCTGGCTCCCCGACGAGAGGATCGTCACCGAAGTCCGGGTAACCATCCGCCCCGCGGGCTACGGCAGCCTGCTCGAGCTCGAGGACGGTCCGTTCCCGCTCGATTCGCCCGGCGGGATCGACGCGTGGGCAGAGGCCATCGGCGTCTGGAGCGACGCCCTGGCGATGCTCCGTGCCCACCTCGACTTCAGCGTCGACCTGCGACCGCGAGGATAGCCACAGCCGAGGCGCGGCCGACCGGCGCCATCGAGATCGACGGCGGCCCGATGATCAACCGCTCCAGATCGTCCGCTCTCGAGCGGCAGGCGTCATCGCCAGCGTCCCATCCGCCTCGACCCACCAGGCCGCGAGCCCCCGGGCCCGCGCGTCGGGCCCGATCGTCGCCAGTCCCTCGATGAAGAGGGCCTTCGCCCACACCTCCGCCCAGGCCGGGTCCGCATGCGCGACCGTGACCGCGAACAGGTCGGTCGGCGCCGGTTCATTCGTTCTGGGATCGATCAGGTGGTGGACATCGCGGCCGTCCCCGGATCGCCAGCGGTTCCGGCGCACGGACGAGGTCGCGACGGCGCCACGGCTGAGCTCGGCGACCGCGAGCGGCGGGCCCTCCTCGCCCGGGGGCAGACGGGGATCCTCGATCCCGATCCGCCAGGTCGGACCGTCGCCGGCGGGCGCGCGGCCGACGAGGTCACCCCCGGCGTCGAGGAGAAACCCGAACCCCGGGAGCGCCTCTTCCACGCGACGAGCCGCCCAGCGGAGGGCGAGTCCCTTGCCAATTCCGCCGAGGTCGACCGGCGCCGGCAGGCGGACCATCCCGGCGCGACGATCGAGATCGACAACCCGGTCCGTCTGGACCACCGCCGTAAGCGGCACGACCGCGCCTTCGTAGCCGATCCGCTCCAGGGCGTTGATGACCCGCGGGTCGAAGCGGCCGCCGGTCAGGCGTCGCGCTCGGTCGCTCGCCACGAGCGCATGAACGAGACGACCGCCCACGGTGAGCGAGGCCCAACCGGCAAGCCGGTTGAGGCGCGTGATCTCGCTGTCGTCCCGAAAGCGCGACATGGCGTCCTCGCAGCGGGCGAACTCATCGACGACGGCCGCCCAGGCGACCTCGGCGCCGCGGAGGTCGTCCTCGTTTCCGGGCGACCGTCGCGCGATCGTCAGCGTCAGCGGCGAGGCCATCGCGCGGCCCGAGAACGACAAGGACGCCGCTCCCGGGACCGCCGCGGCGCCCGCGGCCTCCGCGGCCGCGCCGATCACTTGCCCGAGGCGCCGGTCACGGCGTGGACCGACGGAGCCGCGCGTCCAGCCGGGGCCCTCGGGACGGACGGCAGCGCGATCCGGTCCGGCAGTGCCGCGACCTGCCCCGCAACGTCGGCGACGGTCGTGGCAAGGTCCCCGAGCCGAACCTCGACGGAGCCCAGGGCGTCCGCCGCGGCACCGTAATCAGTCCCGGTCGCATCCATCCGGCCGCGCAGACCGTCCAGCGCCTTCGCGACCGCCTCGTTCCGCGCGGCCAGCCGGTCGACCGCCGCTGCCGCCGGCGCACGTGCTTCGATCGTCGCCCGATCCGCCGCGGACTGCAGCGCTGTCACGCCCGCAAGGCTCGCCGCGTAGAGCGCGGCGGACGCCCCGACGAGCAC
Source organism: Candidatus Limnocylindria bacterium (assembly GCA_041482475.1). Taxonomy (GTDB): domain Bacteria; phylum Chloroflexota; class Limnocylindria; order Limnocylindrales; family CSP1-4; genus JACDAV01. Next base: position 1,671 of record JBGPDX010000207.1, on the reverse strand, counting down.
GGGAACATGAACCGGACGCCGCTTGTCGGTCATCGTCGCGATCCTCGACTCGTGCTGCTAGTTGCCGTCGTCGACCTCACCACCGCCGCGCGCGGGGATCGCCGCCGGAGGTCGAACCGTCGGCGCCCGCATCGCCGCGAGCCGGGCACGGGCCTGGACGATCTGCGCCTGGAGCGTGGCGAGCTTGGCGGTTGCCGCCGCGAGCTCCGTCCGGATCTGGTCCGTGTTGGCGCTGGCGGCTCCCACCTGCTCGTCTGCCGCCGTGATGGCGTCGCGCAGCTGCGCCGTCCGCGCGGCCATCGCCGCGACGTCGTCGGTCAGGGCGGCGGCTCGGTCCTGCTGGGTGGCGAGACCTGCCTCGATCGCCGCGGGGGCGATCGGCGTTTCGGTCAGGGGCGCATTCGCCCTCGTCCACTCGGCGGACGCTCCGATCGCCGCCGCTCCCACGAGCAACGTGGCGACGACGCCGGCGGCGACGCCAAGCCGCCGAAGTCGGAGGGTCGACAGAAGAGACGACGGGAGAGAGGAAGGAGGCGACGACGGGAGGGACGCTGGAATGGACGATGTGAGCTGCGCGGTCATGAAGCGACCTCCGAACGGATGGGTATGGCGGGTAAACGGTGGTTACGGCGAATGACCCAATGGCGATACGCGGCCGCTCCCAGCACGAGGAGTCCAGTCGCCACGTACATCGGCTCCAGAGCGCCAGAGTCCGTGCCCGCGAGCATCCCGTGGATCCAGGTGAGCGCGAACACGCCAAGCGACAGCCGGTGGATCTGGAGCCACGCCCCGCTCGGGAGGAGCTTCGTCCAGCGGGCCGTCGCGCCGGTCACGAGGAGCGCGTAGAGGGCGACGGTGCCGACCGCAACCGGGGCGGGTCGGTACGCCGACGCCCCGGGCACGAAGGCGCCAAGGAGCCCCACGTTGGCGTACGAATCGAGGACGATCGACGCGATGTGGACGCCGAGGAACGCGAGCACGAACACCCACAACTGCTCGTGCCAGGGGAACAGGCGCTTCGAGAGACGCCACGAGGACAGGTTCGTCGGGTGGCTCAGGACGAGGCCGACGACCACCTGGAACGTCAGGAGCAGGTAGGCCGTGATCCCGGTCGCACGAGCGCCGAGCCAGATCCGAAGCGCCGCCTGCCGCTCCGTGGTCGGCGGGACGATCTGGTTCGTGGCGGCGATTGCGATGAGTGCGACGATCGCGCCGAGAAGGAGGAGGGCGCGGCCGCTCAGTCGCATGCCGGCGTCCCTGTGGCGTCGCGGCGGCGATCGGCAGGCGATTGGGATCGGGGTGACTCGTGACGGTCCGCCATGCCATCTCCTCGAGGGGGTGTCCCTACCTCTCCGAGACACGCGCGCGGCCGAAGGTTTCAGTCCAGGAGTACCAGGAGATGGGGGTCCGATGGGGCCACGGGAGGCCCGGCCGGGCAGGCCGCTCGGGCGCCCGGGCTGATCGCCCGCCTGCTCACGTTGCCCAGCCGAACAACGTTGGCGGCGTGCCGGGCGCCGGCCACAGGATCGTCGCCATCACCAGGGCCCCGACCGCCGCGCCGCTCAGCGACATGACGAGGTCCTGGATCGTGTTCTCGTAGGTGAGCTCCAGGCCGGACGCGCCGCTCTTCATCATCGCGAACTCGCCGACCTCCCAGAGAATGTCGACGAT
>JBGPDX010000206.1:0-3871 GCA_041482475.1 Candidatus Limnocylindria bacterium | reverse complement strand
CGTCCATGAGCAGCACGGCGTGGACGCGGAGGCCGGATCCCAGCGGCCAGCCGACCACCGTCGCGTCGCGCAGCCGATCGTCCTCCCGGAGGACCGCTTCGACGTCCTCCGGGTAGACCTTCTGGCCGTCCGGCAGGGCAAGCATGTCCTTCTTGCGGCCGCGGAACGTGAGCATGCCCTCGGGCGTCATCGCGCCGAGATCGCCGGTGTGGTACCAGCCGTCGGCGTCGATCGCCGCCGCCGTCGCCTCCGGGTTGTGCCAGTAGCCAAGGAAGCGCCCCGGACCCCGGGCCAGGATCTCGCCGTCGCCGGCGATGCGGACGTCGACGCCGGGGATTGGCTCGCCGACCGTCCCGACGACGTTGCGCTCTGGGCGGGTGAAGGTCACGACCGGTCCCATCTCCGTCGCGCCGTAACCCTGCAGGATGTCGACGCCCATCTCCATCCAGCGCTGCGCGAGCTCGATCTCGAGCGCCGAGGCACCGACCCCGATGGTGTGCAGGCCGCCGCCGAACTCGCGCAGGACCGGCCGGAACAGGAGCCGCCTGAGCCAGCGAGGGGCGCGACGTGCGACCCGGTGCAGCTGCTCGAAGCGCGCCCGCCGGCCGGACTGGTCAACCTTGCGCTCGATGGCGGCGTCGAGGAGACGGAGGCCCTGCGGCACGATGAGCAGAACGGACACCTTGAACTCGCGGAACGTGCGGATCAGCACGGCAGGCTGGCGACTCACCGGGTAGACGACGCTGGCCCCGACGACGAGTGGTGCGATCAGCCCCAGGACCTGCTCGTAGAGATGCGACAGCGGCAGCACGGACAGGAACCGATCGTTCTCGCCGACCGCCATGACCTTTGTCATCGCCGTCGCGCAGGCCATCAGGTTGCCGTGGCTGAGCATCGCGCCCTTTGGCTCGCCCGTCGTGCCGCTCGTGAAGACGATCTCGGCGAGGGCGTCGGGCTCGAGGGCCGCCGGCGCCAGCGGTTCGGCGCGTCGGGCCAGGTCCGGAAGCGTCTCCAGCCAGACGATTGGCAGCCCCAGCTCGCGCGCGGATGCCGCGGTCTGGCGGGTCGCGATCACGATCTTCGCGTCCGTCTGGGCGGCGATCTTCCGACCGAACTCGACCGTGTGGCGGACGTCGAGCGGGACCGCGACGGCACCGATATGGGCGAGCCCGAGGAAGGCGATCCCCCACTCCGGTCGATTGACCGCCCAGATGATCGCCCGATTGCCAGGGCCCACGCCCGCATCGGCGAGGACGCGGGCGGCGCGAGGGATGGCCGCCGCCAGATCCCGGTAGCGCCACGTCCGCGTCCGGAACGACGGGCGGATCAGGAGGGCCGGCCGGGCGTCGAACCGCCGCGCGCCCTCCTCGACCAGCTGGATCAGCGTCTCCATGCGGTTCCCTCGGGGACTCCCTCCGTCAGTCGGCCACGTCTCTGGCCAGTGCGGTCAATGTCCTCGCGGCCCCTTCGCGCAGCGGCGGGTAGTGGCTGAAGATGATTGTTTCGACGTCCAGGGCCGCCAACCGTTTCACCGACCGCTTCGCGGCCGCGTGGTCGTCGCTGTACAGCCCGCTCGCGTACGAAACCCGACCGAAACGGCGCTGCAGGACGTCTCCGACGAACAGCACCCCGTCACGAGCCCCGTACAGGCACACGCTCCCGGCCGTGTGGCCCGGCGTGTGGACGACCTCAAGACCGCCAAGGACAGGCAGGACATCGCCGTCGACGATCGGGACGAAGTCCGTTGGTTCGGGGGTCATCGCCGCGAAGACCCTGCCTCGGGACGGGTGGCGGATGGCCGCCCGCCAGCCCGTCCCCAGCCCGGCCCGGTCGGCCGGGTGCATGAAGATGCTCGCGCCGGATTGGCCGAGCGCGCGTGCGCAGCCGGCGTGGTCCGGGTGGCCGTGCGTACAGATGACCCGCGCCAGGTCATCGATCGAGCGACCGTGCAGGGCGATCGCGCGGGCGATGCGCGACTGAGACCCGCGGTAGCCGGTGTCGATCAGCGACAGGTCCGGCTCGAGGATCAGGTGCGCCTTGACCCTCGTCAGCTGGATCTCGTAGACGTCCGGTGATATGGCCATCACGTCGAACACGCGCGAGGTCGGTCGGCCGTCACCTGGTCGGGTCGGCACCACCACGGCTCAGGCGAACCGGTCTACGGCTCACGCTCACCTCCCCTCCCCGCGACAGCTCCGGAGCCCCTCGGTCGGCCGATCGTACGTGCACCGCCTGCCGTTGTGAAGAGGATGAACCTTCAGCGATTCAGTCGTGCAGCGCAGTGAACGCGGCGCGATCCTTGAATCCGATGGCGCCCGACCTCGAGCGGTTCCTCGCCGCCCAGGAGCGCGTCTACGACGACGTCCTGAACGAGCTCGGGCGCGGCCGGAAGACCAGCCACTGGATGTGGTTCATCTTCCCGCAGGTCGCCGGGCTCGGGCGCAGCGAGACGTCTCGCTATTACGCGATCGCGTCGCTCGACGAGGCGCGCGCTTACCTCGCCGACCCGATCCTGGGAGCCCGCCTCCGCGGGTGCGCATCGGTCGTTCTCGAGACGCATGGACGCACGGCCGAGGAGATCTTCGGTTCGATCGACGCGGTGAAGCTCCGCTCTTCGATGACGCTGTTCCATCGCGCGGCGCCGGACGAGCCGCTCTTCGCGGGTGTCCTCGACCGCTACTTCGGCGGGGCCGCGGATCAGGCGACGGATGCGCTGCTCGGCTCGGCCGCGCCCTTGTCCGGCGCGAACGATCACCCGGCGGGCCGCTGATCGCGGCGAAGGTCGAGTGCAAGGATGTCCTCGCCCCATTTGACCTCGCCAACGAGAACGAAGCCATAGCGGAGGTAGAACCCCTGCGGCGAGCCCTCGCCGGCCGCGCAGCTCGTGTACAGGACGTCGGCCCCGGGACGCGAGCGGAGGTAATCGACGACGGCATCGATCGTCGCCGCACCGTAGCCGCGTCCCTGGAACCGCTCGTCGATGAGGAGGCGCCAGAGGAAGTAGGGGCCGACGAGGTCCTCGTCGATGGGCTCGTCGATGCCGTCGGCGATCATGGTGAAGCCGACGAGCTGGTCGCCGTCGTGCACGGACCACATCCTGGGTTTCGCCTGGGGATCCTGAACCGCGTCCTCGAAGTGGCTCGCCATCGATCCGAGGTAGCGCTCCTGGCCGGGCGCGCGACGCAATGCCAGCACGGCACGGCGATCGTCGTCGGTCGCGATGTCGCGAAGCTGAACGGTGGCCGTCATCGGGCGCTGCTGGCGTGAGCCTTGGCGACGTCGCCGATGATCCCGGCGAGCTCACGGGGGCGCGACCACATCGGCCAGTGGCTCGTCGGCAGGTCGACCCAGGTCACGTCGCGCAACTCCGGGATGCCGGCGAGGAACGCCCATTCAGGGTGCTCCTTCGCGTACGACCGGTAGGCCTCGGACGTGTAGCCCGTGGCGATGATCGTGCTTGGGATGTCGCGACGCGCATCGTTGCTCAGCTCCACGGCCTCGCGAATGACGCCACCCGGGACCGGAACCGCCCGCTGCCGGAACGTCTCCTTCTGCTCCTCGCTGAGCCCGTCGAGGTTCTCCTCCGCCTCGATGTCCTTCCAGACCAGGGGCTTCTCCACGTCTGCGAAGTCGGGATCCAGCGCGCCCTTCCCGGGGGCGGTGTCGACGTACACCATGGCCGCGATCCGCTCGGGGATCCGGTCGCTGGCAGCGTAACCCGAGAAGCCGGTGGCGCTGTGGACGGCGAGCACCACCGGGGCGTCCGCCGCTTCGACTGCCGCGCAGATCGCGTCGACGTGGTCCGACAGGGTGATCGCCGAGCGGTCGGCGTCGGCGGACTCGAGGCCGGGCAGCGTCAGCGCGGTGACGT
>JBGPDX010000205.1:0-3937 GCA_041482475.1 Candidatus Limnocylindria bacterium | reverse complement strand
GTAGCGCTCGGTCATCAGCTTGAACCAGATCCGGCGCGACGCCCGGAACTTCGCGATCTCCTCGAAGAAGTCACTGTGGGAGTTGAAGAAGAAGCTGAGGCGTGGGGCGAAGTCGTCGACCCGGAGGCCGCGCTCGAGGGCCGCCTCGACGTAGGCCATCCCGTCGGCGATCGTGAACGCCAGCTCCTGGATCGCCGTCGAGCCCGCCTCGCGGATGTGGTAGCCGCTGATCGAGATCGTGTTCCAGCGGGGCATCTCGTTCGTCCCGAACTCGATCGTGTCGGTCACGAGGCGCATCGATGGGGCCGGTGGGAAGAGGAACTCCTTCTGCGCGACGAACTCCTTGAGGATGTCGTTCTGGAGTGTTCCCTCGAGCGCCGCGCGCGGGAAACCGGCCTTCTCCGCGGCGACGATGTACATCGCCCAGATCGGGGCGGCCGGCGAGTTGATCGTCATCGACGTGCTGACCTGGTCGAGCGGCAGGCCGCCGAGGAGGACCTCCATGTCGGCCAGGCTCGAGACGGCGACCCCGCAGGTCCCGAACTCGCCCTCGGCCTCGGGATCGTCGGTGTCGTAGCCATACAGGGTCGGCATGTCGTAGGCGATCGACAGGCCGGTCTGGCCCGCCGCGAGGAGCGACCGGAAGCGGGCGTTCGTGTCCTCGGCGGCCCCGAAGCCGGCGAACATCCGCATCGTCCAGAGGCGGCTGCGATAGCCCGTGGGGTGGATGCCGCGGGTGAAGGGCGGCTCGCCGGGCAGGCCGACGTCGCGAAGCGGTTCGAAGTCGTCCCAGCGGCCCGGATCGCGACGCAGCCGGTCGCCGTGGTGATCGAGCTCGGTCGGACCTCCGCCGCCGGCGGCGCTGCCGTCGGGGGCCGGCTGCCATGACCACGGCCCGTAGAGCCGCTCGACCTCGGTGTCGCTGATCGTGCTGAACCGAGGCTTGCGCTCGGGTGCGCGGCCGAGCGCGTCGGCGAGCCGGCGCGCCTCCCAGGCGCGTCTCCGGGCGGACCACGTCATGGGCTCGACTCTAGCACGAGGCCCCCGACGGGCCGCCGCGGTCGCCGGCGGGGTGGCTCAGGCGCGCTTGCCGCGCGTGGCCCGCGAGCGCGGCGGCGTGGCCGGCGAGCCGGCCGGGTTCCCGGCGCGGGTCGCCGGCCGGCGACGAAGCGACCGGACGAGGAGGACGGCCTCGACGACGGTCACGATCGGCACGATCCGACGCGGCAGGAAGCGCAGGAGCAGGAAGCGGGCGGCGGTTCGGAACATGGATCCAGTCTGGGCGGACGATGGTTCGTGGCGTCCGGCGACCGAACGGCTCGGCGTGTCGAACACGTTGCGGATCGGCCTGTCTCAGCCGCCGAAGGCGTCGACCGCCTCGCGGACGACCTTGTCATGGGCGTCCTTCGTCTGGATCTCGCGGATGAAGTCGGCGATCAGGGCCACCTCGATCTGCCCCGCGTGCGACCAGACAACGACGGTCTGGAACGACTCGCCGTTGAGGACGTCGATCCGCCGGCCGACGACGCCGGATGCGACCGGATAGTCGGAGTGGGTGACCTGCGTGACGTTCTTGCCAAGGTTGGCCCCGGCCTCGTAGAACTCGGCCACCCAGGCCGGATCGAGCTGCGGTCCGCCGGGGTCGGCGAAGACCGCCAGGCTCAGCCCGCTGTCGGTCCCGGTCGACCATGTCCCGCCGGCGAACCGGATCTCGGCGACGCCGTGGCCGGCCAGCGTGCCGAGGCCGGTGGCGGTGCAGTTCCGGCCCGAGTCGAGCTCCTGCGGCGGCCCGCCGCGGAACGTCTTCGGGACCGCCGCCTCGAGAGCCGGGTAGGCGCCGGGCGCGGAGCCGTCGGCGCTGCAGGGGCCGGTCGGGTCGAATGCCGCGCCGCAGGCGGAGACGACGAGGGCGACCGTCGCCAGCCAGAGCGCTGCCGCGGCGGTCCGGCGCGTGCGGGATCGCGGCTTCGGGGCAGGGGACATGGCGCGATGATACGGCGCGATGGCCTCCGACTCCTCGGCCCGCTTCCGTCTCCGCGTCAGCGATGTCCCGCCGCCGACCGCCGACCTCGTGATCGTCGGAGCCGGCGTCGTCGGCTGCGCGACGGCGTTCCGGGCCGCCCGCGCCGGTCTGCGGACCGTCGTCCTCGACGCGCGGCCGCGACCGGCGACGCTGACCACAGCGGCGGCGACCGGCGCCTACCGCCTCCAGCTCGACAACGCGGAGGAGGTCGCCCTCGTCCGCGAGGGCATCGAGCTCTACGCGGACTTCGCCGGGCGAACCGGGCTACCCGGGTACGACATCGGGCTCCGGTCGCAGGGCTACCTCTTCTGTGCCCGCGACGACGTCGCCCTCGTGCGCCAGCGCGATCTCGTCGCGCAGCAGCGCGCGTTCGGCCTCGACGACGTCGAGCTGCTCGACGGGGACGAGGTCCGGCGCCGCTTCCCGTACATCGCCGACACGGTCCGCGGCGCCCGCTTCCGGGCCGGCGACGGGTTCATCGACCAGGTCCGCCTGGCCTGGGGCTATGCCCTCGCCGCGTCGGGCGGACCGGGGGTCGAGCGGGCGGCCGGAACCGCCGCGGCGACCTTCGTCCTGGGCCAGCGGGTGGTCGCGCTACGGACGGTCGGCGGCCGGATCGTGGCCGTCGAGACGCATGACGGCGCGGTCGCCGCGCCGCTCGTCGTCCTCGCGACGGGCCCGTTCCTGGGCCGGACGGCCGCCCTGGCCGGTCTCGCCGTGCCGATCGCCCCGACCCGCCGCCAGAAGGTGATCGTGCCCGACGCACCGGAGGTCCCACAGGATGCGCCGATGACGATCGACGAGGAGACCGGCGCCCACTGGCGGCCGGCCCTCCGCGGCGCGTACGTCCTGCTCTCCGAGCGCGACACGCCGCCGGGCGAGCCCGCCTGGAGCGTCCCGACCTCCGCCGACTTCGCGTTCCGTCTCCTCGATCCGGCGTCGGCCGACGCGGTCGCCCATGTCGCGCCGTTCTGGGAGGACATCTGGGAGCGCGGCGTCAACTGGATCCTCCAGGCCGGCCAGTACGAGGACACCCCGGATCACCGCCCCTTCGTGTGTGGCACGCCGGTCGACGGCCTCTGGCTCAACGGCGGCTGGAGCGGGCACGGCGTGATGGGCTCGGGCGGCGGCAGCCGCCTCCTGATCGACGCGATCACGGGCCGGTCGACGGGTCCGGACTGGGGGCTCCGGGTCGACAGCGCGGGCGGCAACCCGTTCCGCCTCGACCGACCGATGGACACCGGCCGGCACGTCGTCCTGTGACCCGTATTTCGGCGGCCGGCGAGGCGCCGCCAGCGCATTACATCCGCATTGCAACGCACGACGGTGCCGATCTGCACCTGGTACGGGCGTCCTGGAATGGTGCGTCGGTGCGCCCAACCATCGCTCGCCGATTTCAGGACGAGTCGGTTATTGAGCCTCGTGCAGATCGAGGCGTACGGTTCGTCTGCGCCGTAACGCGACAAACCCGGGAGCACCTGGGGCGTCGGTCACGGGCCAGGAACGGACGCCGGTTCACTCGATGACGGTTCGAGCGCCGGGGATCCCGGACCTGGTCACGAGCCGAGTAACAGGATCATTCGGCCAACAGGCCCGGGGCGCGGTGCGGCAGAGCTCATCGCTCATCTTCATTCGCCGCTTCTGCGATTGCCTCCCGATCATCCGGGGGGCGATCGTCATGTTCGGGGTGGTTCGGCGGCCTGCCCAGCCCGCCCGACCGGCGCCAGGTCCGCGTCAGGCGGTGTGGCCGGTCCGAGCGTGGGTCGTGGCCCGCTCGTGGCGGACGATGCCGCGAACGTCGAGGTCGTCGCGGACGACCCGGGCGGCGGCCACGAGATCCGGATCCCGGGTGATCGTCGTGGCGAGCCAGTCGATGTACGACGGCTCGAACGATGCCACCTGGCCGAGGGTGTG
>JBGPDX010000204.1:0-4012 GCA_041482475.1 Candidatus Limnocylindria bacterium | reverse complement strand
TACACCCTGGGCGACGGCGAGATGTTCATCAACATGGGCCCGCAGCACCCATCGACCCACGGCGTCCTGCGCGTCGTCCTCAAGCTCGACGGCGAGAAGGTCGTCGACCTCGACCCGGTCCTGGGCTACCTCCATCGCGGCGTCGAGAAGCTGTGCGAGAACGCCGACTACCACCAGACGATCAGCCAGGTCGACCCGCTCGAGTACGTCAGCTCGCTGTTCTGCGAGTGGTCGCCGGTGATGGCCTACGAGAAGCTGCTCGACGTCGAGGTGCCGCGCCGGGCCCAGTACATCCGCGTCCTGTCCGGCGAGCTCAACCGCATCGCCAGCCACGCCCTGTTCATGGGCTGGATGGCGCTCGACCTGGGCGGCCTGACGCCGATCCTGTGGAGCTTCATCGAGCGCGACGAGATCGTCGAGATGCTGGCTGCCCTGACCGGCCAGCGGATGCTGTTCAACTACTTCCGCATCGGTGGCGTCAACGGCGACCTCAACCACGAGTTCATGAGCCGGCTGGGCGACTGGATGAGCCGGGCGACCCAGCAGATCGAGGCGAACATCGGGCTCCTCAACGCCAACGAGATCTTCGTCCGGCGGATGCGGGGCCTGGGTGTCATCGACACCGCGACGGCGCTGCGAATGTGCATGACCGGCCCGAACCTGCGGGCGACGGGCGTCCCGTTCGACGTGCGCCGGGCCCACCCGTACTCGGTCTACCCCGAGCTCGACTTCGACATTCCGACCCGAACCGAGGGCGACTGCCTGGCCCGCTACCTGCTCCGCCTCGACGAGGTCAAGCAGAGCCTCCGGATCATCGACCAGTGCCTCGAGCAGATGCCCGACGGCCCGATCATGGCCAAGCTGCCGCGCCTGCTCCGGCCGCGCCCGGGCCGGGCGTACGCTGCCATCGAGGGGCCCCGCGGCCAGTACGCCACCTATGCCATCAGCGACGGGACGGACCAGCCGTTCCGGCTGCGGATCCACGACCCGTCGTTCATCCACCTGCAGTCGGTCGGACTGCTGATGCCGGGCCACCTGATCGCCGACACGATGGCGGTCATGGCGTCGCTGGACCCGATCATGGGCGGCGTCGACAAGTGACGGTCCTCGCCCGGACCTGGCAGCGCCTGACGATCCCCGGGCGGGTCGTGCTGGGCCTCGTCGTGCTCGCCACCCTTGGTCTCGTGGCGCTGGCGGTGCTGGTCGCCTTCTCGAACCAGATCATCGCGGCCCTCGTCGACCATCTCCAGATCGTCCGCTTCGTCGTCGCGGCGACGGCGGTGTTGCTGATGTCGGTGCCGACGGCGTTCCTGATCATCTACATGGAGATGAAGGTCATCGCCCTGATGAACCTTCGGATCGGGCCGGACCGGGTGGGACCGTTCGGCTCGCTGCTGTCGGTCGTTCACGGCCTCAAGGTCCTGATGAAGGAGGACTTCACGCCGACCGGTGCGGACGTCCCCATCTTCACCTGGGCGCCGGTCGTCGTCTACCTCGCCAGCGTCATGAGCCTGCTGGTCATCCCGTTCGCGCCGGGCCTGTTCGGCCAGGACATGAACATCGGGCTGCTCTACTTCTTCGCGGTCGGCGGCCTGACCGTCGTGGGGCTGCTGATGGCCGGCTGGTCGAGCTTCAACAAGTACTCGCTGCTCGGCGGCCTGCGCTCGGCGGCCCAGGTCATCAGCTACGAGATCCCGCTGACGCTGTCCGTGGTCGGGCTGCTGATCCTGGCCGGCACAATGAGCCTCAACCAGATCGTCCTCAATCAGTCCGGCTGGTTCACCAACTGGTACGTCTTCCAGCAGCCGCTGGGGGCGCTGATCTTCTTCATCGCCGCGACGGCCGAGGCGAACCGCACGCCGTTCGACCTGACCGAGGCCGACTCGGAGATCGTGGCCGGCTTCGCCACCGAGTACTCGGGCATGCGCTTCGGGTTCTTCTTCTTCGCCGAGTACGTCAACGTCTTCATCATCTCGGCCCTGACCGTCACCCTCTTCTTCGGCGGTTGGAACGCGCCGTTCCCGTTCCCGGCGATCCACCTGGCGCTCGACCCGGGGTCACTGGGGATCGGCCTGCTCCTGCTCATCGCCATCGTGCCCGTCGTCGGCACCCTCCTGTTCGCCATCCCCTTCTGGCTCGCCCGCAGCTCGCTGCCCAGCTGGGCGGCGCTCGTCATGGGCTTCGTCGTGTTCAACCTCGTCGCCGTCGCGGCGATCCTCGGCATCGCCTTCGTGAGCCTCGACTGGGTCGCCGGATTGCTCTGGTTCATGCTCAAGACGTACGGGTTCGTGTTCACCTTCGTCTGGATGCGCGGGACGCTGCCTCGCGTCCGCATCGACCAGCTGATGGGTTTCGCCTGGAAATGGCTGCTGCCTGCTTCGCTCCTCAACCTGTTCGTGACCGCGGCGGCGATCCTCGTCGTCGGGCGCCGCTGAGCCGCCGATGAGCTTCGTCCCGGGCCTGGGACTGGTGAAGGGCATGGCGCTGACGTTGCGCCGCTTCTTCGAGCCGAAGGCGACGATCCGCTATCCGGAGAAGCCGGCCGACGTGTCGCCGAAGTTCCGCGGCCGGCTGCAGCTGCTGTACGACGAGTGGGGCACGCTCAAGTGCGAGACCTGCTTCCAGTGCGCCCAGGCCTGCCCCATCGAGTGCATCGACATGGGCGGCATCGACACGAAGGGCCGCTATCACGTCCACTGGGGCCCGCCCGAGACGTACGGCGAGCGCCGCGACGAGTCCGCCCTGCGCCGCAGCGGCCGAACCGTCCCCGACGCCGCCTACGAGCATTTCGGGCGGATCGACCTGGGGCCGGTCGACGCGATCCTCGACGAGCACGACTTCGACCCCAAGCAGATGCTCGAGATCCTCGACGGGGTGCAGGCCGCGTACGGCTACCTGCCGGTCGCGGCGATCAAGCACATCAGCTTCCGAACCGGCGCCTGGTACGCCTCCATCTACGGCACGGCGTCGTACTACGACCACCTCCGCTTCGAACGCCCCGACGACGCCGTCCAGGCGGCTGCCGTCGACGCGCAGCGGCCCGGCGAGGCCGCCTTCGTGGCCGGCCTCGACTCGGCGCTCCGTGGCCAGCGGCCGTCGTCCGCCGCCGGGAAGGTGCACTGACCGGATGACGACCGTCCTGCGGACGCCGGCCGGCTGGCCGGTCGTCCTCCTCGCGCGCGCCAGGGCGACGTCCCGCTCCCACGGCGACCCGACCGATCTCGACGCCGCCGTCCGTCGCGGCGCGTTCGTCGGCCTGAAGCGGGCGGTCGAGGAGCTTGGCGCGGCCGGCACGATCGGCGTCGTCGCGGCGTCCGGGCTGCGCGGGCGCGGCGGCGCCGGCTATCCCACCGCGGACAAGTGGCGGACCGCCGCGACAACCCCGGCGCCTCGCCGCTTCGTCGTGGCCAACGGCTACGGCGCGGATCCCGCCTCGTTCACCGACCGCACGCTGCTCGAGATGGATCCGTACGCCGTCATCGAGGGGCTGGCCATCGCCGCTTACGCGATCGGCGCCGGCGAGGCCGTCATCGCGCTGCGCGCCGGCGACGCCGCGGCGATCGCCCGTCTCGAGGCGGCCGTGGCGGCCGCCGAGGAGGCCGGCTTCGTGGGCCCCGACATGCTCGACTCCGGCCACGATCTGGCGGTCACGGTTCGGCCCGTCCAGGGCGCCTACATGCTGGGCGAGGAGACCGTCCTGCTGAAGGCGCTCGAGGGTCGCCGGGGCCAGCCGGAGCAGCGGCCCCCGCACCCCGCCGAGCGCGGCCTGTTCGGGATGCCGACGGTCGTCCAGAACGTCCAGACCCTCGCCGCGGTCCCGTGGATCATCGTCAACGGCGCGCCGGCCTTCGCCGCCATCGGCTCGCCGACGTCACCCGGCACGATCCTCGTCCAGGTCCGCGGCGCCGATCGCAGCGGTGTCGCGGAGGTGCCGATCGGCACGCCGCTCCGCGACATCGTCGCGCTGGGCGGGCCGCCGGCCAGGGGGCGGCGCGTCAAGGCCGTCCTCGTC
>JBGPDX010000203.1:0-4077 GCA_041482475.1 Candidatus Limnocylindria bacterium | reverse complement strand
TCAGCGCCGGCTCGACACACCCGCCGCGATGACGATCGCCGCCAGCGCGGTGCCGACCGCGCACGCCCCGAACAGGCCCCGGAGGCTCAGCACGGCGCCCAGCTGGCCGCCCAGCGTCGAGCCCACGATCGTCCCAACGCTGAACGCCGTCCCCGTGAAGATGCCCTGCGCCGTGGCCTGCAGGCGCGGCGGCGCCTGGCGCGCGACGTAGGTCACCGTGCCGACGTAGAAGAAGGCGAAGCCCACGCCACCGAGCGGCGCCACGGCCAGGTTCAAGGCGACGCTCGGCGCGAGCGCGAAGCCCGCGGCCCGAATCGCGAAGGCCACGACGCCGATGACGAGCAGGCGCTCCGGACCCACCCGCCTGACGATGCGGTGGAACGAGAACATCAGCGGGACCTCGACGAGCGCTCCCAGCGCCCAGGCGAGGCCGACGATCTCGGCGGGCGCACCCAGCGCCACGAGGTGGATCGAGAAGAACGTCGTGACGGCGGCGACCGACGTCCAGAACAGGATCGAACCGACGAGGAACAACGCCAGCCGGCCCTGCCGCAGGAGACTGACGATCTCGGCCCGCGTCACGCGCAGCAGCCGCCGTCCGGCGCGGCTCTGCCCGCCCAGGAGCAGCCAGCCGAGGAGGCCGGTGAGGAACATGCCCGGGACGTACACGAGGAACAGGCCGCGCGGCCCGACCCGGTCGATGAGCGCGCCGACGGCGAGCGAGCCGACGATGAAGGCGGCCGAACCCCACGCCCGCGCCCGACCGTAGCGATCGCGATCGGCGCCCAGGAGGTCCACGGTCCGCGAGTCGAGCATCGGGATGATGCCCGAGCCCGCCGCGGCCAGGCCGATCACGCCAACCACGATGAGCGGCCGGTCCGACGCGACGGCCAGCAGCGTGGCCGCGAGGGCGGTGCCGGGTCCCGCTACTCCAAGCGGCGCACGGACCTGGCCGAGCTGGTCGACGAGCGCGCCCCACAGCGGCGCGGCGCCAAGCGACACCGCCGCCTGGAGCGCGGCGAGCAGGCCGATCGACTCGACCGACAGGCCGATCGAGCGGTAGTACACCGCGATGTACGGGAAGAACGCGCCAATCGAGGCGAAGAACGCGGCCATGACGATGGCCGGTCGGACGACCGACGGGAACGCTGGTGACGGTTCGGTCACGCCCTCCGCCGCTCGAGGGCGACGAGCGACAGCAGCTCGTAGGCGAGATTCGCGGCGAGGAAGGCCGTCTGGCCGGCGGGGTCGTAGGCCGGGATGACCTCGACGACGTCGGCCCCCACGAGATGGACGCCGCGCAGCGCGCGCACGATCGCCAGCCCGTCGTGGGCGGACAGCCCGCCGGGTTCGGGCGTCCCCGTGCCCGGCGCGAAGGCCGGATCGACGACGTCGATGTCAAAGCTGACGAAGGCGCGCCGGTCCCCTACCCGCTCGACGATCCGCGCGGCGGTCTCGGCCGGACCGATTCGGAGGACGTCCTCGGTCGTCAGGTAGTCGAGCCCGAGCTCGCTTCGGAGGCCCGTCCAGTCCGCGGCCTCGTAGACCGAGCCGCGCAACCCCACCTCGATCGAATGCGCGACGTCGACCAGCCCCTCCTCGATCGCGCGGCGCATCCACGTCCCGTGGTTGTACTTCTCGCCGAAATAGCTGTCCCAGGCGTCGGTGTGCGAGTCGAAGTCGATGACCGCGACCGGACCCAGCGACCGCGTCGCGCGGAGGTGCGGCAGGGTGCAGGCGTGGTCGCCGCCGATGAGCAGCGGCACGACGCCCGCCTCGACGATGGGAGCGACGGCCTGTTCGATGGCCGCATAGCTACGCTCCAGGTAGCCGGGGACGATCGACACGTCGCCGTAGTCGACGCACGACAGGACGTCGAACGGCTTGACGTCGAGGTTCGTGTTGTACGGCCGAAGCATGACGCTGGCGGCGCGGACGGCGTTGGGCCCGAACCGCCCACCGACGCGATACGTCACGCCCGTGTCGAACGGGACGCCGACGATCGCGACGTCGACGTCGACGAGCGTCCGCACGTGGGGCAACCGGGCGAACGTCGACGGGCCCGTGAATCGCGGCGACGCGAGGGAGTCCTCGGGGACATACCTGGGCACGTCGTCAAGGGTAGCGTTCGGCGCGGCGTGCCGAGGCGCGCTGCGGCGGCCACGGAGCCGTGCTCGGGACCGTAGGATGGCGCTGCCCGACGGGCGACGGGGGTCGCAGCGCCCGGCCAGATGGAGGGTCGACACGGTACGCCTCGAGCGGTTCGAGACGGTCGCCGACTACCTCGCCCGGGTCGGCTCGTTCCTCTCCGACCGCGAAGCCGAGCACAACCTCGTGCTCGCCACCTGCTCGCACCTCAAGGCCGCGCCGGAGCTGTTCGCCGGGCGACCGGATCTCATCGCCGCCATCGGCGGCTTCCGCGTCGTCGCGACCGCCATCCGGACCCCGCCCCTCAACATCGTCCTGTCGGAGGTCGACGACCCGGCGGCCCTGGCGGCGTTCGTCGAGGCGTTCGCGACGAACAATCCGGCCGGCCTGACCGGTCCTGCGGAGCACGCCGCGACGTTCAGCGAGCTGTGGTCGGCGCGGACCGGTCGCGGCCACCGGCTGTCGAAGACGGAGCGGCTGTTCGGCCTGACCTGGGTCGAGCGGCCGGCGACCGTGCGCGGCGTGCTCCGCGCCGCGGTGCGGTCCGACCGCGAGCTGCTCGCGGCGTGGCTGCGGGCGTACGAGTCGGAGACGCTGGGCCGCGAGGTCGCGCCGATCGCGGCCGCCACGATCGACCGCTGGCTGGCCGGCCGCGGCCGGACGATGTACCTGTGGGACGACGGCGGTCCGGTGTCGATGTGCGGGGTCGGCGGGGCGACGCCGCACGGCATCCGCGTCGGGCCCGTCTACACGCCGCGCGAGCTGCGCAACCACGGCTACGCCGGCGCCTGTGTCGCGGCCGCCAGCCAGGCCCAGCTGGATGGCGGCCGGAGCTACTGCTTCCTGTTCACGGATCTGGCCAACCCGGCCGCCAACCACCTGTTCGAGGCGATCGGCTACGAGGAGATCCGCGACATCGCGATGTACGCCTTCGACCGGGAGTGACGGAACGGCCCCGCCGGCGATGCCGGCGGGGCCGTTTGCTGCAACGAGTGAGCGGAGCTACGGGCCGCCGGGCGCTCCGGGCGGCAGCTGCGTCACGAGGATGGCGTTGATGATCGGCTTGTCGCCGCGCTGCGGCGTGAAGCCGATGTCCAGGTGGCCGTCGCTGACGTCGACCTCGAACGATCGGTCGAGGGCAGCGTTCTTGCCGACGAGGGCGAAGACGTCGAGGTTCGACACCACGGTCGTCCCCTCGATCGAGACCGAGAACAGCCGCGCGCCGGCCTTGGCCAGGGCGATTTCGGCGAAGTCGAGGTCGACCCGGTAGTGGCCGTTCGGCAGGTCGAAGCGATAGCCCGTCATGCCGGTCCGGAGATCCTGGTACAGCTTGTCCTCGATCGTGCCCGAGATCGCGCTGGTCGTGCTCTTGGTCGCGCTCGCGCCGAGCGACCCGAAGCCGCCCGGGGTGTAGACGTGGTCGGCGCTGAAGGCGTCGCCATTGGCGTTGGTGTAGGCCGGGCCGCCGGCGTTGATCCCCTGCTGGTAGGCCGGGACGACGAGGACGACCGGGACCTGGATGTTGGCGTGGTCGGGATCGTTCGTCTGGATGACGACGATCGCGTGGTAGACGCCGGGCGCCAGCCCGGCCGTGTTGACCGCGACGTCGATCGCGCGGCTGGCGTTCGGGACGATCGTGCCGTCGGTCGGGGCGACCGACAGCCACGGGACGTCGCTGAAGTTCGGCAGGCCCGACTCGACGAGGTAGGCGTTGCCGCTGTTCTGACCGACCGTCCACAGGTTGCCGACGACGTCGGTCTCGATGCCGGCGCCGCCGAAGCCCCCGCCGTCCGGATGCGGCAGGGCGCGGACCGCCTCGCACGTCAGCGGATCGATCAGGTAGATCGTGTCGGTGTCGGAGTTGGTGGCCTCCCACAACAGCTGGAACGAGCCGTTGAAGGCGAGGCCGGAGATGTTCGGGTCGGGCGG
>JBGPDX010000202.1:0-4077 GCA_041482475.1 Candidatus Limnocylindria bacterium | reverse complement strand
TGACCGATGCCGCGGCGTTCAAGCTCCGCGAGCTGACGAAGGAAGAGGCCAACCCGGCGATCGGCCTGCGGGTCTACGTCTACAGCGGCGGCTGCTCCGGCTACCGCTACGGGATGATGCTCGAGGACGCGCCCACCGCCGAGGACAGGATCCTCGAGGCGAACGGCGTCAAGGTCTACGTCGACGGCAACAGCGTGAGCCTCCTCGAGGGTTCCCAGATCGACTACGTCGACACCCTCATGGGCGCCGGGTTCACCGTCAACAACCCCAACGCGGTGGCAGCCTGCGGCTGCGGCTCGAGCTTCCGAACCGCGGACGACGCCGGCAGCGCCCGCTCCTGCGCGCACTGACCCTCGACGCCACCTGCTGAAGCCGCCGGGCGACCGGCGGCTTCGCGATTCCCGTCACCGGCCGCGTGCCTAGACTCAAAGCGTGACGTGCTCCTGTCTCCGGCCCTGATGGAGATCCCGCTCTTCCCCCTCCACACCGTCCTCTGCCCGGGGATCGCCCTGCCGCTCCACATCTTCGAGCCGCGCTACCGGCTGATGATCGAGCGCTGCATCGAGCACTCGGCGCCGTTCGGGATCGTCGTCATCCGACAGGGCCGCGAGGTTGGCTCGCACGACGTCGCGATCGCCGGCGTCGGGACGTTCGCCGAGATCCGCGAGGCGACCCGCCTGCCGGACGGCCGCTACGACATCCTCGTCGTCGGTGGCGGGCGGTTCGCCGTCGAGACCGTCGACACGGCGAAAGAGCCGTACCTCGTCGCGGAGGTGACGGGCATCGACGATCAGGTCGGCGACCTCGCGACGGCGACCTCGCTGGCGGCCCGCGCCATGCGCCGGTTCGTCGCGTATCTCCAGCTCCTCCAGCCGATGGAGGGCGAGACGGCCGAGGAGATCGACGTCCGGGTCGAGATCGAGACCGAGCACGACCCCGAACGGACCGAACCCGGCGGGGTGGCCGCCGAGACGCCGAAGGCGACCGAACCGAAGGCCGACGTGCCGGGGGCCGCCGGGAGTGAAGACGATCCTGAACGGGCCGCGCGCCTCGAGGAGGCGGCCCGCCGCCTCGTCATCCCCGACGATCCCACCGTCCTGTCCTACCTCCTGAGCGGGATCATCCAGATCGACGCGACCCGCCGTCAGCAGCTGCTCGAGGCCGAAACGACGGAAGAGCGGCTGATCGCCCTCGACCGCCTCATCGACCGCGAGCTGTGGATGCTCCGGCGACGCCTTCGCTTCTTCGCCCCGGACAACCGCCTCGAGGCCGTTCGCCGCAACTGAGGGAGGCCCACCGTGCGCAAGGTGTTTCTCTGGATGGCCAGCAACTCCTGGCTCCGGCAACGGCTGCCCCGGCTGTGGTTCGCCCGGCGGGCGGTTCGGCGGTTCATGCCCGGCGAGAGCGCCGACGCGGCCCTGACGGCGGGCGCGGCCTTCGACCGCGAGGGCATCGCCACGCTCTACACCGAGCTCGGCGAGAACCTCGCCAACCTGGGCGAGGCCGACCGCGTCACGAACGGCTACGTCGACTTGCTCGAGAGCATCCGGATCGCGGGAATCAACGGGGAGGTGTCGGTCAAGCTGACCCAGCTGGGGCTCGACCTCGACGCCGATCGGACGCTGGCACACGCCAGGCGCCTGGCGACCAAGGCGGCCGAGCCGGGCGGGACGCTGTGGATCGACATGGAGGGCAGCGCCTACACCGAGCCCACGATCGCCCTCTACGAGCGGCTGAAGGCGACCAACCCGAACGTCGGCCTGTGCCTCCAGGCCTACCTTCGCCGGACGGCCGCCGACATCCAGCGCCTGATGCCGCTCGACCCCGCGATCCGGCTCGTCAAGGGGGCATACGCCGAGCCAGAGTCGATCGTCTTCCGGACACGGCAGGAGGTCGACACGAACTTCGTCGCCCTGGCGGTGGCGATGCTCGACGCGCGACGGGCGGGGCGCAACGTCCGGATCGCCCTGGGGACGCACGACGTCCGGCTGATCGAGCAGATCGCCGGCCACGCCCAGGCGATGGGCCTCGATCGCAAGGCGTTCGAGGTCCAGATGCTGTACGGCATCCGGGTCGACGAGCAGCGCCGACTGACCCGCGACGGCTACCTCGTCCGCGACCTCATCGCCTTCGGCGAGCACTGGTACCCGTGGTACATGCGCCGCCTCGCCGAGCGGCCCGCCAACGTCCTGTTCGCCCTGCGCCAGATGATCGGCTAGCGGCTACTCGCTGAAGCGCTCTTCCTTCCACGGGTCGGCGTCGTTGTTGTAGCCGTAGCGCTCCCAGAAGCCGAGCTGGTCGTGGTCGAGGAACTCGAGGCCGCGGACCCACTTGGCGCTCTTCCAGAAGTAGCGCTTCGGGACGAGGAGGCGGAGCGGGTAGCCGTGCTCCAGCTCGAGCGGCTGGCCGCCGAAGGTGTCGGCCAGCAGGACGTCGTCGTCGTCGAGCACGCTCAGCGGGAGATTCGCCGTGTAGCCCTGCTCCGAATGCGCGACGACGTGGCTGGCCGCCGGCCGAAGCTGGGCCAGGCGGATGATCTCCTGGATCGGGACGCCCTCCCAGGTCGTGTCGAGCTTCGACCAGCGGGTCACGCAGTGGATGTCGGTCTGGACGGTCTTCCGGGGAAGCGCCTTGAACTGCTCCCAGGTGAGGGTGAACGGGGCGTCGACCTGGCCCCAGACGCGGAAGTCCCAGGTGGCGAGGTCCGTGTGAGGCACGGAGCCGTAGTGGAGGACCGGGAACTTGTCGGTCTTGTACTGACCCGGCGGGATCCGGTTCTTGAGCTCCGGATCCTGGGTGGGCGTACCGAACAGACGCTCGAACATCGGTGGCTCCTGGGGGCGTTGCAGCGCGATCCTGCCACGATACCCGCCATCCGTGACATGGGCGTGACGGCAGGGGTGCGGTACGCTCCCGCGGTGGAGCCCGGTCCCGCACCCCTCTCGACGACCCCGGATCCGATCCTGCCCGACGCCGCCCGCGTCGTCATCGTCATGCCCGCGTACAACGCCGCGAAGACGCTCGAGCGGACCTACGCCGACATTCCCCACCAGCTGGTCGACCGGATCATCCTCGTCGACGACGTGTCCAACGACGAGACCGTCGACGTCGCCCGCCAGCTGGGCCTAGACGTCATCGTCCACCGCCAGAACCGGGGCTACGGCGGCAACCAGAAGACGTGCTACGACGCGGCCCTCGCCGTCGGCGCCCAGGTCGTCGTCATGCTCCACCCCGACTACCAGTACGACGCGACACGCATCCCGGCCCTGATCGCCCCGATCCTCGCCGGCGACAAGGACCTCATGCTCGGCAGCCGGTTCCTGGGCGATCCGCTGGCCGGCGGCATGCCCCGCTGGAAATACCTCAGCAACCGCTTCCTGACGATCCTCGAGAACCGCGTCTTCGGGCTCCACCTGTCCGAGTACCACACCGGCCTGCGGGCCTACAGCCGCCGGCTCCTCGAGACGATCCCGTACCGACTCAACAGCAACGACTTCGTGTTCGACCAGGAGCTCATCGCCCAGGTCGTGGCCGCCGGCGGCTTCGAGATCGGCGAGATCGCCGTGCCGACGCGCTACTTCGAGGAGGCCAGCTCGGTCGGCTTCCGGCGGAGCGTCGTCTACGGCCTGTCGACCCTGCGCGTCGTCGGCCGGTATCTCCTCCATCGGCTGCGGGTGCGCCGCTCGCATAAGCTCGTCGCCAAGCGGCCCGGGCGCTGAGGCGGGTGGGTCGGCCGACCCGGGGGGCGCTCATCCGCGCGGTCGTCGGCATCGGCGTGTCGATCGTCGCCTTCGTCGTCGTCTTCGGCTCGGTCGACACCCGGACGACCGCCGACGTCGTGGCCCACGCCTCACCGGCATGGCTGCTCGTCGCGGCCGCCTTCCTGCTCATCGACCTCGTCGTCCGCGCCGCGCGCTGGCGTGGGTTGCTGGCGCCCATCCGCGATGTCCCGTTCCGGGCCACGTTCGCCTATCTCCTCGTCGGCTACCTCGCCAACAACGTCCTGCCGGTCCGGCTGGGCGAGCTGGTCCGCTGCCACTACCTGGGCGACCGCGAGGGCCTGAGCCGGGCGACGGC
>JBGPDX010000201.1:0-4117 GCA_041482475.1 Candidatus Limnocylindria bacterium | reverse complement strand
TGCGGGACCGGGCGGAGTGGCAGCCCACGACGGCCGTGCTATCCTCCCAACTCGCCGCAACGGACCCGTGGTGTAGCGGCCCAACATGCCAGCCTGTCACGCTGGAGATCGCCGGTTCGAATCCGGTCGGGTCCGCCACAACGCTTTCCTCTACGCCCCGTTCGCCCGCCCGAACGGGGCGTTCCTCTGCCCCGATCGAGACCTGCGACGGCTGACCGATCCGCTACGGGCCTGCTCGCCTGCTGGCGGCGGCATCGGTCGACCGGAGCCGCCGGTCCACCATTCGAGCGCCGTTCGGCGCCATTGCCGACGCCCTCCGGCGACGCTTGTTCGCGTACATCCGCCGGTCGGCCACCTGGCGCGCGGCCTCCAGGTCGTTGTCGATCACGGGAGCCAGGCCCAGCGAGAGCTGCGGGCTCAGGCCGTGCTCGGTGACCCGCCAGACATGCTCGGCGCGGCGGATCCGCCGCCGGATGCGGGCGGCCGTCCGATCGTCGACGGCGCGAAGCAGGACGGCGAACTCGTCGCCACCGATCCGGGCGACGAGGTCGCGGTCCCGGACGCATGAGCGAAGGAGGTTCGCCGTCGCCCGGAGCAGCGTGTCGCCCGCGGCATGGCCGTAGCGGTCGTTGGCTTCCTTGAGCCGGTCGAGGTCGCAGCTCAGGACGGCGGCTGGCTCGGGGCGCGACGCGGCGAGAAGCCCGGCCGCGGCTTCGTCCCATCCCCGGCGATTGGCGATGCCCGTCAGCGCGTCGATGCCGCTGATTCGCGCCAGCAGATCGCGCTCCGCCGCCAGCTGCTCGCGTGCCATGGCCTGGGTGATCAGGAGCTCCGCCGCGTCGGCGAGCGCACGTCCGATCCGCTGACAGAGCGAGGTGAAGCCCCGCGGCCGGACCGAGGCGTGGCCGAGGGCAAGCGTGCCGATCGCCGGGTCGGCGCCGAGCCGCAGCGCCATCCGCGAGACCACGTCGACCCCGAAGACGCCGGCGCCCGCGCTGCGCGGTGTCGCCTGTTCGACCGGCGGCGTGGCCGACAGCGTCGCCTGGGCCAGGTACCCGTCCGCGGCGGGTCCGATCAGCGTCGAATCCGGGGCGTCGAGGTGGACGGCCTCCGTGATCGGCTCGCCATCGTGGTCGACCCGGATCAGGGCGACGTCGCACGACAGGGCCTGCGCCGCCACCGTTGCGACGTGCCGCATCGTGTCCCGGACGTTCTCCGGCCGGTAGGCCATCAGGGCCCGGACGGCGTGGACGAGCTCAAGCTCGTCGGCCAGCAGCTTGTCGGCGGGGACGCCGTGGATGCGATCGACGGCGGCGACGGCGAGGCGGACGAAATCAGGCTCGCGCAGCTCGATCGGCCGATTCGCGCCGAAGAGGACGACGTATCGCTGGCCGACCGGCACGGCCGCCGCGTGTCGTGCGTGGTAGGGCCCAGCAACCTGCTGCGCCCGGGTCCCCGCCTGCCGGCATAGCGCGCCGGCCCGCCACGCCCGCCCGACGAGCGAATCGTCACCGGGCTCGAGGTCCACGACCCCCGCCCAACCGACGCCCCGTCCCGCGCCTCCCAGCAGGGAGAACCCGACGTCGGAGTGCTTGAACACGAGGACGTCGTCGACCCCGGCCATCTCGAAGCCGGAGAGCCCAGCCGGCGATGTGGGTCGGGCCGCGCCCGCCGGCAGGGGCGGGTCGAACGCGTCGGCGTCAAGCGCAGGCATCGAACGGGACCCTACCCGACCGATGCCGGGATGGCACTGGCCCGATGGTCCCTTGCGCCGGCCCGAGGCGGGCGAGGCTCCGGCCGGGCGGATCAACCAGGCCGCACGGCGGCTGATCGTCGCTGCCTGGCCGCCGGTGACGGTGCTGGGCCCAGGCCGGCGAACAGGTCGGTCTCCGGCAGGCGGCTGTCGACCCGCGACTCGCGCAGGATGTACGCCTCCTCCGACCAGAACTCGCGCCAGCCGTCGACGCCGAACAGGATGAACGGATTCTCCGGGCCGATCTGGGTGACGTGCTGCTCGAGCGCCGCCCACTTGGCGTCGACGACGGACGAGATGTCGACCCGGGAAGTGATCGTCTCGTCGGGGACGAGCATCTTTGCCACCATGGCCTCGAACTCGGCCCGATCCTCCGGCGGCGCGTCCTCCGGGGGTGTCCACCAGCTGGTCTTGCCCAGCTCGGTCATCCGCTCCTGCATCCGCACGCGGACCGACGCCGGGATGGCCTGCTCGTAGAGCTTCGACGGCGACCAGGGCGCGAGCCCACCGTCGGCTTCGGCAGGTCCAGTCCCACCATGCTCCGGCGCCAGCTGCTCGGGGTACCAGGCCGGATCGCCGGCCCGCGGCCAGGCGCGAACCGCCACGTCGTGCGTCCGGATGTGGTCGGGATGGCCGTAGCCACCGAAGTCGTTGTAGGTCGTGATGACGTCCGGCTGGTAACGGCGGATGAGCCAGACGAGGCGCCGCGCGGCCTCGTCGAGATCTGCCCGCCAGAAGCAACGTGGGTCCAGGTTGCCGGCGCGACCCATCATGTCGGAGTCGCGGTAGCCCAGGTTCTCCCACTCGGTCACGCCAAGCTTGCCCATCGCCGCCTCGAGCTCTGCGGCGCGGATCTCGCCGAGGCGCCGATGGTTGTCCGGCGTGTCGAGGTCGGGGACGACGATCTCGCCCATCTCGCCGCGGGTGCAGGTGACCAGCACCACGCGGCGACCCTCGCGGACGGCCCTGGCCATGGTCCCGCCGGTCCCGATGGTCTCGTCGTCGGGGTGGGCATGGACGGTCATGAGCGTCAGTCGCCGGGCGTCGGTCATCCGGGGATCGTACCCGTCAACGTGGCGGGATCATGCCGACGGGATAGGCGGCGGGTACGATCCGGCGGATGTCCACCGAACCATCCGGGCCGCTCGCGGGCCTGTCGGTCGTCGACTGCTCCACCGTGCTCGCCGGGCCGTTCTGCACGATGCTGCTTGGCGACCTAGGCGCGGACGTCATCAAGGTCGAGCCGCTCGAGGGCGACGCGACGCGGGGCTGGGGCCCGCCCTGGATCGGCGACCGCGCAACCCGGACCGCGGCCTACTACCTGGCGGTCAATCGCAACAAGCGCAGCCTGCGTCTCGACCTGCGCTCCCCGGACGGCGCCCGCGTCCTGAGGCGCCTGCTCGAGCGCGGCGACGTCCTCGTGGAGAACTTCCGACCGGGAGGCCTCGATCGGCTGGGCTTCGGGGATGGCGAGCTCGAGCGAATCAACACCCAGCTCGTCCATCTCGCCATCAGCGGCTACGGATCCTCGGGTCCGGATGCCGGGCGGCCCGGCTACGACTCGGTCATCCAGGCGGTCGGCGGCCTGATGTCGATCACCGGGTTCCCGGACCAGGCCGGCGGCTCCCCGACGAAGGTCGGCGTGGCGATCAGCGACATCGCGACGGGATTGTTCGGCGCGGTCGCCGTCCTCGCGGCGCTGCTCGAGCGCGAGCGGGCGACGCCGGTCGAGGCGCGCCGGGGGCAGCGAATCGACGTGTCGCTGGTGGCCTCGACGCTGGCCCTCCTCGCCAACCAGGCCCAGAACGCCTTCGTTGCGGGGCGCTCGCCGGGCCGCCGCGGCAACGCCCACCCCAACATCGTGCCGTACGAGACGTTTGCCACCGCCGACGGGCAGATCGCGGTCGCGGTGGGCAGCGAGCGGCAGTGGCCGCGATTCTGTCGCGCGCTGGGGCTGGCAGAGCTCGCCGCGGACGCGCGGTTCGCCACCAACGGGGATCGGGTCGAGCACCGCGACGTCCTTCGGCCAATCCTCGCGCAGCGCTTCGCGACCCGTTCGTCTGCCGACTGGGTCAGCGCCCTCGACGCCGCCGACGTGCCGTGCGGCCAGATCAACGACGTGCTGTCGGCCTTCGCCACGCCGGCCGCACGGGGATCGTCGATGCACGTCACCGTCGCCCACCCGCAGCTGGGCGGCGTGGACCAGATCGGCGTGCCGTTCGCCCTGTCGCGGACGCCTGCCCACGTGCGGATCGCGCCGCCGCTGCTGGGCCAGGACACGGATGAGATTCTCGACGAGCTTGGCTACGCCTGGGAGGAAGTCGTCCGGCTTCGCGGCGCCGGCGTCATCTAGGAGGCTCATGG
>JBGPDX010000200.1:0-4231 GCA_041482475.1 Candidatus Limnocylindria bacterium | reverse complement strand
GCGGCTCAGTCGAGGCGGCGGATGACCCCGATGAGCTTGCCCTGGATTCGGACGTCGTCGTAGAACTGCGCTGGGTAGTTCGGGTTGGCCGGCTGGAGGCGGATCCGGTCCTTCTCCTTGAAGAAGGTCTTGAGGGTGACCGCGTTGTCCTCGACCTGGGCGACGACGATGTCGCCGTTGCGGGCCGTGGACTGCGGCCGGATGAGGACGAAGTCGCCGTCCGCGATGTGGGCCTCGATCATCGAGTCGCCGCGGACCTTGAGAACGTAGGCGTCGCCACTGGGGGCGAGGAGGTCCGGGATGGCCATCGATTCGGAGGCGTCCTGGTAGGCCTCGATCGGCCCGCCGGCGGCAATCTCGCCGACGATCGGCAGGAGATGAGCCTCGCTCATCGCGGACTGCGGCATGAGCTCGCTCGACAGGCCGAGCCGGAGCGCGGCGGTGGGCGTCAGCCGGATGGCGCGCGACTGGGCGGCGCCTCGTTCGAGGTAGCCCTCGCGCTCGAGGATCTGGAGGTGGTGGTGGACGGCCGACGTGGAGGCCAGGCCCACCGCTCGGGCGATCTCCCGGACCGACGGCGGATAGCCGCGGGCGCGAAGCGTCGCGGCGATGAAGTCCAGGATCCTGACCTTGCGTTCGGCGTCGTGCTTGGTCACTCGCGCCTCCTCTTGTCGAGAAGCATACCGAACGGACGTTCGATGTCAAGCGCGTGCGGTTGGCTCGGCGAATCCGGTCACCCGGTTGTCTCGGACGCGAGCAGCTGCGCAACGAGAGACGGCTGCTAGACTCCGATCCCCCGGGGCGGCTCCGTGCACGCGGAAACGGCCGGCCGGCGTGGGAGGGTGGCTTTTCGGATGGCACAGGACGAGCAGCCGGCGAAGCGTAGCCGGCGGTCCAGGCGGACCGCGGGCGGCGCGGTTCGGCGCGCCGTGGGTCTGCTCGCGTTCCTGCCGGTCGCCAGCCGGGTGCCGTCGTACGCGCGGCTCGTCTGGGCGCTCGCCGTCGACGAACGCACGCCCGTCTCGCGCAAGGCGCTGCTGGGCGGCGCGCTCGGCTACCTGCTGCTCGGCCGCGACCTCGTCCCGGACGACACGCCGATCGTCGGCGGGCTCGAC
Source organism: Candidatus Limnocylindria bacterium (assembly GCA_041482475.1). Classification (GTDB taxonomy): domain Bacteria; phylum Chloroflexota; class Limnocylindria; order Limnocylindrales; family CSP1-4; genus JACDAV01. Next base: position 3,116 of record JBGPDX010000200.1, on the reverse strand, counting down.
GATCTCGTGGTCGTGGCCCTCGCGGTCGACCTGTTCCTCGAGGGCGTCCCGGCCGAACTGCTGAACGAGAAGCTCGACTCGCTGGGCATCGACAAGCTGGCCTTCGAGCGCGACGTCGCCCAGATCCGGCGGCTGACGCCGGGTCCGGTGAGACGGGCTGTCCGGCGGATCCCGGCGGCCTTTTCGGCAGTCGGCGACGCCGTGGACCAGTCGGGCATCGGGCCGCGCATCAGGACATGGATCAACAAGGAGGAATCGGTCGGGTGAAGGTCATTCTCACGCAGGACGTCGCGACGCTTGGCAAGAGCGGCGACATGAAGAGCGTCGCCGACGGTTTCGCGACGAACTTCCTCATCCCCAAGCGCCTTGCCGTCCCGGCGGCGGGTGGCGCGTATCGCGCCTGGCAGCACGACGTCGCCAGCCGCGAGGAGAAGCGCAAGCGCGAGCGCGAAGACGCCGAGGTCGCCGCCACCCGGATCGCCAGCACGACCCTGACGATGGGCGTCAAGGTCGGCGACGGCGGGAAGCTCTACGGCTCGATCACGACCAAGGACATCGCCGACGCGCTGGGCCGCCGCGGGATCGAGGTCGACCGCCACAAGATCGACCTGGAGGAGCCGCTCAAGTCGCTCGGCACCTACAAGGTCGCGGTCAAGGTCTCCTCCGGCCTGACACCCGAGGTCACGGTCGTCGTCGAGCCGAAGGGGTAGACCCGGACGACGGCCGCGAGGCCTCCGCGACCGCAAGGCCTTCGACACCCGCCCAACGCCGCCGGATCAGCCGCCGACGAGCTGCCAGATCGACACCCCGTCGGCGTCGTAGACGGTCCTGAACAGCGGGCTTGCGGCGAAATCCGTCTGGTTGCCGCCGGCGCAGTCCAGGACCCCGCCGTTGGACAGGACGTACGTCGCGCCGTACCGGGCCATGACCGCCTGGGCGGCCGCGTCGCCGTCGCAGTAAGCGCGCTGGACGTCGGCCGCCCGGACGTCGGGGTCGAAGCCCAGATTCGCGACGTAGGGCCCGAACGACGTCACCCGAAGCCTGCCGGCGAGATCGACCGGGCTGTTGATGAAGGCCTCGGTGATGAAGACGGTTCGTTCGGGCACGTTCGCGGCAATCCAGCGCGCCGCCGTCTCCTGGCCGCCGGTCAGCGCGACGTTCATGCTCGCGACGTGCCACGCGCCGATGAGGGCGGGCGAGATCGCGCAGGCGACGAGGACCGTCGCGACGGCGGGCCGCGGCCAGCGGCGGATCAGCCAGGCGCCGAGCAGCGCCAGGGCGATCCACATCACCTGGAAGTACTTGTTCATGTCGAACTCGACAACGCTCACGACGATGACGTTGGGGACGACGAACAGTGCGACCGCCCACGCGAGGAGCCAGCCGCGGGACGGCAGGTGTCGCGACAGCAGGGCGATCGCGGCCAGCGCCAGCGGGATGCCCAGGTTGGTGACGTAGAAGAAGACGACCGCCGCCGGTCCGTGATCGAACGGGGCTTCCGACCAGCCGGTTACGAAGCGGAACGCCCCGCGGCCCGATTGAAGCAGCACCGGCCCAACGATGAACGGCAGGCCCAGGATGACGGGGCCCAGGAAGGCGATTGCGTCCCAGGCCCACCCCGGCTGGCGCCACAGCCGCCGTGACAGGGCGTCGAGCAGGACGATGAGATAGCAGGCCGGGAAGAAGAAGAAGTTGAACGGCGCGAGCAGCGCCGCGAGCAGCCCGGCGGCGACCATGCCTGCGCGGTTCCGGCCCATCGACACGTGGGCCAGCAGCACGACCGCGACGAGGATCGGCAGGCCGAACGCCGTCGCCCGGTGCGGCAGGAAACCCGTCCCCAGGACCGACGCGATCCTGAACGCCGGCCATTCGGCGAACCAGACGTTGTCGTACGGGACGTTGGCGATGAGCGTGGCGAGGTCGCCCTTGCCCGCCGCGAGGTCGATCGGCAGCCGGATCCAGCCGAGTCCGCCGCCGAACAGCGCAAGGATCGCCGCCGGAACGCCGGCTCGCCGATCGCCGAGGACCCGGACGGCGAGCTCCCAGACGAGGAGGACGAAGGCGCCGGCCATGACCGCGTTCGACACGACGAATACGGGGATGACGTCGAGGCCGGCCGTCGTCGCGGCGATCGCCCCGTGGAAGTCGGCGAACCAGTGGTAGGCGAGCGGCTCGCCGGCGGCGTACGGCACCTGCGGCGGGAAGTTGCCGGCCTGAAGGCTCGCGCCAATCGACACGTGGACGAGGAAGTCGCTCCAGTTCCAGCCGCCGGAGATCCAGTCGCCGTCCACCTCGTGCCACGCGCTGAGGGCCAGGATCCCGCCGACGACCAGGACACCGAACGCGGCCGTGAGCCAGGCCGCCCGGTAGTGGGACAGGGCCCGGCGGATGGCGGCCGCGTCGACGCGCGGCGGATCCGATACGTACGGCAGCTTCAGCGTGGCCAACGCGAAGGACGCGGCGATGAGGAGCCACGCGGCGACCAGCGCGACGTCGCGATCGAACCTGCCCGCGAGGAGGCCGACGACGTTGACCAGGTGCGCGGCCGCCACGACGCTGACCGCGATCCCCATCCCCAGACGCCCGACCGGGGAGACCGACGGGGCGACGCGAGCGACAAGGAGCCAGCCCGGGACGACGAACAGGAACGGCCAGACGAGGACGATCCCGATGGCCGGCACGTAGCGCGCCAGCAGCAGGAGGCAGGTGACCAGGACGAGCGTCTGGACCGGCCGACCGACGAGGCGGAGGCGGGCCCCCTCGAGGCGCGCGTTCGGGCGGCTGGCCGGCTCCACGGTGGCGCGATGATAGAGCGGTGACCCGACGGACGATCCTCCACGTCGACCTCGATGCGTTCTTCGCGGCGGTCGAGCAGCGCGACCGCCCGGAGCTCCTCGGCCGGCCGGTCCTCGTGGGCGGGGGCGGGCGCACGGCTCGCGGCGTGGGCAGCGCCGCCAGCTACGAGGCTGGGCGGTTCGGGGTCCACTCAGCGATGTCGCTGCGCGAGGCCGGTCGGCTGTGCCCGGACGGGGTGTTCCTGCCGGTCGACGGCGCGAAGTACCAGTCGGTCAGCCGCGAGGTCATGGCGATCCTCCGTCGGTTCACACCGCAGGTCG
>JBGPDX010000199.1:0-4239 GCA_041482475.1 Candidatus Limnocylindria bacterium | reverse complement strand
GTTCGCTCTCCTCGACCCGGGTTGCGGTGCTCGCGCCGCCGTTGGGCGGGCCCGAATCCTAGCACCGCCGTTCGACCGGGCGCGACGTCCCCGAATCGCCCGCACCGGCGCGGTCGGATGTGCGTCGATGGTCGGCCGATCAGCCTCCCGACGGCGCGACCCGGACGGCCGCCCGCATCCCCTTCGCCCAATGTCCCGGGATGTGGCAGCCGAAGACGAGCCCGGCCACCGTGGCCGATCCCGGCACGGTCCAGGTCAGGTCGATCCGCTGGCCGGAGGCGACGACGACGCGGATCCCGGCCACCGCCGGCGGAACGCTGACGACCGGGGTCGGGCCGGGCGGCGGATCCGCGAAGACCGCCTCGGCCTTCTCCCAGGCATCCTGGACCGCCTGATCGCCGATGACGAGCTCGTGGACCTCGAGCCCGCCGTTGATGACGTGGAGGACGACCGTCTCGCCCGGGACGACGTCGACCGGATCGGGCAGGAAGATCCAGTCCTTGAGCACGACGTTCACCTCGCGCGGCGCCCCTGTCGAGCCCGGGACGATCGGCGGCGTCGCGGGCGGCGGGCCTGCGTCGCAGCCGCCGAGAGCGGTGGCCAGGGCGACCACGACGACGGTCACGGTCAGCGGGCGGGGGATCACGGGCGCGAGTCTAGCCGCGACGCCGGCCGCAGGCGTCCACCGCGGCGGGTGTCCACCGGGGTGCGCCCGCCCGGGCGGGGCACCGTCCGCACGGGCGACCGCAGCGCGCGACGTGCGACCGATCGGGCCCGTTCGGCTTGACATGCGTGCGAAACGGACCGCAATGTGCGGCGACACCGCAGCCTCGCCCGGCAGCGAACACACCCGGACCCCAGACCGAGGACCCGCTTGGCGCTCCCGACCCCGACCGTCCCCGCCGTCGAGCGAGCCGAGCCGGCCGCAGGCTCGTCGGCGGCGTCCGCCCCGCCCGCGGTCCGCCTCGAGGCCGTCACGAAGCGATTCGGCGACGTCGTCGCGGTGGCCGGCATCGACCTCGACGTCCGCGACGGGGAGTTCTTCTCGATGCTCGGGCCGTCCGGGTCGGGCAAGACGACAACGCTCCGGATGATCGCCGGCTTCGAGCTCCCGACGTCGGGCCGGATCCTGCTCCACGGCGTCGACGTCTCCGACGAGCCGCCGTTCGCCCGCGACGTGAACACGGTCTTCCAGGACTACGCCCTGTTCCCCCACATGACCGTCGGCGACAACGTCGCGTACGGCCTCGTCGTCCGGAAGGTCCCGAAGGAGGAGCGGACGCGACGGGTCGGCGATGCCCTCGGAATGGTTCGGCTCGAGGGGTACGAGCGCCGTCGGCCGGGACAGCTGTCGGGCGGCCAGCGGCAGCGGGTCGCCCTCGCCCGCGCCCTCGTCAACCGGCCGCGCGTGCTGCTCCTCGACGAGCCGCTCGGGGCCCTCGACCTCAAGCTCCGCGAGGAGATGCAGATCGAGCTCAAGGCGATCCAGCAGCAGGTCGGGATCACGTTCATCTACGTGACCCACGACCAGGAGGAGGCGCTCACGATGAGCGACCGGCTGGCCGTCTTCAACCACGGCCGGATCGAGCAGGTCGGGGCGCCCGCGGACGTGTACGAGCGGCCGCGCACGCCGTTCGTGGCCGGCTTCGTCGGGACATCCAACCTGCTCCGCGGCGACGCCGCCCGGGCGATCCTCGGCGAGGCCGGGACGTTCACCGTGCGACCGGAGAAGATCCGCATCGCCGCACCGGATGCGGCCGTGGGACCGGACGAGACATCGGCCACGGGTCGGATCCGGAGCGTCGTCTACCTCGGCCCGGACACGCGCTTCGTCGTGATCCTCGACGCGGGCGCCGAGCTCGTCGTCACCCAGCAGAACCTGACAACATCGTCGACGGACGCGCTCGCCCTCGACGGGACGGCGGTCCGTCTGATCTGGAAGAAGCAGCACATCTTCGCGATCGATGAACCTGGAGGAGGAGCAGCATGAGATCCCGTTCCGTGTTTGCCGTGGCGGCCAGCCTCGGCATTGTGATCGCCGCCTGTACAGGCGGCTCGTCGACCGCGCCGAGCGCATCGACCGGCGCGCCGAGCGTCGCCCCGAGCACCTCGACGGGCTCCGCCACCCCGCCCTCGGTCGAGCCGAGCTCGAACCTGCCGACGGCCATCGGACCCGGCGAGGGCGAGGTGGACATCATCGTCTGGGCCGGCTATGCCGAGGACGGCTCGAACGTCCCGGAATACGACTGGGTCAACCCCTTCACCAAGGCCAACCCCGATTGCGGCAAGGTCAACGTCAAGCCGGCCGATACGTCCGACGCGATGGTCTCGCTGATGCAGGGCGGTGGCGGCGGGCTGTACGACGGCGTCTCCGCGTCCGGCGACGCGTCGAACACGCTGATCAGCCGCGGCGACGTCGCCGAGGTCAACGTCGACCTGATCCCCGACTTCAAGGACATCAGCCCGTTCCTGCAGTCGCCGGCCCACAACACCGTCGCCGGCAAGCACTACGGCGTGTCGCACGGCTGGGGCGGCAACACCCTGATGTGGCGGACCGACAAGGTGACGCCCGCGCCGACGAGCTGGGACGTCACCTTCGATCCCGCCAAGATGGAGGCCTACAAGGGCAAGGTCACGGCGTACGACGGGTCCATCTACGTCGCCGACGCGGCGCTCTACCTCAAGGCCCATCAGCCCGACCTCGGGATCACCGATCCGTACGAGCTGACCCAGCCCCAGTTCGATGCGGCGATCGCGCTTCTCAAGGGGCAGCATCCCTACGTCGGCAAGTACTGGTCGGCGTATACCGACGAGATCGACAACTTCACCAGCGGGGCGACCGTCGTCGGGACGACCTGGCCGTACCAGACGAACACCCTCAAGGCGGCCGGCGTGGCGGTCAATGCGGTCGTCCCGACCGAGGGCATGACCGGCTGGGCCGACACGTGGATGCTGGCCTCGAAGGCGAAGCATCCGAACTGCATGTACAAGTGGATGGCGTGGATGGTCACGCCGCACGTCCAGGCCGAGGTCGCCGAGTACTTCGGTGAGGCGCCGGCGAACCCGAAGGCCTGCACCGAGCTCGACAAGAAGTATGGCTCCTATGGCGTGAAGGACTTCTGCACGCTCTACAGCGTCAACGACAAGTCGTTCTACGACTCGATCAGCTTCTGGAAGACCCCCCAGGCCGACTGCGGCGACAGCCGCGGCCAGACCTGCGTGCCCTATGACCAGTGGGTGACGCAGTACCAGGCGGTCAAGGCCGGCAGCTGAGCCACGATCCGGGGCGCTCGACGACCGCGTCGACCGGGCGCTCCGCATCCCGCGGGCCACGGCGATGACCACGACCACGGCGGACCGCCGGCTGCCTCCGGACAGCCGGCGGCGCCGCCTGTTCGCCGCCCTGTATCGGCGATCCCGTGTCCAGATCCTCCTGCTGCTGACGCCTCCGGTCGGTTGGTTCGGAGTGGTCTATCTCGGGTCGCTCGCACTCCTGTTCGTCACCGCCTTCTGGACGTTCGACGGGACAACCGGTCGGGTCGTCCAGCACTGGACGCTCGACAACTTCCGGCAGCTCATCGAACAGCCGGCCTTCCGGACGATTGCCGTGCGGACGTTGCTGTTCGCGACCGCGGTGACGATCGTGGACGGGCTGATCGCCTTCCCGATCGCCTACTTCATGGCCCAGGTCGCCTCGCCCAGGACCCGGGCCGTCCTGTTCATGCTGTGCCTGTTGCCGCTGTGGGCGAGCTACCTCGTCCGGGTCTACGCCTGGCGGGTGATCCTCTCGCCGAACGGGCCGCTCGACTGGGTGCTCCAGCTGTTCGGCCTCGGTCCGGCCGGGCTCTACCCATCGGAGCTCGGAGCGGGCATCGTCTTCGCCTATCTCTGGCTGCCGTACATGATCCTGCCGCTGTATGCGGGCCTCGAGCGGGTGCCCCGCTCGCTGCTCGAGGCGAGCTCGGATCTCGGTGCCCGCAACGCGGCGACGTTCCGCCGGGTCGTCCTGCCGCTCGTCCTGCCGGCCCTGGCGGCGGGCTCGATCTTCACGTTCAGCCTGACCCTCGGCGACTACATCACGCCGGGCCTCGTCTCGAACAACCAGTTCATCGGCAACGTCGTCTTCGAGCAGCAGGGCGTGTCCGGCAATCTGCCCCTGGCCGCGGCCTTCGCCCTCGTCCCGGTCGGGATCATGGCGGTCTACCTGTTCATCGCCCGCCGCCTCGGCGCGTTCGAGGC
>JBGPDX010000198.1:0-4247 GCA_041482475.1 Candidatus Limnocylindria bacterium | reverse complement strand
GATGGCGAGACCCAGCGCGGCAGCCGCCTCGAGCTCCAGGGCGTTCACGCCGGTGATCCCCGGCCCACCAGTCGCGCGCCCGGTCGGTGGTCGATCGACGACGCAGCTGGGATCGAGCCAGGCGCCGTAGGCGAGGCGGGCGAGGACGACGAGCTTGTTGACGGCATCGCGTCCCTCGACGTCGCCGCCCGGATCGGCCTCCGCGTAGCCGCGCTCCTGCGCGTCGCGCAACACGGCCTCGTACGTGCCGACGCCGGCGGCCATCGCGCTGAGGATGTGGTTGGTCGTGCCGTTGACGATGCCGCGCACGGATTCGACGCGATTGGCCACGAGGTCGCAGGCGAGCGGTCCAAGCACGGGAATCCCGGCCCCGACCGCGGCCTCGAAGCGGAGCGGCACGCCCGCCCGTCGCGCGGCCGCCTCGAGCTCCGCGCCGTCGTGCGCCAGCAGGTGCTTGTTGGCCGTGACGACCGGTTTGCCGGCGGACAGCGCCGCCAGCACGAGCGTTCGGGCCGGTTCGTCGCCGCCGATGAGCTCGACGATGACGTCGATGCCGGGATCGGCGACGACGTGGGCGGGAGCGTCGGTCAGCAGGTCCGGCGGCAAACCGCGATCCCGCGCGGCGCCGACGTCCCGAACCGCCACGGCCGCGAGCTCGAGCGGCGCGCCGCCGTCCGGCGCGAGCCGCTCCCCGAACGTGAGCAGGCCGTGCACGACCTGGCGGCCGACGGTTCCCGCGCCGAGCACGCCGACACGCAGCGGCGAGGTGGTCACGGGCCCAGGATGTGACGGACGGGCATTGGCCGAATGGTAGCCGACGAGCGAGCGCCCTCCGGCAGTACGAACGGGCGCCCGGGCCGCCGAATGGAGGCCGGCCGACCCGCCCCCCGGAGGCCCTCCGCTACACTCGGCCGGCGATGACGACCGACACGCGCCCGGCCTCCCCCACGCTCGCCCCGAAGCCTGTCGGTCGCCGCACGTTCAGCGGCATCCAGCCGTCCGGGACGGTTCACCTGGGGAACGACCTGGGGGCGATCCGCAACTACGTCCGGCTGCAGGACGAGTACGAGGCGATCTACTGCATCGTCGACTACCACGCCCTGACGAGCACCCATGACGCCGATCTGCTGCGGGCTCGGACGCGCGAGATGGCCGCCGCCCTTCTGGCCCTTGGTCTGGACCCGTCCCGCTGCACGCTGTTCGTCCAGTCGCACCGCCCGGAGCACACCGAGCTGGCCTGGCTGCTCAGCACCGTCACGCCCGTCAGCTGGCTCGAGCGCACGCCCACCTACAAGGAGAAGAAGCAGACCCAGCCGGACGACGTCAACCATGGCCTGCTGACCTATCCCGTCCTCCAGGCCGCCGACATCGTCATCTACCACGCGACGAGCGTCCCGGTCGGGCGCGATCAGGACGCCCACCTGGAGGTGTCGCGCGAGATCGTTCGGGCCTTCAACAACCGCTATGGTCCGACGTTCCTCGAGCCGCAGGCCGTCCACACGGACGCGCCGACGGTTCTTGGCACCGACGGCGTGCGGAAGATGTCGAAGTCGATCGGCAACACGATCGACGTCCTCGCCGAGCCCGAGGTCATCCGCAAGCAGGTCATGTCGATGGTCACCGACACGCAGCGGATCCGCCGCACCGATCCCGGCCGTCCCGAGGTCTGCAACGTCTGCCAGCTCCAGCCGTTCTTCGGCGATGACTACGAGTCGCTGTGGGAGGGCGAGCGGACGGCGCGGACCGGCTGCGTCGACATGAAGCAGCTGCTCGGCGACCGGATCGTCGCCCACTACGCGCCTGCCCGCGAGCGCTACCTGGAGCTGATGGCGGACTGGGCGCAGGTCCAGGGCGTGCTCGAGGAGGGCGCCGACCGCCTCCGACCCCTGGCCCAGGCAACCCTGGGTGAAGTCCGGGAGAAGATGGGGCTGCGCTGAGGCCGCTACCATGACCGCAGGGGAGGGGCTGGCACTCCCCTCCTGAGACGGAGAGCGGGAGCGCAGCCCAAGCCATGGCCTTCCCCGTCACGGAGCGTCAGCGCCGCTGGCTCGACGCCCTGCTGATCCTGTCGACGATCGCCGTCGGCTTCGTCGTCGTGGGCTTCCTGGCCGACGTCTTCTTCTCGTTCGGCGACGTCATCCTCATCTTCTTCCTGGCCTGGCTGCTGGCGTTCATCCTCAGCCCGATCGTCGCCCGCCTGACGAACGCCATTCCGTACCTCCCGCGGATCGCCGCGGCGGTGCTCGTCTACGCCCTGCTCATCGGCGGCCTGATCCTCGTCACCGTCCTCGTCGCCGGCGCCCTGGCCAAGTCGATCGCCGACTTCATCGCCAACGTCCCGACGCTCCGGACGCAGCTGCCGCAGATCGTCGCGCCCTGGCAGGAGCGGCTCAACGCCCTGGGGCTCCACCAGATCGACCTGCAGGCCCAGGCGGAGATCTTCATCAACAACCTGAACCGATACGCGGAGCAGCTCGCTGGTCCGTTGCAGCAGCTGGCGGTCGCCAGCCTCGGCGCCATCGGCAGCCTGCTGCTCGTATTGATCCTGTCGCTCTACATCGTCGTCGACCGCGACCACATCGTGTCGTTCCTGTTCCGGATGGTCCCGCCGGGCTTCAAGGAGGTCGCCCTCCTGCTCGAGACGAGCGTGGCCCGCTCGTTCGGCGGTTTCCTGCGGGGCCAGGCGCTGATTGGCCTGGTCTACGGCCTCGTGGCCGTCCTCACGAGCGGCGTCCTGGGCCTCGCCTACCTGCCGGTCACCTCGGTCCTGGCCGGGCTGCTCATGGCGATCCCGTTCTTCGGCCCGTTCGTATCGTGGATCCCGCCGGTCCTCGTCGCCGTGCTCGTCAAGCCCGAGGCGACGCTGCCGGCCCTTGCCGCGATGGGCGTCGGCTGGTTCCTCGTGATGAACGTCCTCCAGCCGCGGGTCATGGGCGAAGAGGTCGGGATCCACCCGATCGTCGTCCTGGGCTCGGTCCTCGTCGGCTCGAAAATCGCGGGGATTACCGGCGCGATCTTCGGCATCCCCATCGCCGCGGTCATCTCCGCCTTCTTCTTCCAGTACCTCCGCCGGGCACGGGACGAAGGCACGGTCAGCGAACGTGCCGCGCGACGGGTCGCGGTGCGCGAGGATCGCGAGATCCGGGTGCCGCGGGAGCCGGCGCCGGGGATCGATCCCGACATCGACGAGGCAACCGCCACCCCACCCAGCCGACCGCGCCGAGCAAGCGGAACCGCACCCGCCGGCCGCCCAGCCCGGCCGGCCCGCCGGACGTCAGGCTCGACCTCTCCCGCCACCCGACCATCCGAATGACCGACGACGGCCGGCGTCGTCGGCCGACCGCCGACGGGCGTGGCGATGACCCGGGCCGCGCGGACCTGCCCGACATGACCCGCGAGCGCGCGCGCACCGAGCGGCGCGATCTCGACAAGGAACGGGGTGAGCCGCTCGCCGGAGGCGCGACACGCGGCGGACCGCGCGCCCTGCGGCGGATGGCCCGGCCGCTCGGCGACTGGGCGAGCCGGCCGCGGATCCTCATCACCAATGACGACGGGATCGAATCGCGCGGTCTGCTCGCCCTCAAGCAGGCGCTGGATCCGATCGGCGAGACGACGGTCGTCGCCCCCGACACCAACCAGAGCGCGGTCGGCCACACCAAGACGCTCATGCGCCCGCTGCGCGTCCGCGAGCGGACGCTGGGCGACGGGTCGACCGGCTACTCGGTCGACGGCTCGCCGACCGATGCCGTCAGCCTGGCCTTCCTGGGTTACTTCGGCCATGGCTTCGACCTCGTCGCGTCCGGGATCAACTACGGCGCCAACCTCGGCGACGACATCACCTACTCGGGGACCGTCAGCGCCGCCATGGAGGCGGTCATCAACGGCTGCCCGGCATTCGCCATGTCGCAGGAGTACTACGAGCACCCCGACTTCACCCTGGCAGCCGAAGCCTCCCAGGTCGTCGCCCGCAACATCCTCGAGCACGGCCTGTCGCCGGGCGAGCTGATCAATGTCAACGTCCCCGCCGTCGAGCCGGGCGAATGCAAGGGCTTCGAGGTCACCCGCCTCGGCAAGCGGGTCTACCAGGACCAGCTCATCCAGCGGGTCGACCCGCGCGGTATCCCCTACTTCTGGATCGGCGGGCCGCCGCCGTCGGGCCTGTCCGTCCCCGGCACCGACTTCCACGCTGTCGTCAACCGCCGGATCGCGGTGACGCCGATCCACCTCGACCTGACCGGGCGCCGGCT
>JBGPDX010000197.1:0-4262 GCA_041482475.1 Candidatus Limnocylindria bacterium | reverse complement strand
TGCGGCGACCGTCTTGGCCAGCTGCATCAGGGCCAGCGTGCCTTCCTGCATCCGCGCGCCGCCCGACGCGGACACGACGACCAGTGGGATCCGCTCGTCGAGCGCCGCCTCCGCGGCGCGGGTCACCTTCTCGCCGACGACCGCGCCCATCGAGCCGCCCATGAACCCGAAGTCCATGACGCAGATGGCGACGGACCGTCCGTCGACCGTGCCGCTGCCCCAGACCGCGGCGTCGCGCATCCCCGTCGCGAGCTGCGCCGCCGCGACGCGATCGGGATAGCTCTTCTGGTCGACGAAGCCCAGCGGATCGACGGACTGCAGGCCGGCGTCGCGCTCGCGGAACGAGCCGTGGTCGAGCAGCTGGACGAGCCGGCTGTCGGCCGACAGCCGGAAATGGTGGCCGCACTTCGGGCAGACGCGGAGCGCCTTGTCGAGCTGCTTGTTGAACAGCATCTCGCCGCACGACGGGCACTTCGTCCAGAGATCCGGCGGATGGGCGTCGCGACGGGCGCGGAACGACGGCAGCTTGATGGGCATCAGCCGATCCTCGCGGCCGCGCGGCCGGCGCGTTGGCGGGTCGTGCGAGCCGCCCGGACGGCGCGGGCCATGGGCGACGTGGCGCGCCTGCCCGGACGTGTTCGGCGCCAGGCGACGTACGCCGCGCCGGCGATCGACAGCGCCGCCGACGTCAGGGCGCCGCCGATCAGCAACGGCCGGAAGCCCTCGTCGGCATTGACCGCTTCGTCATCGTCGTCGGCAGCGATCGAGATCGTGCGGATGCTGCCCTCCGCGCCGGCCGCGGGAGCCAGCCGCATCGCAGCGGCGGCGTCGGCGAGTCGCGTGGCGAGACGGTCCTCGAAGCGGAACGACGGGTGGACGCGGACGAGGGCCCGGCGGAGTCGCGCCGCCGTGTCGCGCAGCGTTGCCTCGACGGCGCTGTCGCCTGGCGCGTCGTAGGCGCGGCGATCGGCCGCCGCGAGCAGGGATTCGAGGTAGCGGTCCGTGCGGAGCGCATCGACCTCCGGATCGCGGCCCGGCAGGTTCATCGATGCCGCTCGCGACCCAGATCGCGGCCGAGCGACCTTAGGGCCCTGTGAATCAGGACGCGGACGGCGCCCTCGGACCGCCCGAGGATGCCGGCGATCTCCGCCGTCGACATCTCCTCGACGAAGCGCAGCACGATCGCCCGGCGGCGATCCACCGGCAGGCGCGACACGGCACGCCACGCCTCCGCGGCTTCGTCGCGGGCAACCGCCCCGGACTCGACGTCCGCGGCCGCGGCCATTCCCTGGGCGGCTTCAATCGCGGCCACCGGGTGGTTCCGCCGATGGCGCCACTCGTTGGCGACGGCGTTGCGGGCGATGCGGAACAACCAGACGCGGAACGTCGAGGCGCCCTCGCCGTCGGCCGGGCGGGCGCGCTCCTCGAAGCGGTGGAGGTTGGCGAGCGCGGACAGGAACGTCCGCTCCGTGGCGTCCTCCGCCGCGTGATGGTCGCCGAGCTCGTAGAACGCGTAGTTGTACACCTGGGCCAGATACCTTCGATAGAGCGCTTCGAATCGTTGGGGATCCCGACGCGCCGCCTCCACGAGGCTGCGATCGCGGTCGAGGTGGGTGACGCCGGCTCGTCCGGCGCGCGCCTCGCTCCCTCTTCCAAACACCGGGCCTGGCATGGCGTTACACCCCGATCGGGCTCGCCGGCGGGCTCGCCGGTGTCGGGCTCGCCGGCTCGGCGACCCGGACGTGGCGGACCTCGGCGCTGAGGACCTGGCGCTCGGCCGTCCCGCGGCCGTCGTCGACGAGCAGCGCGCCGCTGTTCGCGTCGACGTCGACGGCCCGGACCTCCTCCGCCCGACCGTGCGGCAGCTCCAGCCGGATCGTGCGGCCGGTGGTCGCCTGCCGCTGCCGCCAGTCGGCCGCTCCGAACGAGCCGTCGCGGAGCGCCTCGATCCGGACCTCGAGATGTGGCAGGAACGCCGCGAGGAGGCCTTCGGCGTCGACCGGGCGCCCGGCCGCGGCCTCGCGGAGGGACGTCATCCCGGCGGCGATGGCCGGCGGGAAGTCAACGGCGGCCCAATCGGCGTTGATCCCCATCCCGACGACCACGCGGGGATCCTCCGTACCGAGGCCGTCGGTCTCGCCGAGCACGCCGCCCAGCTTGAGCCAGGCGTCGGTGCTGTCGACCACGAGATCGTTCGGCCACTTGAGGCGGATGGTCCCGGTCGGCAGTCCGGCCAGCCCTTCGGCCGCCTCGGCCATGGCCAGGCTCGCCGTGGCGGCCAGGCGCCAGGCCCGTTCGGCTGGCAGCCAGGACGGTCGAAAGCCGAGCGACAGGAGCAGCGCCGCTCCCCGGGGAGCGATCCAGGCTCGGCCCTCGCGCCCGCGGCCGCGGGACTGCTCGTCGGCGACGGCCAGGCAGACCTCGGGCGTGCCCTGTGCCAGCCAGCCGCGGACGACGTCGTTGGTCGAGCCGACGACGGCGAAACGCTCCTGGCGGGAGAGGAACGGCCGCGCCATGGGATCAGCCGGCCGCGGCGGCTTCGACGGTTTCGGGTCGCTCGAGCTCGAAGGCGGCGTGGAGCGCCCGGACCGCGGTCTCGAGGGCGTCCTCGGCGATGATCGTCGTGATCCGGATCTCCGAGGTCGAGATCATCTCGATGTTGACGCCCGCGTCGGCCAGCGCCCCGAACATCCGCGCCGCGTAGCCGGGGGCGTTCTGGATGCCCGCGCCGACGATCGACACCTTGGCCACGGCGGAGTCGGTCGTCATCTCCCGGAAGCCAAGGTCGCGGACGGTTGGTTCGAGCAGCCGCTTGGCCTTGGCCAGCTCGACGCGCGGGATCGTGAAGCTGAGGTCCGTCGCGCCGCGATGGCCGACGTTCTGGACGATCATGTCGACGTTGATGCCGGCCTCGGCCAGTGGCTGGAAGACCTTAGCGGCCACCCCCGGCTTGTCCGGGACCTCGACCAGCGTGATCTTGGCCACGTTCCGGTCGTGGGCCAGCCCGCGAACCTTGTTGCGCTGCTCCACGAGCGGATCCTCCGTGATGAGCGTGCCGGGCGCGTCCTCGAACGAGCTCAGAACCTCGATCGCCACGCCGTTGACCCAGCCCAGCTCGACGGCCCGGGTCTGCATGACCTGCGCGCCCTGGTGGGCGAGCTCGAGCATCTCCTCGTAGCCGATGATCCGCAGCTGGCGGGCGTTGGCGACGATGCGCGGATCGGCAGTGTAGATGCCCCGAACGTCGGTGAAGATCTGGCAGCGGTCCGCGTGGAGACGGGCGGCGAGCGCGACGGCGGTCGTGTCGGAGCCGCCGCGGCCGAGGGTCGTGGTCTCGTGCTGGTCGGCCGCGGCGGCGCTCAGCCCCTGGAAGCCCGCCACGATCACGACCTTGCCCTGGCCCAGCTCGTCGCGCACCCGCCTGGGGTCGATGGCCGCGATGCGGGCCTTCCCATACCGGCCGTCGGTCGTGATGCCGGCCTGGCCGCCTGTCAGGCTGATCGCCTTGACGCCCATGGCGTGCAGCGCCATGGACACGAGCGTGGCGCTCTGGTGCTCCCCGGTCGCCAGCAGCATGTCCAGCTCACGCTCGTCCGGCTCGTCGGTGACGGCCGCCGCGAGCGCCAGCAGCTCGTCGGTCGCGTCGCCCATCGCCGAAACGACCACGACGAGCTCGCTGCCGCTGGCGCGCTCGCGGGCGATCCGCCGGGCGACGCGCCGGATCCGGTCGGCGTCGGCGAGGCTGGACCCGCCGAACTTCTGGACGACGAGGGCGGCAGTCATGGCCGCGCGATTCTAGCAGCGGCTCCTGGGCCCTCCCCGAGCACGAGAATCTGGCCGGGCACGGCCCTTCGGCGGCTCCCGGCCTTCCAGATCCCCGCCCCACTCCTCCCCTGGCCCGTTTGGTCGCCAGATTCCCGTCTCACGGGAATGGCGAGCTCGGGACCGGCCAAATTCCCGCCCCACGGGAATGCCGAGCTCGGGACCGGCCAAATTCCCGCCCCACGGGAATGCCGAGCTCGGGA
The DNA here is from genome assembly GCA_041482475.1 of Candidatus Limnocylindria bacterium. Taxonomy (GTDB): domain Bacteria; phylum Chloroflexota; class Limnocylindria; order Limnocylindrales; family CSP1-4; genus JACDAV01. The sequence goes on along the minus strand of JBGPDX010000197.1, from coordinate 237 downwards.
CCGGCCAAATTCCCGCCCCACGGGAATGCCAGGCCGGGTGTTCGCCAGATTCCCGTCCCGCGGGAGCGAGGCAGGCCGCGGTTGTCAGATTCCCTCAGGACGGGAATCCGGCGCGGTTGAGGGAATCAGGACCGCCGGCTTCTCGAGTGAGGCCGTGGCAGAAGGCCTCGGCGGCCTGACCATCGCTCGCCGCATTCCCGCCGGGCGGGAATGTGAAAGGACAGAGGTGCCGCTCGG
>JBGPDX010000196.1:0-4284 GCA_041482475.1 Candidatus Limnocylindria bacterium | reverse complement strand
CGATCGCGTCCCTGAGCCTTCGACAGTGGCTGATCATCGGCCTGACGAGCCTGCTACTGGCGGGCTACGTCACGTCCTGGTATGCCGCCCTATCGCGAGCGCCGGCGACGATCGTCACGAGCGTCCTGGCCTCGGGCGCCCTCGTCACGGCCGCGCTGCAGGCGTCGACTCGCGGCGTCCTGCCCTCGCCAGCTGACCTGCTCGCGCTCGGGCTCGTGCTCGCCGGCGCGCTCCTGCTGGTCGCCGTCGCCGGCGCCGTCCACGGCTCCGGCGCAGCACGGCGAGGCGAATCGCGTGCCTGAGCGACGCCGGTCGGGGCCGCTTCGGTTCGCCCGTTACGCGTACCCGCCGAACCAGCTGGGATACTGCGGCGGGCCCGATCGCCAGGCACTCGTCGACCACTGCCGCGAAGCGGTCGACGATCGCGAGCTCGTCGCACTGTGCCGGGACTTCGAGGGCGCCTGGCCGTATCTCCAGCTGATCGCCGAGTCGGGCGGGACGGCAGACCCGCTCGACGCCGACGTCGTCGAGGCCTACTGGATCGGCAACGACCTCCTCGCCGGGGTCCCGGCACGGACATTCGAGGACAGCCTTCGCAGCCGGTTCCGAAGCCGAACGACGAGCAGGGAGTGGCCGTCGCTCGCCGCGAAGCCGAGTGAGGGTGCGCAGCCCCACCACAGCTTTCACGTGCTGGAGCTGTTCCCGCGGATCGGCCTGCTTCGCGACGGCCGCGTCAACGACCTCGTCGAGCGCATGGAGCAGTGCCTGATCCGGCCCGCCGAGGTCGAGGCAGTGGACGGTCAGGATCTCCTCGTCCTTGCCCAACCGCTCGAAGTCCGGGATGGGCGCATCGGGTTCGGACGACGCCGCCCGGAACGCCTGCGCCGACCGGTCACGGGTCCGGGTGAGCGATCCCCGGGCGTCGGCGATTGGGTCACCGCTCACTGGGGCTGGGCGTGCGAGCAGATCGGTCGCCGCGAGCTCGCGAACCTGGAGGCGGCAACGCGTCACAGCCTCGAGGTCGCGAACAGGACCTTCCAGCCGGGCCAAAGGGCCCCCCAAGTTCGGGCGCCTCGTCTCTCCCGAGCCTCGTCGGCCGATGCCACGCTCTGATCGTCAGGCACCGTAGCCGGAACGGGACCGACGAATTTCGCGTGGGATCACGGGTCGCGCGTCACGACTGGAGGCCGAGGATGCGAAGCGGTCATCGCCGAGGGGAAGGACCGAACGTCCTGCGGCTCGCGGTCGAAGCGGGCCAGGTTGTCTGTCCACGGCGCGGGATCATCGACATCGAGCGCTGCTTCACCTGCCCCGGCTACCGCGGATTTCGCGAGGGGCGGATCGAGACGCTCGTCTGCTCGGTCGATCGAGCGACGGGCGCGACGATCCTCCCCTGGGTCCCCGAGAGCTAGCGCCGCCGGCGGGCCCGCCGATTGCGACGGGACCGCCGGTGCCGTCCGGAGGCGGACACGACGATCGCCCCCCGGTCGTGGAGGCACTCAACGGCCGCTGCGACCGCCGCTGCTACCCTCAGCGATGTCGCATCGCCGCGGTGCAGGTGCCGCTGACGAAACGGAAGGCACGATGGTCGCGCAAGCCGAATCAACCCTGAGCCATGACGAGCTGGTCCTGATCGACGCCTGGTGGCGCGCCGCGAACTACCTTTCGGTCGGCCAGATCTACCTGCTCGACAACCCACTCCTCCGCGAGCCTCTGCGCGTCGAGCACGTCAAGCCTCGCCTGCTCGGCCACTGGGGCACGACGCCGGGGCTCAACTTCATCTACGTCCACGCCAACCGCGCGATCAACGCCCGCAACCTCGACTCGATCTATGTCATCGGGCCCGGCCATGGCGGACCGGCGACGGTCGCCAACGCGTACCTCGAAGGCACCTATTCCGAGGTCTACCCGGACATCACGCTCGACGAGGGCGGCATCCGCCGGCTCTTCCGGCAGTTCTCGTTTCCCGGGGGCATCGGCAGTCACGTGACGCCGGAGACGCCAGGCTCGATCCATGAGGGTGGGGAGCTGGGTTACGCGCTGACCCACGCCTACGGCGCGGCATTCGACAGCCCGGATCTCGTCGTGTTCTGTGTCGTCGGCGACGGGGAGGCCGAAACCGGGCCGCTCGCCGCGAGCTGGCATTCGAACAAGTTCCTCAACCCGGTCACCGATGGCGCGGTCCTGCCGATCCTCCACCTCAACGGCTACAAGATCGCGAACCCGACCGTGCTGGCCCGCATCCCCAGGCACGAGCTCACCGCCCTGTTGGAGGGCTATGGCTACCAGCCTCACTTCGTCGAGGCGGTCGATCCTGCCGTCGCACACGAGGCCATGGCCGCGACGCTGGACCGGGCCCTCGACGAGATCGCGGCGATCCAGCGTGCGGCTCGCCATGACCGTGCCGCACGGCGGCCACGCTGGCCGATGATAGTGCTCCAGAGTCCAAAGGGCTGGACGGGCCCGAAGGAGGTCGACGGCCTGCCGGCGGAAGGAAGCTTCCGCTCCCACCAGGTCCCGATCGCCGACGTCACGAAGCCGGGCCATCTCGCGTTGCTCGAGCAGTGGCTGCGGAGCTATCGGCCGGAGGAGCTGTTCGACGAGGACGGCCGCCTTCGGCCCGACATCGCGGGGCTCGCACCCCGCGGAGACCGACGGATGAGCGCCAATCCACACGCCAACGGCGGATTGCTGCTGCGTGACCTGTCGTTACCGGACTTCCGCGACTTCGCCGTGCCGGTCGATGGGCCAGGCAAGGGATTCGCGGAGGCGACGCGCGTTCTGGGCGGCTTCCTGCGCGACGTCATCCGACGGAATCCCCAAAGCTTCCGGCTGTTCGGGCCCGACGAGACTGCGTCGAACCGGCTGTCCGCGGTGTTCGAGGCAACCGACCGGGCGTGGGTGGCCGAAACGTTGCCGACGGACGACCATCTCGCGCCCGACGGGCGCGTCATGGAGGTGCTGTCCGAACACCTGTGCCAGGGCTGGCTCGAGGGCTACCTGCTGACGGGCCGGCACGGCCTGTTCAACTGCTATGAAGCCTTCATCCACGTCGTCGACTCGATGTTCAACCAGCATGCCAAGTGGCTGAAGATGACCCGCGAGATCCCGTGGCGGCGGCCCGTCGCCTCGTTCAACTACCTCCTGACGAGCCACGTCTGGCGGCAGGACCACAATGGCTTCTCGCACCAGGACCCGGGGTTCATCGATCACGTCGTCAACAAGAAGGCGGAAGTCATCCGGGTCTACCTCCCGCCGGATGCCAACACCCTCCTGTCCGTGGCCGACCACTGCCTCCGCAGCCGGGACTACGTCAACGTCGTCGTCGCCGGCAAGCAGGCTGCCCTGACCTGGCTGTCGATGGACGAGGCCATCCTGCACTGCACGCGAGGGATCGGCATCTGGGACTGGGCTAGCAACGACGAGGGTCAGCCGGACGTCGTCCTGGGCTGCTGCGGCGACGTCCCGACGCTCGAAACGCTCGCCGCCGTCGACATCCTGCGGCAGCACCTCCCCGATCTGCGTGTTCGCGTCGTGAACGTCGTGGACCTGATGCGGCTGCAACCGGAGAGCGAGCATCCGCACGGCCTGTCCGACAGCGAGTTCGACAGCCTGTTCACGACCGATCGCCCGGTGCTGTTCGCTTATCACGGCTACCCGTGGCTCATCCATCGCCTCGCCTACCGGCGGACGAATCACGCCAACATCCACGTTCGCGGCTACAAGGAGGAAGGGACGGTCACCACGCCGTTCGACATGGTCATGCGGAACGATCTCGACCGGTTCCACCTGGTGATGGATGTCATCGATCGCGTACCCGGCCTGGGGTCGCGGGCTGGAGCCCTTCGCCAGCAGATGGCCGACGCGCGTGTGTCCGCGCGGAGCTACACCCACGAGCACGGCGACGACCCGGCCGGGATTCGCGACTGGACCTGGCCGTACTGACCCGCTGCGGATGCGCGTCCTCGTCCTCAACCCGGGCTCGAGCTCGCTCAAGGCCACCGTCCTGGAGCCTCCTGGTAGAACCGCGCTCGTCGCGACGACCGTTGACTGGGGCGACGATGCGACCGTCGCCACCAGCCGTTCATCGGCGGTCTCGGCCGTCCTTGAGCAGGTCGGGTCGGCCGGCATCGATCGCGATTCGATCGGCGGGGTCGGCTATCGGGTGGTCCACGGCGGCGCCCGGTTCCGTGACCCGACGCTGATCGACGACCCGACCGTACAGGCGATCGAGGATCTCGCCGATCTCGCCCCGCTCCACAACCGGATCGCGGCCGAGACGAT
>JBGPDX010000195.1:0-4396 GCA_041482475.1 Candidatus Limnocylindria bacterium | reverse complement strand
CAGATCCTCACATCGCTGGGGTTCGGGCGGCGGGCCGGCGCGGTCGCGGCCATCCTCGCCGCCATCGTCGCCGCCGGCGTGCTCGAGATCATCGCCGTCGCCCGCTGACGATCTCCGGCGCTAAGGCGGGCCGCGCGCCACTTCTGGTGCGCGGCCCGATGTCCGGGAACCCACCTCAGGCGGACTGTCGTCTCGTCCACACACGACGAGCGGCGGAGGCACCGGAGAGATGGGGACCACGACCCGAACGAGCCAGCCGAAGACGGCCGAAGGGCGGCCGGCGAGGGCAACCTACCGCCTGCTCGGGATCAAGGGCATGAGTCCCGCCGAGGCGGGCAACCTGACCGCCTGGGTCAACGGCCTCGAACCCGTCGAGGGCGGTTGGAGGATCGGCCAGATCGAGCGACTGCTGTTCCTCCGCCACCTCGTTCGCGTCGGGCGCCTCGAGAGCTGAGCATCGGCGACACTGGGCGGATGCGGGAGACACCGGCCGCCTACGCCGTCGTTCCGGCGCCCTGGGGCCCCATCCACGTCGCCGCGACGACGCGCGGCGTCACTGCCATCGAGCTCCTTACGCCCACCGACCGGTTCGTGGCGTCGCTGGAGTCGCGCCGCCATCTCCACGTCGAGCCGGCAGGCGTGGCACATGGTCCCGCGCGCGAGCTCGTCCAACGAGCGGCGGCTGCGGTCGAGGGATATCTGGGCGGATCGCCCGGGCCGTTCGACCTGGTGGTCGACCTCGGGCCCCGGCCGGCCTGGGACCGGGCCGTGCTCGACACCGTGCGCTCGGTTCCGTGGGGCGAGGTGACGAGCTACGGTCGGGTCGCCCGACGGATCGGCAAAGCCGGGGCCGCGCGAGCCGTCGGCGGCGCCGTCGGCCGGAACCCGATCGCGCTGATCGTCCCGTGCCACCGCGTGATCGCCGGCGATGGCTCCCTTGGGGGCTACGGCGGCGCCTGGTGGGGGACCCACGAGGAGATGCTCGACGTGAAGCGGACGCTGCTCGAGCTCGAGGGGATCCGACTGCCCGCTCGCTTCGCGGACTGACGACGCGTCAGTTGCGGGGGACGGGCCTCATCGGGTAGACGCCGACGACGATCGGCGATTGCGGGTCGAGCGACAGCTCGTAGCCGACGTCGCCGCCCCTCAGCAGCTCGCCGAGCAGCCGACCCTCGCGCGAGGGCAGGCCGACGAAGATGCGTCGGCCGTCCATGTCGAGGAGGGTCACGTCGTCCTCGCCGCCGTTGATGCCGAAGCGACGCCGCAGCTCGTGCATCGGGACGTAGGTCCGGCTCTTGATGAAGCGCCGGAGCTGGGGGGCGGTGCAGCCGGGCGCGTCGCCGGCCATCGGGCCGTGGCCGTTGGATGCGTGGCCTGGCGTGGCGAGGATCGTCGGGGCGGCGAGGCCGTTCGATGGCACGCTCGGCGTCGCGATCGGCGCGCGCGCGGCCTGGTCGCGCGTCTCGGCGAGGGCGGCCAACTGAGACGCGGCCCCGTCGGCGGGATGGTCGACGGGTGGCGTCGCGACATCGGCGACATGTCCGTTCGTGACGGGAGTCTGGGCGGCGGCCAAAGCCGGTCGGAAGGGGCGCGGCCGCCCAGTCTCCGACCGCCCCGACTCGACCCGGGCGGGCCGCCCGGTCGCGTGCTGCACCCGGGCGTAGCGCGAGCGCCGGCTCACTGAACGACGATCCGGGCGCCGGGGTCCCGGAGCTCGCAAGCGGCGGGCGGGCGCCGCTGGAAGGTCAGGTTCATGTTCAAGCCGTTGGGCGGCAGCCTGGGGGCTGCGGTAGCCCGATGATACCGCATGGCCCGGCCGGGCTCGGTTGGGGCGGGCGGCTCCGGGGCCGGATGGCCGGCTCAGCCGTCGACGATGAAGAGGTCCCGGGGCGCCGCGTTCAGCACGATCGGGCCGTCCTCGCCGCAAACGACGATGTCCTCGATCCGGGCCCCGTAGCGCCCCTCGAGGTAGATCCCCGGCTCGATGCTGAAGGCCGCGCCGGTTGCCAGCGGCTCGATGTTCCCGGCGACCAGGTACGGGTCCTCGTGGCCCTCGAGGCCGATGCCATGGCCCAGCCGGTGGATGAACTGCGGACCGTAGCCGCCGGCCGAGATGATCCCCCGAGCCACGGCGTCGAGCCGCTCGCAGGCGATCCCGGGACGGACCGCCGACGTCGCCTGTGCATTCGCCTCGCGGACCAGCTCGAACAGCCGCAGGAACTCGTCGTCGGGGCCGCGAACCGGATCTCCGCCGGTGACCCACAGCGTGCGGGTGATGTCGCTGCCATAGCCGCCGAGGATCCCGCCGATGTCGAGGACGATCGGCTCGCCGGCCTCGATGACGCGATCGGAGGCCACGTGATGCGGCGACGCGGAATTCGGCCCCGAGGCGACGATCCCGAACTCGGCCTGCTCGTGCCCCTCCGTCAACAGCCGCTCGCGGACCTCGCCGGCGACGTCCGCCTCCGTCCGTCCCACGAGCCGGCCGCGGGCGATGGCCGCAACGACCCGGTCGGCGGCGTGGGCGGCCTCGGTCAGCAGCTCGATCTCGTCGGCGTCCTTGACCATCCGCAGCTGCCGCAGGACGGGCGTTGCCGACCCGAAACGCGCGCCGGGGAGGGCCGCCTGGAGCCGCAGCAGATGACTCGCCCACAGCCGATCGGAGACGGCCAGCCGGCCCGAGGCGGCGTCCGAGACGAGGCGCGCGACGAGGGCGTGGGCGTCCTCCGTCTCTTCCCACGTCACGACCTCGACGAAGCTGCTCGCGGCGGCCGGCGACGTCCGCGCCGGCGTGCCTTCGAGCCGCGGAGCGATGAGTCGCCCCTCCCCCGCCGCCGGCAGGACGAGCATCGTCAGGCGCTCCAGGGGCATCGCCTCGTAGCCCGTGAGGTAGCGCAGGTCGGGCCCGACGCCGACGAGCAGCGCGCCCACTCCGTGCTCCGCGGCGGACGCCTGGGCGCGCGTCAGTCGCTCGCCGTAGCGGGCCGCGGGAATTGCCGACCGCGCCGCCACGCCCCTTACGACGGCTTCGCCGCCAGCCACGCCGCGACGGTCCGGGGACCGTCCTCGAACAGCTTCCGATAGGCCAGCACCTTGTCGGCGCCGCGGGCGAGCGCCCGCTTGCGAAGCTCGACGTCGTCGTGCTGGCCAACCGCGAGCACGCGCGCGCCGGCGGCGCGGGCACGCTCGATCGCCGCGAGCGGGTCGTAGGCGCGGGCCGTCAGGTCGACGACGAGGGCATCCGAATCCGTCAGCGCCCGGTCGAGCTCGGGTGCCGTCTTCGCCCGCGTCACGGTCGCGCCGGCTTCTTCGACTGTCCGTGCCAGGCGGTCCTGCCAGATGAGGTCCTGGGCGAGCACGACGACGCGCGGCGCGGTCACCTCGCCGTCAGCCGATGATCGAGGCGATGTGGTGGAAGACATCCTTTGCCGATACCACGCCGGTCGGCAGGCCGCGGCTATCGACGATCGGGATATGCCGGAAGCCACCGACGGCCATCTTGTTGATCGCCACCGCGATCGGGTCGTCGTCGCGAAGCACGACCGGGTCGCGGGTCATGACGTCGCGGAGCGGGCGGCGATCGCCGCGCGTGCCGGCGACCTTGATGACCGCATCGCGGTCGGTGAAGATCCCGACCAGCCGGCCCCGCTCGGTCACGAGTACGCAGTCGATCGCCTCCTCGTGCATCAATTGAATCGCCTGGGCGACGTCCGCCGATGCGTCGAGGGCCTGGGGCGGTGCGGGGCGAAGCTCGTCGAGGTGCTGCCCCAGGAGCCGGCCGCGGTAGTCGATCGCCGGCTGCGGGATGTCCGACGTGCGCAGGTCGGCGCCGCAGTTCGCGCAGTTGTCCTCCCCCTCGAAGTTGTCGTGCCGGCAAACCGGACAGAGCATCGAACCCTCCCTCGCGCGCGGCTAGTCGACCGTCCAGGTCTCCCCGCTCAGCAGCGCCTTCTCCAGGTCCCCCTCGCCTGACGCGGCGGTTGCGGACGCGATCTGCTCCTCGATCAGCTGGTCATGGGTCGGGCGCGGCACGGCGCGCAGGACCCCGACCGGGACCGGGAAGTCGGGCCAGAACATCCGCGACAGCATCAGCGCCAGGTACGGCTCCTCCGCCTGCTCGTCGTGGACGAGCAGGTCGGCCTCGGTGACCCCGTCGACGCCCACCTGGACCACCTCCGGATGGAGGCCGCGCAGCCGGATGCCCCGGTCGCGGTCCTTGCCGAAGATCATCGGCTTGCCGTGCTCGAGAACCAGCATCCGGTCCTCGCGCACCTCGCGGTCGGTGAAGTCGCGCCACGCGCCGTCGTTGAAGATGTTGCAGTTCTGGAGGACCTCGACGAACGCCGAGCCCTTGTGGAAGCCGACCCGGTTGAGGGTCTGCTGTATGTGCTCCGTG
>JBGPDX010000194.1:0-4408 GCA_041482475.1 Candidatus Limnocylindria bacterium | reverse complement strand
TTCATCTGGGCGGACATCCCGGACAATCGGAGCACCGCGACGATCGGGGGCTGCGGGAACTCGACCGTCACCGGCAACAACTCGGCCGATACGACGCTGAGCTCCGTCGAACACGAGCAACTTGAAGCGATAACCGACCCGAGGCTCAACGCCTGGCAGGACTCGACCGGGCTCGGCGGCGAGAACGGCGACAAGTGCAACCGCAACATGGGCGTGGCGAACGCCACGACCGCCAACAACTACCTGGGAGCAGGCAACACCGACCTCTTCCGGATCCAGCGCGAGTGGTCCAACGCCGCCGGCGGCGGCGGTTGCGCCGCCAGCTACACGACGACCGGATCGTTCGTCGAGTCGCCCGTTCCGACCGGGAGCGACGTCACCAAGTCCGTCCTCGAGGCCAGCATCCCCGGCAACCCGGCCGACATCCTCCACTACACGGTGACGTTCACCAACCCCAGCAACCAGGACGACGCCTTCAACGTCGTCGTCACCGACACGTTGCCGGCGGGAATCACGGCGGCCACGACGACATTCAATCTCGGCGACCTGGCACCGCACCAGACCGCGTCGGTCACCTTCACGGCGCAGCCGACCGGCCCGCTGGCGGCCGGAACGACGCTGACGAACAGCGCGGCGTTCGACTTCGACGACTCGACCGGGGCGGCGCAGCCAACGATTACCCGGACAGCCTCGACGACCGTCGTCAACGCGCTCCCCGTGCTCACCGTTCCCGGCGCCCAGGCGCAGGACTACCACGACGTCCTGACCTTCGGCGTGTCGGCGACGGACGCCGACGTGGGCGACACGCTGTCCTTCGGGGCCAGCGGGTTGCCGGCCGGACTCACCCTCACCGACAACGGGGACCGCACCGCGACGGTGTCCGGGACCATCAATGACACGCCGGGCGTCTACACGGCGACGATCACGGTCACCGACGGCCACCATGCCCCCGTGTCCGACACGGTGTCGATCACCGTCAACCGCGAGGAGACGACGACGACCTACACGGGTCCGACCGTGATCGCCCAGGGCAACCCGGTGACCCTGGCGGCCTCCCTGCTCGAGGACGGCACAACGGGCCCGTCCCCGTCGGGGCAGAACGTGACACTCAGCGTCGGCAGCCAAAGCTGCGTCGGCATCGCCGATCCGAGCGGCAACGTCAACTGCACGATCCCGAACGTGACCGTCGCGCTGGGCCCGCAGCCGCTCGCGGCGGTCTTCGGCGGCGACACGTACTACCTGCCCTCGTCGGACACGAGCAAACAGGCCACCGTGTTCGCCTTCCCGTCCCGGGGTGACTTCGCGATCGGCGACATCACCAGCGCCTCGGCGACGCCGTCGACCGTCGTGACGTTCTGGGCCTCGGACTGGTATCTCCGCAACCAGCTCAGCGGCGGGGTAGCCCCGACCGACTTCAAGGGCTTCACCGCGACACTGAGCTCGAATCCGCCGGTCTGTGGCGGAAGCTGGATCACGAGGACGGGGAACAGCCCGCCACCACCGAACGGGCCGTTGCCGAGCTACATGGGCGTGATCGTCACGAGCTCTGTTTCGAAGAGCGGTTCGAGCCTCACTGGGAACATCGTCCACATCGTCGTTGTGACGACGAACCCCGGCTACCAGCCGAATCCGGGTCATAACGGCACTGGCAAGATCGTCGCGACATACTGCTGACGTGTCGCCATCACGCGCCACGACGCTCGCGGTGAACCGAGGGGCGTGATCCTCGATCGTCGGCGAACGGCCAGGCTCGCAGCCGTCCTTGCCACGGTGGCAAGCCTGGCCGTCGGCTGCGGCAGCCCAGCCGTTTCGACGTCGGCGGCTGGCGCGCCGTCGGTCGAGGCGTCAGCGACGCCGACGGGTGGCGAGCCGTCGGTCGACACACCGTCCACGTCGGCGGGTGGCGGGCCGTCGGTCGAGACACCGTCCACGTCGACCGCCAGACCGACGCCCGGCTCGTCCGTCGGAGGCCGCCCCTCGCCTGGCCTCGGGACGGTGGCGTTGACGGAGGGCGACCGGGGACGGGTCGTCACGGTGGCGGTCGGAACGACCGTCAGCGTGGTGCTTCACAGCACCTACTGGTCGCCCGCGATGAGCTCCGATCAGCGGGTTCTCGCTCCTTCGGGCGCTCCGGCCGTGGTGCCCGCGTCTCCGGGAACGTGCCTGCCGGGCGTCGGCTGCGGCACCGTCACGAGCACCTTCGTGGCGCGGGCCGGTGGCGAGGCCCGGCTGACGGCTGGTCGCACGACGTGCGGCGAGGCACGAGCCTGCAGCAGCCCTGATGCGACGTGGGAGGTCGTCATTCAGGTAACGGGCTAGGGTCCGGACCGCGGCGCTGCGATGTGGGCGAGCAGCTCAGGAAAGATGCGCACGACACAGACGACGCCAAGCAGGCAAAGAACGCCGCCGCTGACGACCGATGCCTGGGCGCCGATGACGCTGGCCACGGTCGCCGCCTCGATGTCGCCGAGCTGCGGCCCGCTGCTGACGGCGAGGACGTGGATCGACGTGATCCGGCCGCGCAGCTCGTCCGGCGTCTCGAGCTGGACGAGCGACGAGCGGAAGACGGCCGACACGACGTCGGCCGCGCCGGCGATGGCGAGGAAGACCAGGGCCAGGCCGAACGAGAAGGTCGACAGTCCGAAGCCGACGATGGCGACGCCCCAGACGACCACGGCGATGACGATCGCCCGCCCGGTCCGGCGGACGGCCGACACCCAGCCGGACAGCAGAGCGGCGACGACGGCGCCCGCCGCCGGCGCGGCGGCCAGCAGCCCGACGCCCGCGGGTCCGGTGTGGAAGACGTCGAGCGCGAGGACCGGGAAGAGCGACGCCGGCATCCCGAAGATCATGGCGTTGAGGTCGATGACGAAGGACGACAGGATGACCCGACGCTCGAACGCGAAGCGGAGCCCGGCGACGATCGCGGAGATGCCCGGCCGGGTGCCCTCGCCGATCGGCGGCAGCGGCGCGATCGCCAGCAGCCCGACGAGGACGCCGCTGAACGTCAGCGCGTCGACGAGGTAGGCACCCGCCGTGCCGACGGTGGCGAGCAACAGGCCGCCGAAGGCCGGACCAACGACGGACGTGGCCTGGTACGACAGCTGGTTCAGGGCGATGGCCGCGGGCAGGCGCACGGGCGGAACCAGCCGCGGGGTCGCGGACGCACGCGCGGGCTGGGAGATCGCACCCAGGCCCGCGGCGACCGCGGCGACGACGAGGATGAGCGGCAGCGGTGGGGCAGGCTGGAGGGCGATGACGGTGAGGGCCAGGCTCGTCAGGGCAAGCAGGACCTGCGTCGCGAGGAGGAGCCGGCGACGGTCGACGGCGTCGGCCAGCGAACCGGCACCCAGCGCGAGGACGAGGAGCGGCACGAGCTCGACCGCGGTCAGAGCCGCGATCGCCAGCGTCGACCCGGTCAGGACGTAGACCTGGTACGGCAGGACGATCCGGGTGATCTGGTTGCCGATCCCGCTGACGACCGAGCCCGTCCACAGCCAGCGGAAGTCGCGGTCGAGCCGGAGGGGCGCGACGTCGACGACGTAATGGCGCAGCCTCCGGCGTGGAGGCGGTGGCGGATTCCCCGTGCCGGTTACCGGTCGCGCTCGGCGCCGGCGAGCGCGGCCTGGGCCGCGGCCAGCCGGGCGACGGGGATGCGAAAGGGCGAGCAGGACACGTAGTCCAGGCCGATCTCGTGGCAGAAGGCGATCGACGCGGGGTCGCCGCCGTGCTCGCCGCAGATCCCCAGCTCGATGTCCGGCCGTGCCGCGCGGCCCTTCTCGACGGCCGTCCGCATGAGCTGCCCGACACCGGCGGTGTCGAGCGTCTGGAACGGGTTGGCCGGCAGGATCTTCCGCTCGACGTAGGCCAGCAGGAAGCCGCCCTCGGCGTCGTCGCGGCTGTAACCGAACGTCATCTGGGTCAGGTCGTTGGTGCCGAAGCTGAAGAACGCGGCGTGGCGCGCGATCTCGTCGGCCGTCAGGGCGCCGCGCGGCACCTCGATCATCGTCCCGAACTTGTAGTCGACGGTCTCGCCGGCGGCCTCCTGGACGGCCTTCGCCTCGGCCTCGAGGATTCGCTTCGTCTCGGCCAGCTCGTTCACGTGGCCGACGAGCGGGATCATGATCTCGGGGTGTGGGTCGCCTCCGCCGCGCTTCACGGCGATCGACGCATTGAGGATCGCCCGGGTCTGGATCTTCACGAAGTCCGGAATCATCAAGCCAAGCCGGCAGCCGCGCAGGCCCAGCATCGGGTTCTGCTCGCGAAGCGCCTCGACGGCGCTGAGGAGGGTCCTGGCCTGGGCGTAGGTCGGGTCGCTGTCAGGCGTCTTGAGGGTCTTGAGGCGGGTGACCTCCTCGATCAACTCCTCGTGCGACGGCAGGAACTCGTGGAGCGGCGGGTCGATGAG
>JBGPDX010000193.1:0-4414 GCA_041482475.1 Candidatus Limnocylindria bacterium | reverse complement strand
GCGGCCTCGTCGCGATCCGTCACGCCCGTCAGCCCGCAGGCCTCGCGATCGTTGAGGATCAACGCCCGCAGGCTGCGCAGCGAGCGCGGCAGGTTCCCGGCCAGCAGCTTCACCTCCGGGTCGCCCACGACGCCGTAGACGATCGGCAGCTCCGGCAATCGCTCGACGTTCGGCAGGTCGACGATCACCGCCCGCGCGTCGAGCGCGGCAAGGGCCTCGATGTCGACGCTCGGCGGCGGCCCGGCGGTCACGAACGCCCGGTCGCCATCGACCGGCAGGGCGACCGACACCGGCGTCGCATCGGCCGGACGTCCCACCCAGCGCACGCCGGCGTCCGCCATCAGCTCGCCCAGCAGCCGCCCGGCGGGGTCGCTCCCGATCGGCGCACACACGACCGCGTTCAGGCCCAGGCGATTGAGCGCGTAGGCGACGTTGGCGATCGCGCCGGGCACGATCACGAGCTCGCGCGCGATCTGTTCCTCGCCCGGCGCGGGGAGAGCCTTCAGGCCGCGAAAGATCAGGTCGAGGAATGGCGACCCGACACAGGCGACATCGACGGTCACTTGAGCGCCTCGTGGAGCTGGGGCTGGCGCGCGACGTAGCCGTCGAGGATCCGGGTGGCGACGTCGACCGACGGCACGAGCGGGTGGAGCGCCAGCGCCCGAATTGCCAGTTGCCTCGAACCCGACAGCGCCGCGTCGATCGCCGCCCGTTCGGACGCCCGGACCTGGAGGATCAGGCCCTGGGCCTCGATCGGGACCTGCCCGATGGCGACCGGCACGATCCCGCCGCGGCTCACGACGCACGGCACCTCGACGACCGCCTCCGGGTCCAGGAACGGCAGGCTCGAGCGGTTCACGACGTCGAGGATGCGCACGACGTGCCCGTCCGAGTGCAGGGCGTCGACCAGGCCCAGGGCGAGGCCGCCGTAGCCGCCCGGCTCGCGGCTGCCGGCGATCTCCTCGCGCGCCTCCTGGCGGCCGTCCCACGCCTCGTCCATGTAGTGCGCCTCTCGCTCGGTGAGCGTCGCCTGCCAGTTCGCCAGCGCCTCCCCCGGCGCGCCATCGCCCCGGTAGAACGCATCCTGCTGGTCGCGCAACCAGGCGGCCCGCACGTGGCCGGCACGCATCGCGTCGAGCGCCTCGCGCTCGAAATAGTAGTAATAGAGGTACTCGTTCGGGATCATCCCGACCGACCGGATCCAGTCGGCTCCGAACAGCCGTCCCTCCTCGATCGACTCGAGCTTGTCCGGCTGGGCGAGGAGCTCGGGCAGGAGATCCCGGTTGTCGTGCAGCACGGCGCGCAGCCAGCCGAGGTGGTTGATCCCGAAGTAGTCGAACCACAGCTCCTCCGGGCGGCGCCCCAGCGCGCGGGCGACCCGCCGGCAGAGGTCCCCGGGCGCATCGCAGATGCCCACGACGCGATCGCCGAGCACCCGACGGATGGCCTCGGTCACGAGGCCCACGGGGTTCGTGAAGTTGATGAACAGGGCGTTCGGCGCGCGTCGCTCGACGACCCGGGCGATCTCTGTCACGACCGGCACGGTTCGCAGGGCGAAGCCGATTCCGCCGGCGCCCGCCGTCTCCTGCCCGATCGCGCCCGCCTCGATCGCCACGGTCTCGTCGACCAGCCGCCCCGCCAGTCCGCCGACACGGACCGCGCAGTAGATGATGTCGGCGCCGTCGACCGCCTCCTCGAGCCGTGTCGTCGTCCGGTGCGGGACGGTGGCGCCCTCGGCCTCGTCGATGCCGTGCAGGACCGCCTCGATCCGCTGGAGCCGAGCGGAATCGACGTCATACAGGACGAGCTCGTCGTACCGCGTGCGGGTCTTGCCGCTCGCGATCGCCCGGTAGATGACGGGCGTGCGGAACCCACCTCCACCAACGAGCGCAAGCTTCACGGGGCCGAGACTAGCAGGGACACGATCGCCAGATCGATCCCCGGCCGCGGCCGTCGTCCGGACGACATCAATGCCGTTCCGGATCGACCAGCACGCCCTCGTCGGGGCTCAGCTGGAGCGTCTTGCCAAGCCGTTCCGCGCGACGGTCGGCGTCGGTGGACAGCGTCAATCGCGCGACGTCCGCGGCGCCGAGGAGGCGCGCCAGCGGGACCCGAACACTTCGCTCCGAGAAGTTGAGGACCACGACCCGTCGCTCGCCATCGAGCTCGCGGACGTAGGCGAAGACGTCCTTCGGCGCCGGCAGCGACCGGTACGCGCCACGACGAAGTGCCGCGCTCCCCCGCCGCTCCCGGATCAGCTTGCGGTAGAGGCTGAACATCGAGCCCGGATCTCGGCGCTGCGCCTCGACGTTGACGGTCGCCGTCTCGGGGTTCACCGGCAGCCACGGATCGCCCGTCGTGAAGCCCGCTCTCGGCGAGGCGTCCCACTGCATTGGCGTCCGCTCCGGATCGCGCCCCGCGACGTCGACTATCCGGCTCGGCGGTACCGGCGCGTCGGCCATCCCGATCTCCTCGCCGTAGTAGATGAACGGCGTGCCGCGCAGGGTCAGCAGCATCAGCGCGGCGAGCCGCGCCCGCCGCCGCCCCACACCGATGTCCCCGTGGGCATAGCGGCTGGCGGCGCGCGGATTGTCGTGGTTGGACAACGTGTAGTCGGGCCAGGCGCCGGCGGGCAGGAGCCGGTCGAAGGTATCGGCTCGCTCGCGGAAGGCGGCGGCCGTCCATGGCGCGCGCAGGAACGTGAAGTTGAAGGCCAGGTGCAGCTCGTCGTTGTCCGCCCCGTAGAACTGGACGAGGCGGTCCTGGTCGAGGACCACGCACTCGCCCACCGTCATCCGGTCGTCGTACTCATCGAGGATCTTGCGCCACGCTCGCAGCAACGCGTGCAGCTCCTGCTCGTCCGCGGGCGGAGTCAGGTCCGGGACACCGCGCGGGTTCTCCCCAAGGAGCCCGGCGGCCACGTCGCGAGGCTTGACCGTCTTGTGGGCCACGTCGATCCGGAAGCCGTCGGCGCCCCGGTCGAGCCAGAAGCGGAGGATGCCCTCGAACGCCCGGCGCACGTCCGGGTTCCACCAGTTGAGGTCGGGCTGCTGGGGCAGGAACGAATGGAGGTAGTACTGGCCGGTCGTCGGGTCGAGCGTCCAGGCTTCCCGCCTGACCCGGTTGAACGCGGACCGCCAGGCGTTCGGTGGCGAACCGTCGGGTTTCGGGTCGGCCCAGACGTACCAGTCGCGCTTCGGGTTGGCGCGGCTCGAGCGCGACTCGACGAACCACGGGTGCGCGTCGGAGGTGTGGTTCGGGACGAGGTCGACGATGATCCGGATGCCCCGCGCGTGGGCCCCGGCGAGGAGCTCGTCGAAGTCGGCCAGGGTGCCGAATTGCGGGTCGACGTCGCAGTAGTCCGCCACGTCGTAGCCGAAGTCGGCCATGGGCGACGGATAGAACGGCGAGATCCAGATCCCGTCGATGCCGAGCGAGTCCTCGCCGCCCGCCAGGTGGTCCAGCCGCTGGGTGATCCCGCGGAGATCGCCGATGCCGTCGCCGTTGGCGTCCTGGTAACTGCGCGGATAGACCTGGTACAGGACGCCCTCGCGCCACCACTCGGGGCCGAGGCCGCCGCGTGGGCGACTCATGCGGTCAGGGTAGCGGCGGCGCGGATCACGGACCTGCGGCGGCGGCCTTCAGCGCGGCGTCACGTGCGGCGTTACGCGCGCGACTTCCCTTCTTCCAGTCGGCGACGATCTCGCGAGCGGCGTTCTGGCCCGGGCCGCCGGTGATGCCGCCTCCCGGATGCGCGCCGGAGCCCGCCAGGTACAGACCCTCGAGCGGCATCCGATAGCGGGCGTGCCCGAGCAGCGGTCGCCACAGGAAGAACTGGTCGAGGCCGGGCTCGCCGTGGAGCGGATGCCCGCCGGTCAGGCCGTAATCGCGCTCGAGATCGAGCGGCGTGAGGACCTGGCGAGCCGTCACGAGCTTGCCGATCCCCGGCGCGACCGTCTCCAGCGCCGCCACCGCGAGGTCGCCAAGGGCCTCGCGGCAGGCGTCCCAGTCGCCGCTCCGGAGGGTGTACGGCGCGTACTGCACGACGACGCTCATCACCTGCGTGCCGGCCCTGGCGCCCTCGACGAGCGACGGATCCGCGAGCGACGGGATGGTCGCCTCGACGATCGGAGCGTCGCTCATCCGGCCGTACTTGGCGGCATCGAAGGCGTGCTCCATGGCATCGATCCCCGGCGCGACCAGGATCCGGCCGTGGAGCAGCTGCTCGGCGGCGTCGCCGGCGGCCGGGAACTTCGGCAGGTGGCGGAGGACGAGGTTGACCTTGCCCACGACGCCGGGCGTCCGGATGTTGCCCGCGCGCCAGCCCAGGCTGGGACCGAGGGCAACGGGATCGACGAGACCGACCAGCGTTCGCTTCGGGTCGAGCCCGGACACGATGACGGGGGCCGCGATC
>JBGPDX010000192.1:0-4441 GCA_041482475.1 Candidatus Limnocylindria bacterium | reverse complement strand
GACCGCCTGGCTGGTCGTGTCGGCGGATGCGAGGCGGGCGATCGCCGGCTGGTACCAGGTCCTCAACCGCCCGGTGCCACGGGTCGATCGGCTGCGGCTGCGTGGCCTCGACGCGTCGCTCGATTACCGCGTCACGCCGTGGCCGGCTCGCGGCGACGCGTCCGGGCGGGCGAGCGGCGGCACGCGCGGGGGCGACGAGCTGATGTCGTCCGGTCTCATCCTGGAGGGCCGCGGCGTGGAGGCCGTCGCGCGCGGCGACTTCATCGCCCGCCTGTTCGTCCTCGAGGCGCAGTAGCGCCAGAGACACCGTTGCCGCACCGCCTCGCGACGCGGTGTGCCATCCTCCGCCGATGGCCTCGCTCCACGTCGCGACGCTCAACATCCGCAACCTCGCTGACCGCTGGCCCGAACGGCTCGGCCTGCTCCTGGCCGACATGGCCGCGCTCCAGCCGGACGTGATGGGCCTCCAGGAGTGCGTCTTCGTCATGCACCAGGACCGGGTCATCGGCGCCGCCGGCGAGGGTCGCTACACGGCCGTCCGCGGGTGGGCCGGACGGCCCGAGTACGGCAACAGCCTGCTCGTCCGGGAGCCGCTCGTGGCCCACGACGTGGCGCGCCTCGAGCTGGGCCGGAACCGGTCCGCGCACCGGGCGGTGGTCACGCTGACCGGCGGTGCGACCGTCCTCGTCGCCGTCACGCATCTCCACCACGTGCCGGCCGACGACAACGTCCGGCTCGAGCAGGCCAATGCGCTCGTCGACTGGCTCGCCGGCGCGCCGGCGGCGGACGCGAGGATCGTCATGGGCGACTTCAACGCCGATCCCGGCGAGCCGACGTACGGCCGGCTGGTGGAGGCCGGCTACGTCTCGGCGCACCAGGCCGCAAATGGCAGGGAGCCGGACGTCACCTGGCCGTCCGGCCTGCAGGCGCCGATGATCGACACCGACGGCGACCCGGGCTGCCTCGACTACATCTGGGTCGGCGGCGACGCGCGCGTCGAGGCGTGCCGGGTCGTGTTCGATCGGCCGCACCCCAACGACGCCACCCTCTACCCGTCCGATCACTTCGGGCTGTCCGCGCACCTCGTCATTCGCGGATGAGCCGAACAAGCCGCCGAACCCTGCGCCTCGCCCACCGCGGCGACTGGCGGCGAGCGCCCGAGAACACCCTGGCGGCGCTCCTCGCGGCACTCGCCGTTCCGGGCTGCGACGGGCTGGAGTTCGACGTCCGAACCTCGCGCGACGGGGTGCCGATCCTGCTCCACGACGAGACGCTCGCCCGCGTCCAGGGCCGGCCCGAACGGCCTCGCGACATGACGGCCTCACAACTCGGGGCCGCCGGCGTCTCGACCCTCGAGGAGGTGCTCGCGGCGGTCCCCCGCGGCGCGTTTCTCGACGTCGAGATCAAGGCCGTCCCGCTGCCATCGCTCGTCGGCGTGGTCGAGGCCTATCGCGGCGCCGAGCTGCGCAACGCCGTCATCTCATCGTTCGTGCCCGCCGTCCTGACCGCCGTCCGGCGATGGCGGCCGTCGTGGCCGCTGTGGCTCAACGCGATGGACCTCGCGCCCGGCACGCTGGCGCTCGCCCGCGAGCTCGGTTGTGTCGGGGTCTCCGCGGCGTGGCGGTCGATCGATGAGCGATCGCTGGCCCGGGCCGGTGAGGCCCGCCTCGACGTCGCCGCGTGGACCGTGCGCCGGCGCCTCACCTTCGAGCGGCTGGCCCGGCTCGGCGTCAGCGCCGTGTGCGTCGAGGCCGCCGCCCTCGACGGCGTATCGTCGCGGCCATGAGCGAGCGAGCCGACCTCGTCGTCGTCGGCGGCGGGACGATCGGCGGTTGGGCCTCGTGGTTCGCCCGAACGGACGGCGCGGAGCGGGTCGTCGTGCTCGAGCGCGGCCTGGTGGGAATGGGGGCGAGCTCGCGCGCGGCCGGGATCGTGCGGGCCCAGGGCGGAACGCCGGCGACGGTCGCACTCGGCCGCTGGTCGATCGACTTCTATCGCCGCCAGCGCGAACTGACCGGCACCGATTCGGGGTTCCGGGAGCTGGGCTACCTGATCCTGGCCGTGACGGAAGAGGACGAGCGCTCGGGGCGCGAGCGCGTCGCCATGCAGCAGGCCCAGGGCCTGGCGGTCCGCTGGCTGACCGCGGCCGAGGCCACCTCGCTCAACCCGACCCTCGCGCCCGGCGGCCACCGAGGCGGCTCGTTCCTCGAGACAGACGGCCACATCGACCCACCGCGCAACGTGCGGGCCTATTCGCTGGCCATGCAGTCGGCCGGCGTCGAGCTCCGCGAGCGGACCGCGTTCAGCGGCCTCCTGACGGACACCCGCCGCGGCCGAACGCGGGTGACCGGTGTCGAGACGTCGGCGGGCCGCATCGCGACCGACCGGGTGATCCTCACCGGCGGCCCAACCCTTCGCGACGCCGGGCGCCTGGCGGGCGTCCGCATCCCCGCCGGCGCGACTCGCCACACGGTCTGCGTCCTGGCCCCGCACGAGGCGTTCGCGGTCGACCGACAGCCGATGGTCTTCGACATCGGCGAAGGCCTCTACTGGCGGCTCGAGGAGGATGGCCTGCTGTTCGGCTGGAGCAATCCGGACGAGGCGCCGGGCGTGGCGCGCGAGATCGACTGGCCCTTCTACGAGCGGATGCGGGCGCGGCTCGAGGGATTCGTGCCGGTCACCCGGGGCCTAGGCATCAGGCGGATCTGGGCGGCGACGATCGATTACACCCCGGACCACCTGCCGATCCTGGGACCGGGGTTGCTGGCTGACGGATCCCCGATCGACGGACTGACCGTTGCCTCACCCGGCGGCCACGGGATGATGTGGGGCCCGGGGGTCGCCCGCGTCGCCGCCGACCTGGCGCTGCGCGGTGCCACGGACCTCGTCGACGTCACCGACCTGGGGCTCGACCGTTTCGACGCCGACGGCCGAAGCCGCCTGGCCGCGGACCCGATCGCCCTCCCGTTCCCGCACAGCGCCTGACGACACCATCGTCGGCTGGGCGCCCGGAAGGACCGGCTAGCAGCAGCCCTCGTCGCCGCAGCAGCCGGAGGCGGCCACCGGCAGCTCGCGCTGGGTGAGATCGATCGCCGGCCGCGAGCCAGCGGGCTTCGTCGCCCTGACGATCGCGCTGGCCATGCCCGGCCCGACCTCGTGCGTCGGCGTGATCGTCACGTCGGCCAGGCCGGCGGCCTCGAGACCGGCTCGGAACTCGGATGTCGACAGGGCCCCGGCGATGCAGCCGGCCCACGAGCCGCGCTCGGCCCGCTGGTCGGCCGTCAGGGCGTCGTCGGCGACGATGTCGGTGATGCCGATCCGACCGCCGGGGCGGAGGATCCGGGCGATCTCGCGGAAGACCGCGGCCTTGTCGGCGGCGAGGTTGACGACGCAGTTGCTGATGATGACGTCGATCGATTCGGCCGGCAGGGGGACCGCCTCGATGTGGCCCTTGAGGAACTCCACGTTGATCGCCCCGGCCTGGGCGGCGTTCCGTTGCGCCAGGGCGAGCATCTCGTCGGTCATGTCCAGCCCGAAGGCACGGCCGGCAGGTCCGACCCGCTTCGCGGACAGCAGGACGTCGATGCCTCCGCCGGAGCCGAGATCCAGGACTCGCTCGCCCTCGCGAAGGTCGGCCACGGCCGTCGGGTTGCCACAGCCCAGCGACGCGAGGACCGCCGCGTCGGGCAGTCCGTCACGCTCGAGCGCGCTGTACAGGGCGGGGCCGATCGTCTCGTCGTTGCCACAGCAGGCGATGCCCTGTGAGGCCGCCAGGGCGGCGCCGGCGTAATGGGCGCGGACGGTCTCGTGGATCGTTTCGGCGGTCATCGCGGTCTCCTGGCGGGGGTTCCAGCCCGGCAAGCGTAGGCACATACATCGATACTTGTCAATATCGACAACGGCCTATATATTGGCGACGTGAAGCGCGCCACCGATCCGGACGTTCGCCTGCTCCAGGCCGCCGCCGACCCGACCCGCCTCGCCATCCTCCGTCAGCTGTCGGTCGAGGGCGAGGTCTGCGCCTGCGACTTCGGCTCGTGCTGCGACGTCGCCCAGCCCACCGTCAGCCATCACCTCAAGGTGCTCCGCGAGGCGGGCTGGATCGACGGCGAGCGCCGCGGAACGTGGATCTGGTACTCCGTGCGTCCCCAGGCGCTCGAGCGGTTCCGCTCGATCGCCGGTGCGCTGGGCTCCGTCGGCGCGGGGACCGTGATCCCGGAAGCGAGGCGCCTGCCCGTCGTCCAGCCCGTGACGCAGTAGCGGAGCGAGCGCGTTGCCCCGGCCAATCCGCGTGCTGTTCCTGTGCACCGGGAACTCGGCGCGCAGCCAGATGGCCCAGGCGATCCTCGAGCGGGTCGGCGGGCCGGACTTCGACGTCGAGTCGGCCGGCACGGAGCCGAGGGGCGTGAATCCCCTGACGGTCCGCGTCCTCGATGAAGCG
>JBGPDX010000191.1:0-4520 GCA_041482475.1 Candidatus Limnocylindria bacterium | reverse complement strand
GGCCCGCCCGAGTGGGCGTGGGCGCCGTTCGCGTCGGTGTCCGGCAGCTTCGCTGTCGTCATCTGGGTGTCCTCCCTTCGGGACGGCGGGGCGGGCTCTCGCCGGCGGACCGGCCGTTCCCGGTTCGGTCAGCGTAGGCCGAATGGCGCGCGCAGTGCTCGATCGGCGGCCGCCGATCGATTGCAGCGGCGTGACAGGCTACGACGACGGGCGGCCGGACGCGAGAACGCCCGCCCGGCCGCATCGCCCGGCGGGCGTGGCTGACGATCGGTCGCCCGGTCAGTACGGGCGCTCGGCGTCCCTGGCCGACGTGTCGGCCTTGCGGCGGGCCTCGTCGACCTCCTTGCGGACGTCGTCGTCGGCGTTGCCGACCTTGTCGGCGAGATCTTCGCCGTCAGCCTTGCGCCAGTTCTCCTTGGTGCTCTCCTCGACGTCGCGAGAGGTCTTCTTCAGGTCGTCCATGGAGGATTCTCCCAGATACGTTGCCGGGGACCGTTCGCCCCGGCTTGGCCTCCACCGTAGTTCGGGCCGCCTATCGGTGCGACTCTCACGAACGCCACCGGGATGTCAGGGTGATTGCAGGGCCGGCGGGTCGCGGGGGCGCCGACCGCGGCCTGTCGAAACACAAAGAACGGACGGCCCGAGGAGGGGACTCGAGCCGTCCGTGGAAACGAGAGGGAACGCCCCGTCATAAGCGTTCCCCGGAGGGATTTGACGTTGGTGCTTCGGTGGACCGCCACCGCCGAGCCGAAGACTACGAACTCGCGGCGTGCAGCCGGCTCACGACGGGACGATCAAGGCTTGCAGCCTTGTGACAGCGACTGGCAGCCTGTGTGCAGGGCGTCGAAAGAGTGGACGCCCAACGAATTGGGCTTCGGTGGGCGTCCCGGGCTTGTTCGTCCGGGCGGTCGGCCCGGGAGGGCTGTCAGATCGCGCCGCGGCCCGTGCGGGTCCGGCCGGTGACCGCGTTCACGACCACCACGACGATGATCGCGCCGATCACGGCGCTGACGATCGAGGTGACATCGAGCGGGCCGTTGATCACGTCCTTGTTCAACAGCACGCCGGCGAGGAATCCGCCGACGATGGCGCCGACGATGCCGAGCACGATGTGCCCGATCACGCCAAGGCCCTCATCGCCCTTGACGAGGAAACCGGCCAGGTAACCGGCAATCGCGCCGAGCACGATCCACGCAATGATGCTCACGAAGAACCTCCGTCCCTGCTTGACGCCCGCTCGGGTGAGCGGGGTCCTCACTGTCTCCGACGGCAGGTACTCGCCCCGACAACGCCTTGGGGCGCCGCCTAACAATCGCCTGACAGCTCCGCTTCGCCGGGGCCGGCGGCTCGGCGGCTACGGGCCGAATCGAACCGCCGCCACCGGGCCGGTGCGGGCGGGCACCACGATTGACGCCTGCAGGTGAGTGTGCAAGAGGGCTGATACGAGGGGTGCCCAGTGAACGGGCGCAATCGGCATAGCGGTCAGACAAGACTCACGCCGACGGCACCGCCGAGGGACACCGACGGCGAGGCCAGGGACGTATCTCCAGTCCTGTTGAGGCCATCACCCAATGATCGATGACTCACGACTGCCCGTAGAACCCATGGCGCTCGAACGTGACGAACGCTCGATGCGCGTCATGGAGTACGCCATGGCGATCCTGGCCCTGGCGGCGGCGGCGCTGCTGTCGCTCCGCTGACCCGCACGACGCGGGCGGGACGATCCGGCAATCCATCGGATCCGCAGCTCCCACGCGCCCGCCTCTATGACGCCGATGGCCGCGACCGCGATGTCCGGCTGACCCGGGCCCTGGTTCGCGATCTCGGGAGCCACCAGCTGCTATGGGTCGACGTGGGCAGCCGGGATCCGGAGCGTTTCGCCACGGTCGTCGCCGCGCTGGACATCCCGGACCGAACGGCCGAGCACGTGTTGAAGCCGCTTGGGCGGGCGGGCCTAATCCGCTACAAGTCCGCGATTCACCTGACGGTCGAGGCCATCGAGGCGAGCGACCGGACCGGCGCGGACGCTTATCGGCGGCGAGAGCTCGACATCCTCGCGCGGCGCAACCTCGTTATGACCGTGCACGACGGGCCCGTCGAGGCCCTCGACCGGTTCCAGGGGGAGCTCCGCGGGGACACCCTCATCGGCAAGCTCGACGCCGGCGGCTTGCTCGAGGCCATCGTCGACACCGTCCTCACGACTTGGTTCACCCGCATCGAGGAGATCGAGCACGACATCGACAAGCTCGACGAGATCGCCATGCGCGGGCCCGACAGCCAGGCCTTTCTGGTCGGGGTTCTCCGCCTGCGGCGCCGCGTCGCCGTCCTGCGTCGGACGATCGCCCCGCACCGCGAGGCGCTCGCCCCGCTGGCCCGCGCGGACATCGCGCTGGACGAGGTGCTCGGCCACACCCTGCCGAACCTCGTCGAACGCCTCGAGCGGGTCATCGACGCCGTCGAGAACGCCCGCGAGCTCCTCGTCGGGGCGTTCGACCTCTACCTGGGTGGGGCGGCCCATCGCTCGAACGAGGTAATGAAGGTCCTGACCATCCTGTCGGCCGTCCTGCTGCCCGGCGTCGTCCTCGCCGGCGTGATGGGTATGAACTTCCCGATGCCCTTCTTTCGTCAGGCGGACAACTTCTGGCTGGTCATCGGCGGAATGGCCGTGTTCGCGGCGGCGATCCTCGTCGTCGCCAGGCTCCGCCGCTGGATCTGAAGCGGGGTCACGCCGGATGTCCCCACCCGCGACGGGTGCCGCGCCCGCAGGTCAAGGGCACCTGACGCTTCGAGTCAAGCGCGCTTGACCGAAAGACCTTCACGCGGCTAGGATTTCCCCGACCTGCGGCCCCGTCCCAGCCGTGGGCAGCACCGGGAGTCCCTTCGGGTGAACCTCGGGTCCTTCTCCAGCGGCCTGCTGACCGGCCTCCGCGAGGGCGTCGAGGCGGCCCTCATCGTCAGCATCATCCTGGCCTACCTGGCACGGACCGGAAATGGCCGCCACTTCGCCCGGATCTGGCTGGGCGCCGGCGCCGCGGCGCTGGTCAGCCTCGCCGTCGGGACGGCCATCTACCTGACGACGCAGACGCTTCCCCCGCGGGTCGAGCAGCTGTACGACGGGGCGACCATGCTCGTGGCCGCCGCGGTCGTGACGTGGATGCTGTTCTGGATGCGCCGCCAGTCGGCCGCCGTCAAGGGCGACCTGCAGGCCCGGCTCGACCGCGCCCTGACCGAGGGCTCGCTGTGGGGCCTCGCCGTGCTCGCTTTCACGGCGGTGATCCGCGAGGGGATCGAGACGTCGCTGTTCCTCGTCGGGCAGGCGAACTCCGCGGAAGCCGGCGCCCCCAGCATCTTCGTCGGCGCGCTGGCGGGACTGGCCGTCGCGATCCTCCTTGGCTACGGCTTCTACCGCGGCACGCGGCGGATCAACCTCGCCTCGTTCTTCCGCTGGACCGGCGTCGCCCTGGTGTTCATCGCCGCCGGGCTGCTGGGCCACGCGGTGCACGAGTTCGTCGAGGCCGGCGTCATCACGATCGGCACCCAGACCGCCTACGACATCAGCTCCGTCCTGCCCGACGACGCGTCGGGCGGCAACCTCGTCGGCCAGTTCCTTGCCGCCCTGTTCGGCTACTCGTCGAAGCCGGAGGTGGTCGCCCTGGCGACCCACGTGGCGTACCTGGTTGCCGTCCTCGCCCTCTACCTCCGGCCGACCCGACCAACCGCGCCGGCCTCGCCGCCGCCATCGCGACGGACCGAAGCCACCGCCTCCTGACGGCGGACGCCGGCGCACAACCGGGCCTCAGCGTTTGCTCGCGACGACCCGCAGCAGCTCACCGCCCAGGTCGGTGGCATAGACCTCGCCGGCCTCGTCCTCGCCGAACGAGCTGATCGCGCGGTGGCTCTGGCCGACGATCGTCGGCGGTTGCGATCGGTCCGCGGCGGCGGGGATCGACCACAATGTTCCGCTGCAGTAGTCGGAAAACAGGTAGCCGCCGGCCAGGGCTGGATAGGCGGCCCCGCGATACACGACGCCGCCGGTGACCGAGCAGCCGAGCGAGTGGTCGTATTCGCTGACCGGCGGCGTCAGCCCGTCGCGTGAGCAGGCATCGCCCGACGGGTAGCAGTGAAATCCCTCCAGCCGGTTCCAGCCGAAGTTCTGGCCGCCGCCGCTGCCGGCGCGGACGACGTCGATCTCCTCGAACCGGTTCTGTCCCACGTCGCCGATCCACAGGTCGTTCGTCGCCCGGTCGAAGGCGATCCGCCACGGGTTGCGGACGCCGGTGACGAAGATCTCCGGGCGTGCCGCCGAATCGCGCAGGAACGGGTTGTCGGCGGGGATGCCGTAGGGCCGCCCGCCGGACGGGTGGTCGACGTCGATGCGGAGGATCTTGGCCAGCAGCGTGTCGAGCCGCTGCCCGTTGCCCTGCGGATCGCCGGCTCCGCCGCCGTCGCCGAGCGAGATGTACAGGTCGCCGTCGGGGCCGAAGACGGCCGCTCCACCGTTGTGGTTGGCGAAGGGCTGG
>JBGPDX010000190.1:0-4537 GCA_041482475.1 Candidatus Limnocylindria bacterium | reverse complement strand
CGGACCTCGCCGTCCTGCGCGCGGAAGTCGATCGGGTCAGGGCCAACCTCGGCGGCGTCCTCGACGTCCAGCGCTGGCGCTGGCTGGCCGCCGCGATCCTCGCCTGGCTGGCAATCCCGACTCTGCTCGGCCTGCGGCTGGGCCTCCGCTGGTGGCGTCCGGCCGCGATCGCCCGGCGCTAACGCTGACCTGGGGCGACGCGCGGCCCGCGCCGCGCTGGCTCAGAGCGCGAGCGGATCCGTCTTGTCCGGATCGATTCCCAGCTCGCGGATCGCGCGCGCCGCCTTCGCCACCGGAATGTCGCCGCAGCGCGCCAGCGAGACGAGCGCCCCCGCGGCGATGTGCGGGGGATCGATCTCGAACAGCGAGCGGAGCGCGTCGCGCGTGTCGCTCCTCCCGAAGCCGTCGGTGCCGAGCGACAGGTAGTAGTCGGGCAGCCATCGGGCGACCATGTCCGGCCATGCCTTCATCCAGTCGGACGCGGCGATGACGGGCCGGCCGTCGGGTGGCAGGACCTGGGCGACGTACGGCACCCGCGGCTTTCGCGCGTCGGGATGGAGGCGGTTCCAGCGCTCGGCCTCGAGCGCATCGCGGCGCAGGAGCTGGAACGATGGCGCGCTGTAGACCTCCGCCGCGACACCGAACCTGTCGGCCAGCAGTGCCTGTGCGGCGATGACCTGCTGGAGGATCGCGCCGGAGCCCACCAGCCGGACCTGCTGGGCGCCCTTGCCGGCGTCCGGCGCGGGCGATAGCCGGTAGATGCCGCGGAGGATCGCCTCGTCGATGCCGGTTTCGGTCGGTTTCGCGGGCTGGACGTAGTTCTCGTTGTACAGCGTCACGTAGTAGTAGACGTCCTCGCCGCGGACGTACATCCGATCGATCCCGTCGCGGACGACCGCGGCCAGCTCGTAGGCGAAGGCCGGGTCGTAGGCCCGGATGTTCGGGATGGTCGAGGCGAGGATCTGGGTGTGACCGTCGTCGTGCTGCAGTCCCTCGCCGGTCAGCGTCGTCCGTCCGGCCGTGGCGCCCATCAGGAAGCCGCGCCCACGGGCGTCGCCGAACGCCCACATCTGGTCGCCGGTCCGCTGAAAGCCGAACATCGAGTAGAAGATGTAGAACGGGATGACCGGCAGTCCGTGGGTGGCGTAGGACGTGCCGGCGGCCTGGAAGCTGGCCATCGAGCCGGCCTCCGTGATCCCCTCCTCGAGGACCTGCCCGTCGGTCGCCTCGCGGTAGGACAGGACGAGATCCGAATCGACCGGCTCGTAGCGCTGGCCCAGGGCGGCGTAGATGCCGACCTCCTTGAACAGCGGGTCCATGCCGAAGGTCCGCGCCTCGTCCGGGATGATCGGCACGATCCGCGGCCCCAGCTGCTCGTCCCGGAGGAGGTTCCGCAGGATCCGGGTGAAGACCATCGTCGTGCTGACCGCCTGCTTGCTGCCGGCGCTGAATTCCGCGTCGACCTCCGGCGGCGGAGGCGGCAGCGGCTTCGACCGGACCACCCGCTTCGGCAGGGCCCCACCCAGCGCACGGCGGCGCTCAATGAGGTACTGGACCTCCTCGGACTTCGGCCCGGGGTGGTAGTACGGCGCGTCCTTGATCCGCGAGTCCGGGATCGGCAGCTCCACCCGGTCGCGGAACTTCATCAGCTCCGCTTCGGACAACTTCTTTGTCTGGTGGGTGACGTTGCGGCCCTCGACGCCGGCTCCCAGCGTCCAGCCCTTGATCGTCTTGGCGAGGATGACGGTGGGAGCGCCCTGGTAGGCGACCGCCAGCTTGTACGCGGCGTAGACCTTGCGATAGTCGTGGCCGCCGCGGCGCAGCTTGGACAGATCGTCGTCCGACAGGTGCTCGACGAGCTTGCGCAGGCGTGGATCCGGCCCGAAGAAGTGTTCCCGGATGTAGGCGCCGCCGGCCACGCTGAACTTCTGGAACTCGCCGTCGAGCGTGTTGTTCATCTTCTCGACGAGGAGGCCGTCGACGTCGCGAGCCAGCAGCTCGTCCCACTCGCGGCCCCAGATGACCTTGATGACGTTCCAGCCGGAGCCGCGGAAGACCGCCTCGAGCTCCTGGATGATCTTGCCGTTGCCGCGGACCGGGCCGTCGAGCCGCTGCAGGTTGCAGTTGACGACGAAGGTCAGGTTGTCGAGGCCCTCGCGGGCGGCGAGGTGGAGCGCCCCGAGCGCCTCGGGCTCGTCGCACTCGCCGTCGCCCAGGAAGGCCCAGACGCGTGAGTTCGACGTGTCGAGCAGGCCGCGGTTGCGAAGGTAGCGGTTGTAGCGCGCCTGGTAGATCGCGCTGATGGGGCCCAGCCCCATGGACACCGTGGGGAACTCCCAGAACTCGGGCATCAGGCGCGGGTGCGGGTAGGAGCTGAGCCCCTGGCCCGGAACCACCTCGCGGCGGAAGTGGTCGAGCTGGCCCTCCGTCAGCCGACCCTCGAGGAACGCCCGCGCGTACATCCCCGGCGCCGCGTGGCCCTGGTAGTAGATCTGGTCGCCGGACTGGCCGTCGTCCTTGCCGCGGAAGAAGTGGTTGAAGCCAACTTCGTACAGGCTGGCCGAGCTCGCGTACGTCGACAGGTGGCCGCCGATGCCGCTGTACTGGTTGTTCGCCCGCAGGACCATCGCCACGGCGTTCCAGCGGATGATCCGCCGGATACGCAGCTCGAGCTGCTCGTCACCCGGGAAGAACGGCTCTTGCTCCGGGCTGATCGTGTTGATGTAGCGGGTCTGGGTCAGCGGCGGCAATCCGACGTGCAGCTGGCGCGCCCGCTTCAGCAGCTTGTAGACGAGGAACCGCGCCCGCCCCTCGCCCTCATCGCCGACGAGCTGGTCGAACGACTCGAGCCATTCGGCCGTCTCCTGGGGGTCGATGTCGGGCAGCTGGTGCTTGAATTCGTCGAAGGTCATCCGGGCGCTCCGTGGGTCGCCGGTTCGGGCCGGCTCGCGGCGTGACGGGAAGCGGCTAGGCGGGCTCGAGGCGGAGTGTCGTGTCCAGCGTTTCGGGACGCAGCATGGCGGGGGTCGCCGGGTCCGTCGCGTACTTCCGCTCGAAGCCAGCGCTCGCCCGGGCGACCGAACCGGCGTCGGTCGCCGGGACGGCGGTGACCGCCAGTGCGCGCCCATCGACGTGGATGGCGCCGGTCGGGTTGGCGACGATCTCGCGGTACCAGCGGCCGTTGGGGCCGCGGTATGACCGGACGTACGGGACCCCGCCGTCGATGACGATCCAGATCGTCGCCCGGTGGGCCTCACCGCCCGCCGAGCGGGTCTCGATGTCGACCTCCTGGGCCTCGTCGAGGAGCGCGAGATCCTCGTGGCTGAAGCTCATCGCCGCAGCGTAGCCGATCCCGCTGCGCACCGCCCCCGGGCCCGTCCGGGCGTCGATGGTTCGGCCGGCTTCTGTTATGCGCGCGTAACGGTTCTGCAACGTCGGCGGGCCGCATCCGCGACGCCGGCACGGCCAGCATCGGGGCCGGCGTCGGTCCATGCCGCGGCGGCCAGCCAGGCCGGCGGCCGGCCCGGCCGCTTCGTGACCGCTCTCCCAACCGCGCTGAGGTGGCTCCGCCACTCGGCGCGCCCAGTCCGCGCACGCCGCGCGGGTCTTGCCCCGGTGGGCCAGACTCGGGTCAAGCACAGGAGGTCCCGCGTGAGCACCCAGCCGCTCGTGCTCGTCGCCGACGACGAGCCCCGCATCACCAAGCTCGTCTCGATCGCCTTGAGCGAAGAGGGGTTCCGCGTCGTCACCGCCGCTGGCGGTGAGGAGGCCCTCGCCAAGGCCGAAGAGGTCCGTCCAGACATCGTCCTGCTCGACATCGTCATGCCGGACCTGGACGGGATCGAGGTCATGCGGCAGCTCCGCGAGCGCCGGCCGGTGCCGGTCATCCTGCTGACCGCCAAGGGCTCGACCGCCGACAAGGCCAAGGGCCTCGACCTCGGCGCCGACGACTACGTCGCCAAGCCGTTCCACCCCGACGAGCTCGCCGCCCGGGTGCGGGCGGTCATCCGACGCTCGTCGGGGGCCGCGCCCGGCGCCGGCGTCATCAAGTTCGACGACGTCGAGATCGATCTCGAGCGTCGCATGGTCACCCGCGGCGGCGAGCTGGTCCAACTGTCGCGGACGGAGTGGCTGCTGCTGCAGCATCTCGCCGCGAACGCCGGCAAGGTCGTCCTCCACACCGAGCTGCTGACCAAGGTCTGGGGCCCCGAGTACCGCGACGACCTCCAGTACCTCCGGGTCTGGGTCAGCCGCGTTCGCCGCAAGCTCGGCGCCCAACCGGGCGAGCCGGGCCGGATCAAGACCTTCCAGGGGATCGGCTATCTCCTCGACGTCGAGGGCCAGGCCCAGCCACCGGAGGAGGAGCCGTCTCACGTCGGCGTGGCGGAGCCCTCCGCCCTCATCGGCTGAGGCCAGCACCCGAACAGGAGCCAAGCCGGCCCGCGAGGGCCGGCTTCGTCGTTCCTGGCGCGGCCTGGCTACTGGTTGCCGCGACCCCGTGGTCAGCCAGGCCGAACGGACCGTCGGCGCGGCCTGG
>JBGPDX010000189.1:0-4543 GCA_041482475.1 Candidatus Limnocylindria bacterium | reverse complement strand
TTCACCCGGCTCGATGGCTCGAAGGTCAGCGTGCCGACCATGAACCTCGGCGGTCGCATGCCGTACGCCCGCGGGACAGGCTGGCAGGCCACCGAGCTTCAATACCTGGACCCCGACAAGTCGCATCACCTGGCGATGCTCCTGATCCGCCCGGACGACATCGCGACGTTCGAGGCCGGGCTGACCGCGAAGCAGCTGGACGGGATCGCCGCGACGCTGGCGAGGGAGCGCGCCCGGGAGGCGGAAGGCGTTGACTGCCCGGGCGTGCCTCACGACCAGCAGGATGCCGGCTGTTATCCGTATGACCTCTCATTGGCCGTGCCGCGCTTCAGCGCCGGGACACACGCCGGACTCAACACGATCCTGAAGAGTCTGGGCATGTCGGCCGCGTTCGACGCCACCACCGCCGATTTCAGCGGCATCCACAAGGGCGACCCGCTCTACATCGGCTTCGTCGTCCACCAGGCGAACATCGACGTCGACGAGAAGGGCACCGAAGCCGCGGCGGCCACGGCCGTCGGGGTGGACACCGGCGGCGGCCCGAGCGCCATCAAGCAGATCACCCTCAAGTTCGACCGCCCGTTCCTGTTCTTCGTCCGCGACGTCGACACCGGCGCCATCCTGTTCATGGGCCGGATCGTCGACCCGTCCGTGCCGCGCACCTGAGCTGAAATCCAGCGGCGTCAGGCCGCCAACGGCGCAGCGGTCTCCGGAACGCGGGCCCCGACGACGAGCGTGGAGCGCCGACCGCTCCGTCGCGCGCTAAGTCGCAGCTAATCGCGCCGGCGTAGGGTCCGGCGCACGACGTCTCGTTCCTTCGGCAGTGCCCCCGAGGCGACGAGACGTCGTTGTCCCTCCCGCCACCTGACGACCCGCCGGGGAGTCGACGGTGGACGACGCCGCCGCGCCGTGGCGGGCGCTCGAGACGGCCGAAACGACCGCCGACCCGCGGGCGCCCGATCACATTCGGCGACTCGCCGTATTCGCCGGGATGGCGATGGCGGCGGTCCTGGGCGTGGCCGCCTTCGTCCTCGCCGCCACGGGCTCAGGCGGCGGAGGCGTGAGCGTCGCCGGTGAGAAGCCGCTCGCCTCGGGCGTCGACTCGGCCGTGCCGGCGGTCTCGTCGGTCGGCGAGGTCGTCGTCGAGGTCGCCGGCGCGGTCAGGCAGCCGGGGGTCTACCGGTTGCCGGTCGGTTCGCGCGTCGGTGACGCGTTGGCGGCCGCAGGAGGCTATGGCGCGCGGGTCGATGCGGCACGCGCGGGGCGTGAGCTGAACCTCGCCGCCCGGCTTAACGACGGCGACCAGATCCGCGTCCCGTCACGCGACGACCCGATCACCGTTGTGGGCGGCGGAGGCGGCGGTGTCCCGGAGGCATCGGGCGGGATCGTCCATCTCAACAGCGCCACCGCCGCGCAGCTCGACGCGCTGCCCGGGATCGGCCCGGTGACGGCAGCGAAGATCCTCGCCTCGCGTGACAAGCAGCCGTTCACGGCGGTCGACGACCTGCGGACGCGGAAGCTCGTCGGCGCCGCGACCTTCGACAAGATTCGCGCCCTGGTCGCGATTCCCTGATGCCGCGCGCCGCTGCCCTGGCAGCCGGCGCCGTCGGCGGGGCGCTCCTGCTCTCGGGACCGCCGCCGGTCGCGGCGTGGCCCGGGTTCGCGGCGATGCTCCTGGCCCTGGCGATCGCGGCCGGCTCGGGGCGGTCGGGCCGGGCGCGTGGCTCCGCTCGGGTGGCCTTCACTGCCGTCGTTGGCGGGCTGATCGTGGCGCTTCGGCTCGCCGGCAGCGCGGGCGACGGCGCCCCGCCGCTTCCGGGAGGCGAGGGGCCGTGGCACGGCGTCGTCGACTCGATCGGCGCGCCGCGCGGTGGCGCCCAGTCGGCGACGATCGCACTCGACGACCCACCGCGGCTCCGCCTGGCGGCGACGCTGCCGCGCTTTCCGGAGGTCGAACCGGGCGACCGCGTCGTCGTCCGAGGCCGACTCGAGCCGCCGGGTGACGACGCCTACGGCTCCTATCTCCGGCGGGTTGGCGTCGTCGCCACCGTCTGGTCGAGGAGTCTCGAGCGACAGCCCGCGCCGCCCGCGCCGCTGGACCTGGAACGGCTTCGGCGCGGCGCCGCCGAAGCGCTCGCGCGCGCCATCCCGGAGCCCGAGTCGGGGCTCGCCGCGGGCATCCTCCTGGGCCTCCGCGACCGTGTCGACCGCGATCTGGCGACCGACTTCACGACCGCCGGGGCGAGCCACGTCGTTGCGATTTCCGGCTGGAACATCGCGATCGTCGCGGCATCGGTCGCGGCGCTCGGCGGTCGATTCGCGCGCCGCCGTCGGTCGGTCCTGACCATCGCGGCGATCGTCGCCTATGTCGCGTTCGTCGGCGCATCCGCGTCCGTGCTTCGGGCGGCGGCGATGGCCGCGGTCGTCCTGCTGGCACGCGAATCCGGCCGGGCCGGCCGGGCGGCATCCGCCCTCGCCTGGGCCGCGACGCTCATCGTCGTCGTCGATCCGTCACTTGTTCGGGACCCGGGCTTCCAGCTGTCGACCCTGGCGACGGCCGGTCTCCTGGCCTGGTCGACGCCGCTAGCGGCATGGATCGCGAGCCGAACGGGCGGCCGCCTTCCCGGCTGGCTGACCGAGAACCTGGCCGTCTCGCTCGCGGCGCAGGCGGCGACCCTGCCCATCGTCCTGGCCTCGTTCGGCCGGCTGTCGCTCGTCGCCCCGCTCGTCAACCTGGTCGTCGTGCCGCTCGTGGCGCCGGCCATGGCGATGGGCGGAGTGGCGCTCGTCGCCGGGCTGGCGGTGCTGCCGCCCGGCGTTCCCGGCGCCGTGGCGACCGTCGGTGGTCTGCCGGCCTGGGCAACGCTGGCGCTCATTGTCGCCGCCGTCCGTGCCGGCGCGTCGCTGCCTCTTGCCAGCCTGAACCTCGCGCCGCCGCTCGACGTCGTGGCCGCGGTCCTCGCGGCCGTCCTCATCCTGCTCATGAGCTCGCGGCGCGTCCGCGACGCCGCGCGTCGATGGCGCGGACACGCTCCGCGGCGACCCGTTCGACCTCCAACCGGGCGGCCCACACGCGACCCCGTCGGCGTTCGGCTCAGCCGGGTCGAACGCCTGGCCGCCCTGGCCGTCGCGGTCGCCGTGGCGGCGACGGCGCTCGTCCTCGTCCACCGCCCCGACGGCCGAACCCGGATCACCGTTCTCGACGTCGGCCAGGGCGATGCCATCCTGGTCGAGGGCTCGCGCGGCGGCCGGCTGCTGGTCGACGGCGGTCCGGACCCGAATCGCCTGCTCGTCGCGCTCGACGAGCGTGTCCCGCCGTGGGACCGCCGGATCGATGCCGTCGTCCTGACCCATCCGCACGAGGACCACGTCGCCGGACTTGCCGTGCTGCTCGAGCGGTACCGCGTCGGGCGGGTATTCGAGCCGGGCATGCGCGGGCCGGGACCGGGGTACGCGGCCTGGGCGAGCCGGCTCGCGGCGCTCGGCACGGAGGCGGGCCGGCTTTCGACCGGCGATCGCTTCGCCCTCGACGACATCGGCTTCCTCGTGCTGTGGCCAGATCGGGCCGCGGTGCCGCGCGAGCCCACCGACACCGGCACCGGCATCAACAACGTCTCGATCGTCCTGCTCGGCGAGGTCGGCGCACGGCGATTCCTGCTCGCGGGCGACATCGAGGAACAGATCGACCCGATCCTCCTCGCGCGCGGCCTGCCGCGGGTCGACATGCTCAAGGTGGCACACCACGGCAGCCGAACGTCGTCGACGCCGCCGTTCCTCGACGCGGTGGCGCCGTCCGTCGCCGTCGTCTCGGCCGGTGCCGGGAATCCGTACGGCCATCCCGCGCCGGCGACGATCGCCCGCCTGAAGGCAAGCGTCGAACGGGTCCTCCGAACCGACACCGATGGTTCGGTCGAGGTCGACCTCCGGCCCGACCGCGTGGACGTCCACGCGGCCGGTGCCCGCCGCAGGAGCGAGGGGCCGCCGCTCCGCGTAGCGCTTGGCTGCGGGATTCCGGCACGGCTCCTGGCGGCGATGGGCGGACCGGCCGGGCCGATCGTGAAGCCGGCCGCCGATCGGCTCCCGCCGACGGGTCCCGATCAGGGGCTCCTGTACCATCGGCCGGATGACGGTCCCCGGGCGGGTGGACGCCGCAGCCCTCCTGCTGTCCCTCGATCCCCCACCCTGGTTCCTGCGCCACTCGCAAGCCGTCGCGGAGATCGCCTCCTGGCTCGCCGCGCGGACCGAGGTCGCCGGCGCGATCGTCGATCGCCGGCTGGTGGAGGCGGCCGCGCTCCTCCACGACGTCGACAAGATCCTGTCGCCGAGCGATCGGGCACGCCGCCTGCCGCACGGCGAGGGTTCTTCACAGTGGCTGGCCAGGCAGGGTCACCCGGAGCTGGGACGGGCAGTCGCGAACCATCCGGTCACGCGGCTCGTCGACGGCGACGCCTTCGGGCGCTGGGCCACCTCCGCGACGCGCGAGGAGCGGATCGTCGCCTACGCCGACAAGCGGGCGGGCCAGCGCCTCCAGCCGATGGACGAG
>JBGPDX010000188.1:0-4552 GCA_041482475.1 Candidatus Limnocylindria bacterium | reverse complement strand
GTTCGTCGGCACGCCGCGCAAGGGCAAGGTTCCCGTCCACGTCACGACCGTCCGGTCGGTGCGACCCCGTCAGGGTGAGCGGAAGGGCCAGGCGCGAGCCTAGGCCTCGTCGTCGCCCTCGGGCGCCAGACCCAGCCGAGCGGCGGCCATCGCCGCCTCGACCCGGTTCGACACGCCCAGCTTGTCCAGGATGTGGGTGACATGGACGCCCGCCGTCTTGCGGGTGATGAAGAGGCGCTCGGCGATCTCGCCGTTCGACCGCCCGGCCGCCACCAGCCGGAGGACCTCGACCTCGCGCGCCGACAGGCCGCGCGGCAGTGACGGGCGACTCGGCGCCGGGGTCGTCGCTGCGCCGGCGTCGTCGGTCGTGATCGGCTGGGCGTCGTCGAGCCGAACACGGGCACGCCGGGCCAGCGCCTCGACCGCGGCCTTCAACGGCCCGGCGCCCAGCCGGGCGGCCGTCGCGTGCGCCTCGCGGAGCGTCCCGGCGACATCCGCCCGGACGCCGCTCCGGCGGAGGATGGTCTCGGCGTTCCGATAGCGGGCGTAGGCGGCCTCGGCCGGATCGGGCACCGCGTCCCAGGCCTCGGCAACGGCGACCCATGCTTCGGCCGTGCCGGCTCCGTCGAGGCGGTCGCTCTCGGCATCGGCCGTCGCGACCCAGGCCCGGGAACTCGGCGTCACGGCACGTGTCCTGAGCTCGGCGAGGCGCGAGCGGGGACCCTGCGATCCCTCCCGCCCGCGGTTCAGCGCCGGCTCGTCGCGCGCCGCGCGGGCACTCTCGGCAAGCTCGGCCAGGCCTCGCAGCTCGAGTCCGACGAGCGGGGTTCCCCACAGCACGTCATCGAGCCCGGCCAGTCGCTCGAGGCCCCGTTCGGCCGCCGCGACGGCGTCGGTCGGCCGACCCGCGTTGAGTGCCGCCTCGGCCTCGACGCGAGCGATGAACGCGGCGATGTCCGGCTCAAGCGACGTCCGGTCAATCGCCGCCAGCCGGCGATGTGCCTCTTCGAGGGCCCCCCGCCCGGCCTGCAATCGGGCCCGCACGGCGGCCAGGTAGGTCGTCCCGCGGCTCCGCTGGTCGAGGGCCAGGCCTTCGCTGGTCGCCGTTTCGGCCTCGTCCCAGCGGCCCAGGCGGATGAGGACGTCGCCGGCGAGTGCCGCGAGGTCCATCCCGTAGCGCCGCTCCAGACCGCCGGCCCGGGCGATGTCACGACCCGCCGACGCCTCGGCGAGCGCCTCGTCGAGCCGGTCCGCCGTCAGCAGGTTGAGGGCGAGGTTGTGAGCCGCCACGACGAGCAGCTCGGTGGGTCCGGCCTCGGCGAGCCGCCGCGACTCGCGGAGCTCGCGCAGCCCGCCCTCGATGTCGCCGAGCGCGACGAGGTCCGATCCCAGCATGTTGCGGGCCCGGCTTTCCTCGGCGACCGCGCCGGCGAGGACTGCGCAGTCGATGGCGGCCTGGCACACCGGACGCGACTCCGCCCACCGGCCGAGGCCCATGAGCGCGCCGCCGAGACCACCCAGGACCCGCGCCCGCTCGGTCGAGGGCGGCTCGACGGGGACGAGCCGAACCGCCTCTCGATGTTCGTCGAGCGCCGCCTCGCCCTCGCCGCGGGCCCACATGAGATAGCCCAGGCGCGCGTGGAGGAGGCCGGCCATCGCCGGCCGGGACGAGGCATCGAGGAACGACAGCGCCTCCTGGACGTGGGCGATCGCGACGTCGAACTGGCCGGTGAGATCGGCGGCCTCCGCGGCCCGGCGCCGGAGGTCGACCCGCTCCGCGTCACTCGGCCTCATGTCCGGCGGCAGGACATCCTCGAGGCCGATGGCTCGCTCGAGCAGCCGCTGGGCATCGGCGAAGGCGTGCACGGCATCGGCGGCGGCGGCGGCCGCGATAGCCGCGCGGTACGCCTCGATCGGGCGGTCCGCCGCGGCCCAATGATGGGCGAGCTCGCCGGCCGGGCCGGCAGGGCTGCGATCGGCGAGATCCGGCCGCTCCTCGAGGCGCCTGGCGAAGCGCTCGTGCAGCTCCCGGCGCTCCCCGGCAGAGAGCTGCGCCTCGACGACCTCCCGCAACAGCTCGTGCCGGAAGGCGTGGCGTCCATCGGGCAGCGTCACGAGCACGCCGCGGCTCGTCGCCTCGCGCAGCGCCGCGCCCACCTCCCGCTCGGAGCGGTCGACCAGCGGACCGATCAGCCGCTCGTCGACGGGGCGGCCCGCCACGGCCAGCGTCTCGACGACGGCGAGCGTCGATGGATCGAGGCTCGTCACCCTGCCGAGCAGCACTTCGAGCAGTGACGGCGTCTCCCCGGAACCGTCGCTCGCCACAGTCACGAGCAGCTCCTCCGCGAAGAGCGGATGGCCCTCCGACCGTTGCCAGATCGTGTCGATCAGCTCGTCGGCCAGCGGGCCATCCTGGATCGCCTCGAGCTGCCGGCCGATATCGGCCCGGGTGAGCCGCCCCAGGTCGACGCGAACCCCTCCCGGCGCCCGGCTCAGCTCGGCCATCCAGGCGAGGACGGGGTGGCCCGGCGCCAGGTCGTCCGTGCGGCAGGTGAGGATGGCCACGAGGTGCTCCGTGGTGACGTTTCGAACGAGGAACGTCAGGAGGTCGCGGGTCGCCGAATCGATCCACTGGACGTCCTCGACGACCGCCAGCGCCGGCGCGTCCGCGCCGAGCCGCCCGAGGAAGCCGATGAAGCGCTCGAACAGGCGGGCCCGGTCGGGGCGCGACCCGGCCGGCGCGCTCTCCTCGTCGCCGCCATCGTCGGCGGCATCGGTGGCGGCCTTGCGGCCACCGCCCGCAAGGCTCAGCTCCGGCAACAGCGCCGCCAGGTCCGGGCGCGCCGGCCCGATCAGTGTCCGGAGGCGATCCGGCGGCGTCTCGCGGGCGAGTGCCCGGAGCGCCTCGACGACCGGCAGATACGGCAGTCCCTCGCCACCAAGGTCCAGGCAGGCGCCGTGAAGGATGGCGGAGCCTCGACCGCGAGCCCGGGCGATGGCTTCGCGCACGAGGCGGCTCTTGCCGATGCCTGCCTCGCCGCGCACGAGCAGCAGGACCGGCCGACCGCCGGCCGCCGTGTCGAGGGCTCGTTCGATCCGGGCGAGCTCCTCGTCGCGGCCCACGATAATCGGGCTCGACCGAGTCGCCACGCGGCGGATGGTACGGCCGGTGGCCTCGCGAGGGAACAGGGCGCGATGGAGAGCAGCCCGGCCGACACGCTCGGCCCTCCGAATCCTCCGATGGCTCAGGCGCCCGTGGGGCTGAGCCCTCCGGCCGGCCGGAGCGTCGTTTCTGCGGTGGGCGTTGCGGCATCGGCGTGGCCGTTGCGCCAGCGACGCCAGGCGGCCGCCGACGCCGGTGTGCTGGCGAGCGCGGCAACGCGCTCCTCCGGCTTGGGCCACCGGATGCCGCTGTCGGCGTCGCGCGCGACGTCCAGGCCGCGGGCGCCCAGGAGGTAGGCAAGGGCCTTCATCGATCGTCTCCCGTTGGGCCGCCTGGTTGGCGGCGACAGGAACAGAGTCGCCTGGGCGCGCGGCGACGCCATCGGGCGCGCGCCGTACGCACGGCGAGCGGGGTACCTCAAAGTGGGCTTGACGCTTCGGCCGGGGCGGCCTCCGCGGGTCCGTTGGCGCGCCGCGAGCCAACCTGCGGAGAGGCCTACAGCAGCTCCCCGTGCGCGGAGGCGGTGGGCTCGCCCTCGCGTGGGCGGGGTTCCTCGCCGGGGCCGTACTCCGGCGTGCCCTTCCCCGCCGCGTCAACACCCGCCGCCGGCGACCCACCCTCGATGACCTGGAGCGGCCGCCCGGCCTGGCCCTCGATGGCGCCCACCCCGAACGGGACCCATTTCGACGGATCCTGGAGGCGGTGCCGCTGGGTGTTGCCGCGGGTGTGCACCTCGGCGAAGTCGCGCGGCTCGATCCACATCCGCTCGCCCTCGAGCAGGCCAAGGACCCCCGACTGGCCCGGCTCGGCGCGGTGCTGGGCGCAATAGGCGCAGGCGGCGCTGTCGTGCCGGTCGTAGGTGGGTGGCTCCTCGTAGGTCGTGATGTAGCCCTCGTAGTTGCGCAGCACGACCTTGTGGTCCGAGTAGCTGATGAGGTAGTTCGGCATGACCGGGATCTTGCCGCCGCCTCCCGGGGCGTCGATGACGTACGTCGGGATGGCGTATCCGGAGGTGTGGCCGCGGAGCCCTTCCATGATCTCCAGGCCCTTGCCGACCGGCGTCCGGAAATGCCCCGAGCCCTCGACGAGGTCGCACTGGTAGAGGTAGTAGGGCCGGATCCGGTTCTCGACCAGCCGGTGCACCAGCGCACGCTGGATGTGGACGCAGTCGTTGACCCCGGCAAGCAGCACGCTCTGGTTGCCGACGGGGATGCCGACCCGCGTCAGGCGGTCGACCGCCCGGCTGACCTCAGGGGTGATCTCGTTCGGATGGTTGAAGTGGAGGTTGATCCACAACGGGTGGTAGCGGCCGAGCATCTCGCACAGCTCGTCGTCGATCCGCTGCGGCAGGAAGACCGGGACGCGCGACCCGATCCGGATGATCTCGAT
>JBGPDX010000187.1:0-4556 GCA_041482475.1 Candidatus Limnocylindria bacterium | reverse complement strand
GTTGGTCGGGGCGAGAGGATTTGAACCTCCGACCTCATCGTCCCGAACGATGCGCGCTACCAAGCTGCGCCACGCCCCGACCGAGGTGCCCGTTGAACAGGGCCCGAGGATGATAGCAGAGGGCCCCGTCGGCGCCGCAGTGGCCGCATGCTCGCCGTGGCCGCATGCCCGGCCTTCGCCTCGCTCAGGTCGACAGCGGGACGTCCTCGGGGAGCCGGCTGCCAGGCCGCCGTCCGGCGCGAACCGGCACGATCGCCAGCGCGGCGGCGACGAACGTCGCGGCCATCAGCCAGAAGACGATGACCAGGCCGCGACCGTTGCCGACTGCGTCGACGATGACGCCGTAGAGGGCCGTCCACAACGACCCGACCCCGAAGGCCAGGGTGAAGTAGAGGGCGAACGAGGCGTCGCGGATCGTGGGCGCGGCGATGTCGGCGAGCAGCGCCTGGAGTTGCGGACTCTCGGCGAAGCTGAAGACGCCCATCAGCACGAGCCCGACCCACAGCCCGGCGAGACTCGAGCCGACCAGCATGAAGACGGCGAAGCCAACCGCACCGCCAAGGTAGACGCCGAGGATGATCGGCTTTCGGCCCAGCCGGTCGGATAGCCAGCCGGCCACCAGCGGCGCCGGCACGGAGAAGACGATGAGGGCGCCGTACATGAACCCCGTCGTCGCGTCGTCGAGGCCGATGACGGAGCTCAGGTAGAGCAGCACGAACAGGTTGACCACGCCCAGGCCACGCCCGCCACCGCCCAGGATCGAGGCAAGGTAGATCCAGCGATGGTCCGGGTCGCGGAGGATGGTCCCGAAGGCCCGGCGGACGCTGCCGTGGGCCACGGCCGCCGCCCGGTCCTCGCCAGTCTCGCGGACGAACAGCAGGATGGCGAGGGCGATGACGACGGCCGGGATTCCGAAGACGACCACCGAACCGCGCCACCCCAGGTTGGCCATCAGCCAAGCCCCGGCCACGGCGACGACGACGGTGCCGACGTTGCCGCCGGCGATGTGGGCGCTGATGGCGAACCCCCGTCGCTCCTCCGGGAACTGCTCGGCCAGCAGGCCGTTGCCGACCGGATGCTGGGGTGAGCCGCCCACCCGCGAGGCGACGTTGGTGAAGGCGAAGACCGGGAAGTTCGGCGCGATGGCCTGGGCGGCGAACCCGCCACCGAACAGCATCCCGCCGGCTGCCAGCAGCTTCCGCCGCGAGATCATTCGGGTCAGCTTGGCGTAGCTCAGCTGAACGACGCCCGACGCCACGCTGCCGACGGAGGCGAGGATGGCGACGGTCCCCTCGCTGACGCCGAACTCGGCGATGATCCGGAGGTAGACGAGCGGCAGCAGGACGGCTTGGGCGTGGTTGACCGCATGGGCGATCGACAGCAGCCACAGCGTTCGGTCGGGGTGGATCGCGATCCCCGGCTCGGCGGGCTGTGGCGTCCGCTCCGCGGCGATCGTCGACATCGCCCGAATGATGCCGGACGGTGCCGCCGGGGCGGCGGCCGTCTCGCGTCAGTGCCGCGTCACCTGAACCTCTTCCTGGGATGCGAGGCTCTCGTCGCCGCGCGGCCCCAGGAATCGATACGGGCGGGCCCGAGGGGCCCGCCCGTCCGGCGGAGCGAGGAAGAGTCTAGAACTCCTCGAGGTAGCGCTCGACCTCCCAGTCCGAGACCTGGGTCCGGTACTCGTCCCACTCGGCCCGCTTGGCCTCGACGAAGTGGGACAGGACGTGATCGCCGAGCGCCTCGGTGATGACCGAGTCGGCCTCCAGCTCGGTGATGGCGTCGCCGAGCGTGCCGGGCAGCTCGCGGATGCCCTTGGCCGCGATCGTCGCGGCGTCCATCTCGAACAGCGACTCCTCGACCGGGTCACCCAGCT
Organism: Candidatus Limnocylindria bacterium; assembly: GCA_041482475.1. Lineage (GTDB taxonomy): Bacteria > Chloroflexota > Limnocylindria > Limnocylindrales > CSP1-4 > JACDAV01. The sequence goes on along the minus strand of JBGPDX010000187.1, from coordinate 2,680 downwards.
TCAGGCCACGCTCCACTCCGTCGAGGCCGGCCGCGATCATCGCGGCGAAGGCGAGATAGGTGTTCGACGACGGGTCGGGGCAGCGGACCTCGACGCGCGTCCCCTCGATCGACTTGCCGGGCGACACCTTCGGCACCCGGATGAGGGCCGAGCGGTTGGTCCGGCCCCAGGTCAGGTAGGTCGGCGCCTCGTAGCCCGGAACGAGCCGCTTGTACGAGTTCACCAGCGGGGCGAGGACGGCGATCATCCCGCGGGCGTGGGCGAGGATGCCGGCCATGTACGACCGGGCCACGTCCGACAGGCCGTACGGATTGGCCGGGTCGGCGAACGAGTTTCGGTCGTCGGCGATCGAGTACAGGCTCTGGTGGGTATGCATCCCGGAGCCGTTGATGCCGTGGATCGGCTTCGGCATGAACGTGGCGTACAGCCCGTGTTGCTGGGCGATCGCCTTGAGGGCGAACTTGAAGGTGATGGCGTTGTCGGCGGTCCGCAGCGCGTCGGAGTACTCGAAGTCGATCTCGTGCTGACCGACCGCGACCTCGTGATGGGCCGCCTCGACCCGGATGCCGAACGCCTCGAGCGCGTCGACCATGTCCTGGCGGATCTCCTGGGCGAGGTCCGTCGAGTAGTCGAAATAGCCGGCCTGATCGTGCGGCAGCGGCTCGATCCCGCCGTCCGCGCCGCGGCGGAACAGGAAGAACTCGAGCTCGGGGCCGGTGTTGACGATGTAGCCGAGCTTCTTCGCCCGATCGACCTGGCGCCGGAGGACGAAGCGCGGGTCACCGACGAAGCGCTCACCGCTCGGGGTGAAGACGTCGCAAATGACGCGGGCCGTGCCGCGCGGACCGGCCGCCTTCTGCCACGGGATCTCGGCAAACGTGGTCATGTCCGGCATGAGGTACTGGTCGCTCTCGGCGATCCGGGTGAACCCCTCGATCGACGATCCGTCGAACCAGGTCCCGTGGCGGACGGAGCCCTCCAGCTGGTGGATCGGGATCGTCACCGCCTTGACGTGGCCGATGATGTCCGTGAACTGGAGCTGGACGAACCGGATCCCCGATTCCCTGGCGCCCTCGATCTTCTCGATCCCGTCGACCGCTTCGGTTGGGGCGACCTTGTCCTTGGCGATGACCACCGATGCTGCCTCCTCGTTCGATTCGGGCGAGCGTTTTGTGCGTCAGGCACGAACACACGCCGTCGCAGGACGTATCCCGGCAGGATAGCAGCGCTCCCGGGCCGCGGGAAGCTCGTGAGCCTCGTTAGTCTTGGTCGCTTTGCACAAGTCTGATGGCTACGGCGAGCGGCAGCCGAAGCTCCGGGTCATTCAACCGCCAGCCGGCCAGGGCCTCGATCCGCCGCACCCGGTAGGCGACCGTATTGCGGTGGACGCCGAGCGCGGCGGCCGCCTCGGCCAGGCCGGGGTGGTCGAGCACGGCACGGAGCGTGGCGAGGTGCTCCCGCCGGACGTCGGCCCGACCGGCGAGGAGTGGCTCGAGCAGCGCCCGGGCCAGTCGCGGCCCGTCCGGCACGTTGTGCAGGTTGCCCAGCAGCCGATAGGCCGGCAGCCGGTCGGCGCGGGCAACGACGGGCGGCTCCGACAGCACCTCGACGGCCTCGAGCGTGGCGCGCGCCTCGGCCTCGGCGGCGGGCCGCTCGCCGGGCTGGGAGAACGGCCGCGACAGCGCCACGGACCGGCCCAGCGTCGCGGCGATCCGGGAGGCGATCGCGCCGGCGCCGGGATCGTCGCGGTCGATCGCGAGGACGGCGCGCAGCTCGAGGCTGTCGGCGTCGCCGCGGAGCGACATGCGCCTGGCCCGGGCGAGCAGGCGAAGCTCGCGTCGGGCGCGCTCGCGGACCTCCCGCGTCGCGTCGTCTCCGGCCTGCCGTTGGCGCGCCACGAGCACGACCCACGGCGGGCCGGCCGCGGGCAGGGCTTCCGCTCGGCCGGCGGTGTCGCGGGCTCGGCGCAAGGCGTCGTCGCGAGCGAGCTCGAGGGCGAGGAATCCGGCGACCCGTCCGACGGCCACTCGCTCGAGGTCGCTCGGCGGGCGCGCACCGAGCAGGACGAGGCTGCCGGCCGGTCCCGCCCCGGCCGGCAGGGGCCAGCGCATGGCGACGGTTCGCCGGCGAGCGTGATAGGCCGCCGCGGCCGGCGCCGCATCCGGGACGTCGGGTGGCGCGTGAACCGCCAGTGGCGCTCCCCGCGGGCCCTCCAGCGCGACGGCCCGCCGGAGGAACCCGGCGACGGCCGCGACGAGCCCGTCGAGGTCCGTGCCGCCGATTGCCAGTTCCTCGAGCCGGCCCTCGAGCATGGCCGCCTGGTGGTCGAGCTCGGCGCGGCGGTTGACGAGGAAGCCGATGACGCTCCGCTCGAGCGCGGCCGGATCGGCGCGGCCGGTCCTGAGCGTCAGGACGCGGGCGCGCGCGGCTGACGTCGCGACCGCGTCGAGCGCGTCGTGGCCCGGACCTCCGCCGTCCTCCGACTCGACGAGCAGCAGTGCGCCCACGCCCGCGCCGGCGCAGGCGGCTACCAGCGCGTCGATCTCGGCGGGCCCGGACGCGACGACCGCCAGCGCCGACGCGGGCACGATGGCCAGATCGCCGGCCTCGAGCCCGTCGAATGCGGGGACCCGCGCCTTCATGACGCGGACCCACGAGATCTCGGGCGAGCTGGTGGCGG
>JBGPDX010000186.1:0-4569 GCA_041482475.1 Candidatus Limnocylindria bacterium | reverse complement strand
GTGCCCCACGACGTCCGGCCGTAGTTCTCCTTCTGGACCCACGAGCCGTAGGCTTCGGCAACCCGGTGCTGCTCGTCGGCCAGGAGCGTGAACGGCAGGCCGAACTTCTCGCGGAAGGCCCGCTTGCTGGCGGCGCCCTGCGGGCTCACTCCCCAGACCTCCGCCCCGTGCTCGCGGATCGTCGCATTGGTGTCGCGAAACTCGCAGGCCTCGACGGTGCAACCGGGGGTGTCGTCCTTCGGGTAGAAGTAGAGGATCGTCCAGCGGCCACGCTGGTCGGCCAGCCGGTGGATCGTGCCGGCCTCGTCGGGAAGGACGACGTCGGGGGCCTGGTCGCCGACTTCGGGCATGCTCATGGGGAGAGCCTAGCAGGCGTTTCGACGACCAGCAGTCGACCACGAGCCACGCTGACGCGCGCGACGGGCTCGAGGCGGACGTTCGACAGACCCCGCGCCGGCCCGGCCGTCAGGCGCTCGTTCGCCAGGGGGAACCGAAGACCCGCCGTCGTGACGCCGTCGACGTCTCCGCCCAGCGGCAGCAGCGAGACGAGGTCGCCGGCGCGACCGTGCAACTCGGCCCGGCCCGGGCCGGTGACGAGCGAGACCCGCGACCGGTCGTCGAGGATGCGAGCGGCGCAGCGGGCCAGCGACGGGTGCGCGAGCAACGCCACGTTGGCCAGGGCGTGGTCGATGCGCGAACCGCCCAGCCCGCCGAGGATCGTCACGTCGGTGGCGCCGCGGGCGACCGACGCGAGGACGGCCAGCTCGGTGTCGGATTCGTCCTTGTCTGCCGGATGCAGCTCGACGGGGACGCCGGCGGCACGCAGCTCGTCGAGCTCGGCAGGGCCCAGAGAGTCGCCGTCGCCGACCCACAGGTCGATGCTCAGGCCCAGCTCGCCGGCCAGGCGCGCGCCCCCGTCGGCCGCGACGACGATGCTCGCCCCGTCGCTCCAGCCCGGCCACGCCGCGTCGAGGCCACGGCGGGTGGCGGGCTCGCCGTCGGCAAGGACGAGGGCACGCTCCATCGGCCGATGCTAGCGCGTGCCATCCGGGCCCGCCCCCACCACCGGACCGGCCCTCGCGCGACGTTCGAATCGTGCCTGACCGGGTGCTAGACTCCCGCGGTGCCCGAGCCGACCGAGGAGCCCGCGATCACGCGTGTCCGCGAGGCCGCGGCGCGCAAGGGCGTTGCCCTCGACGTCGTCACCTTCGATGCCTCGACCCACACGGCCGCCGACGCCGCGGCCGCGGTCGGCGCGGAGCTGGGGCAGATCGTCAAGTCGCTCGTCTTCGTCGCCCCCGCCGGTGACGGCGGCCTGGTCCCGCTGGTCTGCCTGGTGTCGGGCCCGAATCGGGTCGATCTCGCCCGCCTGGCCGCGGTGACCGGGCAGGCCGACGTGCGGCGGGCGACCGCCCGCGAGGCCCACGAGCTGACCGGGTTCGCCATCGGTGGCATCCCGCCGATCGGCCATCGCGAACCGCTCCGCGTGATCATGGATCCCGACCTGGGCCGCTTCCCGGTCGTGTGGGCCGCCGCGGGCACCGATTCGGCCGTCTTCCCGGTCCCGCCGGCGACACTCCGGACGCTGGCCAATGCGACGGTCGCGCCCATCACGGAGGATCGCGACGGCGGCCTGGCGACTGACGCACCGCGCGAGGGCGCGCGCGCCTGACCCGCGCGAGTCTGACCACGGATCCGGGCCGCCCGACGAGCGCCGAGCCGCACAACGAGACCCTGACCTACGCCGGCGGCCTCCGGGCGAGGTGGCGCTGGGCCGGCAGCGGCCAGTCGGCGGCGGTCTTCGCCCTGTCCGAGGCGGGCGGCGTCCTCCACGAGCACGGGCCCGTGGCGGGATCCGGGTACGAGGCGCTCTGTCGCGCCGAGCTGCGGCTCGAGGGCCCGCGCGGTGCGTGGACGGCCCGCTTCGCGTCGACGATCTACGACGAGCCGCGGGCGCTCCACTGGGACAGCGAGGGGCTGCTCGTCGTGGCCTGGGGCTTCCACACCTATGGCCTCGCTGCCGCCTCAGGGGAGGCCCGCTGGACTCACCGCTCGGCCACACCGGTCGTCGCCCTCATCGGCTCGTCGCGGCTGCCCCACGTCATCGTCCAGGCGGAGATCGAGACGTTCGCCATCGAGGCCGACGGAACGGTCGGCTGGCGGGTGGCGCATTCGGATGTCGTGACGGCAGCCGAGCTGGTGGGCGGAAGACTCGTCCTGACGAGCTACGCCGGCGAGGTGACGTCGCTCGACGCGCGGACCGGTCGGGCGTCCTGACAGGTCAGGCCGTGCGCGGCCAACGCGGCTGGGGACGGGCCGTGGATAAGCGCGGCCATGAACCGCAAAGTTGGTGGACAACGCGATTGACCGCCACGCTTCGCGGCAACTAGCGTTGCTGTCAGCCCGGAGGGGCCGAGCGACACTAACGGCAGCGATCGCCTCAATGCCCACGTGTCGGGAAGGTTCCTTCGGGCCCTTCGTTTTCCGGGCCACGCGGGGCGCGTCGCTATCATCGGCCCGTGACTCCCCTCCTCCTCCTGGCCGTGGGCGTGTGTGCGCTCGGCGCCGGCGTCGCGGTCCTCCGGACGTACGGTCCCGGGTATCGCGTTGGGCGGTTGCTGGCGACGACGCCGCGGGTCAGCGTCGACGAGGCGCGCGCCATCGCCCGGGCCGGGCAACGCCGATACGTCCGGGTCGACGGGCGGATCGACTCCGAGCAGGACTTCGAGGACACCGAGCACCGGCCGCTGGTCTTCCGCCGGACCCGGCTGGAGGCGCGCCGGGGAAATGGCTGGCAGCCGTTCGAGGATCGCCGCGAGCAGGTGCCGTTCCAGGTCAACGAGGGCGTCAGCTCCATCGCCGTCGACGACGCGGCCCTCGACGTCGGGCTGGTGGTCGTGCCCCGAGAGTCGGTCGGCGTGGCGGCGGACCTGGGTGACCGGGCCCCGGCGGAGCTGCCGCAGACAGCGCCCGTCAGGGCGCGGATCCAGCAGGTCTCGTCGGTCGAGCATGCCGTCGTGCTTGGCGTCCCGGTCGTCGAAGGCGGTGCGCCCCGGATGACCGCCGGACTCGGACGGCCGCTTGTCCTGACGACCCTCGAGCGCCCGGAGGCGATGCGGGTGCTGACCGGCGGCGGCACGATCCGGCCCCGGGTTGCAGCCGTGCTGCTCGGCGCCGGAGCCCTTCTCGCCGTTGTTGGCCTCGCTTGGGGCCTCCTGGCCTGGGCCGGCGTGGCATGAGACGGACCGCCTTCGCCGTCGCGCTGGCGCTCGGGCTCGTGATCATGCCGCTGACCGCCACGCGCTCCGGCCTCACGACGTTCGGACCCGGTCCCGCGGCGGCGGCCTCGCCCGCTCCCACCACGATCTCCGGCGGCGATCCGCGCAGCGCCGGCGAGGGACCGGGCCTCGTCGGCACGCCCGTCGTCGCGGTCGGCGTCGTCGTCATCCTCGGCGTCGCCGCGGCCCTTGCGACGCTGGCCTGGGTTCGGTTGACGGGAGGTCGCCCGAGGCCCGGCTGAGGGCGCATTTTCGGTGGCCGGACTTTCGGCCTATTGGCAAGAACTGTGAGCTTGGTAGCCTCGACCCGTCGAGTTCACATTTCTTCCTGTGCCGTGACGTCCGTCTCACCTCGCCCAACCGACGCGACGCTCTCCGTCACCAAGGCCGCCCGGCTGCTGGGGGTCCATCCCAACACCATTCGAGCCTGGAGTGACGCCGGTCGGCTGCGCTATTTCCGCATCAACCCGCGTGGCGACCGCCGCTACCGGCTTGGCGATCTGCAGCGGTTCCTCGCTGCCGCGGCCGGCGGACCCGTCGACGGCGGTGGGCCCGGCGCGCATGGCCACCTCGCCGGTCGACGGGCCTTCGACGGACGCGGCACCCACGCCCGGAACCACGCCCTCCCTGTCCATCCCGCGCTCAGCGGTCTGGACCAGGACCGCCGCGAGCGCGACCTCCAGCTCCTGACGGAGCTGGCCACGGTCGCGGGACGCGCCGGGACGGACGTCGGCGGCGGCGTCGACGAGGTGCTCACCGCGGCCGTCGAGGCGATCCACGACACCTACGACCATCACCTGGTCGGCGTCTGGGAGGTGCGCGGCGAGTCGCTCGTGCCACGCGCCGTCGCCGGCCCGCTCACCGTCCGCCTCGTCGAGCTGCCCCGATCCTTCGGCACACTGGCGGCCGCCCTGAGCTCAGCCGAGGGCCGGGCCTTCGATCCGGACCCTGCCGCCGCCGTCGGCGGCGACAACCGGCCGGAGATCGCCGCCGTCATCCCGGGCGATCGCGGGGCGTGGGGCGTCCTCCTCGTCGTCGGCGCCGGACGAGGGTCGCTCGCCGAGCAGGATGCCGACGTGGTCGTCGCGGCGGCCGAAGCCGTCGCCGCGGCCGCAAGGGCCGCCCGCGCCGCCGACGAGATCGCCCACCAGCGCCATCGGGCCGACGCCCTGCGGCGGGTGGCGGGCGACATGGGCAGCCGGCTCGACCTCGACCAGATCCTGGCCGGACTGGTCGAGCACGCGATGGTCCTGTTCGAGGGCGATCGGGCAGCGGTGTTCCTGGTCAGTGC
>JBGPDX010000185.1:0-4577 GCA_041482475.1 Candidatus Limnocylindria bacterium | reverse complement strand
CTCTTCTTCCCCGAGCTTTCGGGCCTCATCCAGCCGCTGTCCGGCGAGTACGCCGGACGCCGCTCGCTGCTCGAGGCGATCCCGTTCTTCACCGGCTACGCCGTCGAGATCGGCCACCTCATCGACGCCGCGGACCGGCTGGGGATCGAGGGCCTTGGCCAGGTCGACCTCGAGCGCCGGGTCCACCGCAACCAGGAGCTCGAGGGCCTGTCGCGGATGTCGTTCGTCATCCTCCAGGCCGTCATGAAGCGGCTCGAGGAACGCCGCAAGGCGCGCCTGTTCGCCGAGCTGGGATCGACGATGAAGCTGCCCCGAAGCGGGCGCGGGCGGCTGTCGCTCGAGGTCATCGAATTGGCGGACCAGGAGCGCCCGCCGATGATCCGCATCCCCGAGTACCTCGAGCGGCGCCGGGAGGCCGGCCTGCCGGGTCAGGCGCTCGAGCCCGCGCTGCGATGAGAGCGCCGCCGGCCCGGCGGCGCCTGACGGTCGTCGTCGCGCCCGATTCGTTCAAGGGATCGCTGACCTCCGTCCAGGTCGCCGAAGCGCTGCGCGCCGGCTGGCTGCGGGCGCGGCCCACCGACGAGGTCCTCGTCGCGCCACTCGCCGACGGCGGCGAGGGCACGCTCGTCGCGATCGCCGCGGCCGGCGGCTGGGACTGGTGCGAGACGGACGCCCACGATCCGCTTGGCAGGCCGGTGCGCGCCAGGTGGCTCCGCTCGACTGACGGCTCGCGGGGGATCGTCGAGCTGGCGGAGGCGTCCGGCCTGTCCCGCCTGACCGCCCGCGAGCGCGACCCGATGGCGGCCTCGACGCTCGGCACCGGCGAGGTCATCCGGGCCGCTCTCGACGCCGGTGTCCGGCGGATCACCCTGGGGATCGGTGGCAGCGCGACGACCGACGGCGGCGCGGGCATCCTGCAAGCCCTCGGCGCGAAGGTCGGCGACCATGGCGTCGACCTCGACAGCCTCGACCCGCGGCTCGCCGAGGTCGAGCTGCGGATCGCCTGCGACGTGACGAACCCGCTGCTCGGCGATCGCGGCGCGGCGGCGACCTACGGCCCGCAGAAGGGCGCCACGCTCCATGACGTACGGGCACTCAACCGCCGCCTCGAGCGGTTCGCCGACGCGCTCGAGGCGGCGACGGGCCGTCGTGAGCGCGACACGCCGGGAGCGGGGGCGGCCGGCGGCACCGGCTTCGGGCTGCTGGCGATCCGGGATCGGCTGCGCTCACTCGAGCTGGTGCCGGGCGTCGGGCTGGTCATGGACGAGACCGACCTCGCCGGCAAGCTGAGCCGGGCCGACCTCGTCCTGACCGGCGAGGGCCGGATCGACGAGCAGACGGCCTTCGGCAAGACGGCCCTCGGGGTCGCCATGCGCGCGCTCGAGGCGGGCCTGCCGTGCGTCGCCGTCGGTGGCGGCGTGACGCCGCAAGGCATCGAGGCCCTCGACGCGCTGGCCGTCGTCGTCCCCGTTGCCGAGGGGCCCCAGTCCGTCGAGGAGGCGATGGCCGCCGGAACGGGGCCGGTCGAGCGTTGCGGCGAGCGGATCGCCCGGCTCATCGGCCTGGGCGGTGGCGGGTGAGCCCGGTCCGGGCGGAAGCGGGGATATCGGCGAGGCCGAAGGCGGCGAGGAAGCGCAAGCGTCGCAAGCCGGATCCCGTCCGGACCTGGGTGAGACGCCTCGAGCGGACCCGCCCGAACCTGGTGCGCGACGTCCTCGACGGCCTCGCCTCGATGTACGGCCACCAGTCCTGGCAGCGACGCCTCGACCCCACGAGCGAGCTGATCCTGACGATCCTCACCCAGAACAGCGCAGACGTGAACGCGGAGAAGGCGTTCGAGGCGCTCTGTCGCGCCTACCCGTCGGGCGGCCCGGTCGACAGCCGGCAGATGGGTCCCGGCTGGGGCGGGGCCGGACTCCCCGACGGCGCGGCTCCGGACTGGGCCGCCGTCGAGCGGGCTCCCATCGACGAGCTCGTCGACGTCATCCGGCCAGGCGGCCTGGGCCCGTCGAAGGCGCCGCGCCTGCAGGCTTCCCTGCGGCGGATCCGCGAGGAGCGCGGCGACTACTCCCTCGAGTTCCTCGGCGAGATGCCGGCGATCCAGGCCCGGGACTGGTTGACCAGCATCGACGGGATCGGCAAGAAGACCGCCTCGATCGTGCTCCTCTTCTGCTTCGGTCTTCCGCTCATGCCGGTCGACCGCCACGTCGAGCGTGTCGCCAGGCGGATCGGGCTCATCCCGGCAAAGGCGACCGCGGACGAGGCGCACGAGCTGTTCCTCGCCCTGCTCCAGCCGGAGGATGTCCACGAGGCCCACGTCAACCTCATCCAGCACGGCCGGCGGGTCTGCCACGCCCGCAACCCGGAGCACGAGCGCTGCCCGGTCGCCGCGCGCTGCCGGTTCTACGACCCGAAGGCCCCCTAGGCGCGGAGGGCTGCTTCGACCGCTGCTATCCTCGGGCCCATGCTGAGCGGTGGATGGGGCAGCGGGTTCGACGCCCCTCCGCGGATCCTCATCGTCGACGACGACCCGAACCTGCTGGTCCTTCTCGCCGACCAGCTCACCGAAGACGGCTACGAGACGATGACCGCGCGGGACGGGGACGAGGCGCTCAAGCGACTCCGGGCCAGCTGGCCGGACCTCCTGATCATCGACATGATGATGCCGCGGATGGACGGCCTGACCCTCGCCCGTGAGATCAAGGGCCACGCCGACCTGCCGATCATCGTCCTGTCGGCGATCGACGCGGGCGACTCGAAAGCCGATCTCCTGGAAGAGGTGGCCGAGGACTACGTCACCAAGCCCTACCACTACCCGGAGCTCCGCGCGCGCATCAACCGGGTCCTCCGGCGGCTCGGCGACAAGGTCCCGCGCCAGAGCCTGGTCCTGGGCCCGAACCTCGTCCTCGACCTGCACCGCCGCGAGGCGACCGTCGGCGGCCGCGTCGTCCAGTTGACCCCCACGGAGTCGCGCCTGCTCTACGCGCTGGCCGCCAACATGGGCCAGACCGTGTCGACCGAAACCCTGCTGGCGCGCGGCTGGGCGGAGACCGAGGACGCCGACCCGTCGTACGTCTGGGTCACGATGCGGCGGCTCCGCCAGAAAGTCGAAGTCGACCCGAACCGGCCTGCTCACCTCATGACGGTCCGCGGGGTGGGCTACCGCCTGGTCTCCGGGGCGAGCCAGCCGCCCCGCGGCGAGGGCGGTTCGGCGGGATGAGCGACGCGGCGGCCGACCCGCGCCGCGACGGCGATCTGGACGTGGGGGAGTCGGTCGACGCGCCGCCCGAACCCGAGCGCCTGGGACCGCCGTACTCGTTCCGCGCCCGGCTGACGATCGCCCTCGTCGCGGCCGCCGTGCTGCCACTCGCCGGGTTCGGGATCCTCGTCCTCGTCACCGACATCGCCGCAACCGGCGGCGCGGACGAGACGCTGGGCCGCCTGCTGCTGTTCGCGATCGCCGTCGCCGCCCTGTTCGGGATCCTCATCGCCTACCTGCTGGCCGCCGACATCACGGCGCCCCTGCGGGCGATCGCCACGGCCGTGAACCGCGTCAGCGCCGGCGACCTCTCGACACCGATCCGCGTCTCCGGCGAGGACGAGCTGGCCCGGCTCGCCGAGAGCCACAACCGCCTGGCCGCGGATCTCGAACGCCGCAACCGCGAGCTGGGCAGGATCCTGGCGGCGATCGAGAGCGCCTCGCCGCGGGACGGCGTGGAGTGGCTGGCCGGCCGCGCCGGCATCGACGCCAAGGCCGCCTTCGGGATGATCGACGCCCAGGTCCACCTGGCCGACCCCGCCACCGTGCCGGTCGAGGAGAGCGTGCCCGGCGATCCGCGACCCGTCCGGGCGCCGCTGCGGGCCGGCGGTGAGGAGCTCGGGGTCCTCGTCGGTCACCTCCCGGCGACGCGGCCCTGGGAGCGCGCCGACCAGGACCTTCTCGAGCTGTTCGCCAGCGAGATCGCCGTGGCGGTCCGCAATGCCCAGCTGTTCGAACGGGTCGAGGCCCAGAACGCCCAGCTGCTCGAGCTCGACGCCGCCAAGGACGACTTCCTGCGCGGCGTCAGCCACAACCTCCAGACGCCGCTGACGAGCATCCGGGCCTATGCCGAGCAGCTCCTCGACGCTCATCCGGACCGGCGCCTGGGGATCATCGCCGAACAATCGGATCGCCTGTCCCGGATGGTCCGCCAGCTGCTCACCGTCACCCGCCTCGAGTCCGGCGCCCTGAAGCCGCGGAGCGAGGTCCTCGCCCTCGCGCCGCGCGTGCGACGCGCGTGGGAGGCGCTCGCCGCGGAGAACGTCGATTTCCGGGTCGACGACCGATCGGCCGGCTGGCTCGCCGTCGCCGATGCCGACCAGCTCGACCAGGTCCTCTGGGCCCTCCTCGACAACGCCATCAAGTACGGCGCCGGGAGCCGGGTCACCGTCGAGATCGCCGTGGACCAGCCGGCCTCCCGCCTCCGATTGACCGTCTCCGATGGTGGCCCGGGGATCTCGGATCGGGATCGGGGACGGCTCTTCCAGCGCTTCGTCCGCGGCCAGGGCGAGCAGCCGGACGAGGGCAGCGGCCTGGG
>JBGPDX010000184.1:0-4599 GCA_041482475.1 Candidatus Limnocylindria bacterium | reverse complement strand
GTGACGTGAAGGCTCCCGTTGTAGGACAGGCCCACGCCGCCGAAATACAGGTCCTCGTTGTTCTGGGAGAGCAGGAAGTCCTGGCGCTGCGATGGCGGCGAGGTTGACGTGTTGAGCTCGCCAACACGAACGCAGTCGCGGTCGATCGTGTCGGCAGGCACGTGGCAGTTCGTGGTTGCCACGAACAGCAGGCGATTCGCCTGCCAGATGGCGTCCGTAGGCCGCTCGTCGACGGCACCGACGAGCGGCGAGTTGACGCCGGGTTGGCGCGGGTCGGGCAGTTTGGTCGGGTCGGCAAACGCGTCCAGCGCCGTCGCGCCGGTCGTCATGTCGGTGGCGGAGATGTTGAGCGACGACCCGGGGCTCGGAACCGTGCCGGTCACGGTGACGTATTCGACGTCGCCAGTCGCCAGGTCTTCGGCGACTCCGAACACGGTTGTGCTCGTCGCCGGCACCTGGAGCGCCGGCCGAACGGTGAACAGTCCGGGCGCAGCGACGGCGATGAACTCGATGTTGCCGCCGGCCGCCAGCTGGCCCCAGTCGAGGGCGACGATGTCGGGCGGCCCCGGACTCGTGGCGAACGTGCACGAGGGTCCGGTGAACGCGTACATGTTTGCGCTCAGGACGACCTTGTCGGTCGAGGTGCCGACACCCGGGTAGTCGGGCAGGAGATCCGTGTACCCCAACGAATAGATCGTCCAGAAGCCCGTCGGGTCGGCCGTGTCGGAGATGGCCCAGTCGATATACCCGTGCCCGAAGGTTGCGCCGCCATACGTGTCGCAGTCGTAGCTCGTCTCGGACGCGAGCCAGCGGCCGTGCAGGCTGTCGTAGATCACCCGCGGATCGGTGTTGAACGTGACGGGACCCGGGGGGTTGTCGAGCGGCGACGGGAGCAGGAACAAGGCCGACAGGGCGGTGTCGTGCGTACCGACGCCTTCGCCCTGACGGCCCTGGATCCGCATCTCCACGTTGACGACCTGGACGACGTGGTCCGGGCCGACGGCGACGTAGGGGTCGGCCGGCTCGAATCCGGTCGCGGTCGACGCAGCGAAGGCCAGCCCTGCCAGCGACGGCGTGACCCCGCCGATCGGCGGCTGCGAGCCCGTCGTCGCGATCACGGAGGCCACCCGCGGCCCGCCGGCTCGCGGCTTCGTCGAAGAGGCCCTGTTACCGCGTCCCAGGTGAACGTTCGCGAGCGGGCCCTGCTGCCCCTTCAGGTGCTTCGCCGCCGGCAGCGTCCTGACGTTTACCTTGCCGCGCGCGTGCAGGGTCGACTGGATCCGCGTCTGATGGGTGATCGCGGTTCGAGGCCCCGGCGCGGCCGCCGAGGTCGACCTGCCGCCGAATGCCGGCGTTGGCGCCGCGGAAACGGCCGGCGCGGCGATGAGGACCGCGAAGGCGAACGCGGCGAGACGGAATGCGGCGGCGCGGGCGGTTCGGCGCACGAAGGTGACCCTCCCCCTGGAGTTGTGCCGGTGCGGGTCGCTGTCTGGCGCTCGGCGCACGGCGCGAGGGTACGACATCGCGACAACCGCGGACATCCCCAATCCGGGGGATCGTCGCCTGGTGGCATCGGCGCTGCGGCTAGGATGAGGCCGCACGAGAGGAGGCGCGGATGCGACTGTGGGGCGGCCGGTTCGGTGAGCCGAACGACCCCCGGGTGACCGACTTCAGCCGGTCGATCGAGGTCGACCGCGAGCTGGCCGGGGACGACATCGTCGGTTCCGTCGCCCACGTCCGGGGCCTCGGAAGGGCCGGCCTCCTGACCAGGGACGAGGTCGCGGCGCTCGTCGCCGGCCTGGAGGCGTTGGCCGTGGACGTCGACGCCGGCAAGGTCGTGTGGGACCCGGCGCTCGAGGACGTCCACCTCAACCTGGAGGCGGCGCTGGCGACGCGGATCGGGCCACTGGCCGGCAAGCTCCACACCGGCCGATCGCGGAACGACCAGGTCGCGACGGACCTGCGCCTGTGGCTGCGCCGGGCGATCGACCGCCTCGACGGCGGCATCGTCGCCCTGGAGCGGTCGCTCGTCGGCCTCGCCGAACGGGACGGCGACGCGGTCCTGCCCGGCACGACCCATATCCAGCCCGCCCAGCCGGTGCTGCTCGCGCACCACCTGCTCGCCTACGTCGAGATGCTCGAGCGCGATCGCGGCCGCCTGGCCGATGCCCGCCGGCGGGCGAACGTCTCGCCGCTGGGGGCCGGCGCCCTGGCCGGATCGGGCTTCCCGCTCGATCGGTCGGCGACGGCGCGGGAGCTGGGCTTCGACGGGGTGACGGCGAACTCGATCGACGCCGTCTCGGACCGCGACTTCGTCGTCGAGGCGCTGGCCGCGGTGGCCCTGGCCATGGTCCACCTGTCGCGCCTGGCCGAGGACGTCACCTGGTGGTCGAACCCGCAGTTCGGCTTCGTCCGGGTGGCCGACGCTTTCTCGACGGGCAGCTCGATGATGCCGAACAAGCGGAACCCCGACCCGGCCGAGCTCGTGCGGGGCAAGAGCGCTCGTGCGATCGGCGCGTTGACGGCCGTGCTGGGCCTGCTCAAGGGCCTGCCGCTGGGTTACCAGCGCGACCTGCAGGAGGACAAGCCGCCGTTGTTCGGTGCCGTTGCGGCGCTCGACGGCTCGCTGGGCGTGCTGTCGGGGCTCGTCGACACGCTGACGGTCGACCGCGAGCGGATGCGCCAGGCCGCCGAGGCGGGCCATACGACCGCGACTGCCGTCGCCGATGCGCTCGTCCGTCGCGGCGTGCCGTTCCGGGTCGCGCATGGAGTTGTTGGCGCGCTCGTCGCGAAGGCGGACGCGTCGGGGCAGCGGCTCGCCGATCTCGACGACGCGACGTACGCGGGGGCGCTCGGTGCCGCGGACGACGAGGTGGCACGGGCGCTGGCAGAGGACCGCGCGATTGGCGCAGCGCTGCGGGACGCCGCGACCGTCGAGGCGGCACTCGACTCGTGCGACGTGGAGGGCGGCACGGCCCCGCGTCGCGTCAGGAGCGCCGTGGCGGCCGCGCGGAAGCGGCTCGGGGCGGACACGAAGGCGCGGTCCGGCTAGACCTCGATCGTCGAGCAGATCGCCACGTCGCGGACGAGGTGCCGATCGCGGGCCAGGGGACGGGCGAGGATGACGTGGACGGTGGCGTCGGTGCGGCCGTGCGGCAGCTCGATCGTCGGCAGGTCGCGGGGCGGGACCTGACCCGTGACGTCCCAGGCGTGGCTGCCCGCGGCCAGCTCGCCCTCACCGCCGAGCGACGCGGTCCACGCCGTGATGTCCTCCTCGAGCCCGCTCCCGACGGTGGCCTTCGCGTGGACCCGCAGCTCGAGGCGGATCTCCTGGAGCTTGAGCGGGCGGTCCGTCTCGATCGTCAGGTGGCCGCTGAACGGCCGGCCCACGCACAGCGGCACGGGGTCGAGGCCCAGGGATGCCGTCGCTCCGTCCGTCGCGGAATCGGCGCTGGGATAGAGGGCGAACTCGCCGACGCGGACGACGCCGGCGCGCAGCAGCGCGGTGGGCTGGAGGACGCGGACGGGGACGTTCAACGCCGAGTCGAACCCGGAGGGGACGTCGAGCTTCGCCTCGAGCTCCCAGCTCAGCCGGGTGACCGTGGCGTCGAGCGACGCGGGACCGAGCGGCGGCACGGGGACCTGGACCGGCAGCTCGCGGCTCTCGCCGGCCCGCAGGTCGGTCGGCGGGAGGAGCTGTACGGGCTCGCGGGCGAGCTCGCTGGTGGTCGTCACGGTCCTCGTCGACGTGTGGCCCTGGCCGTCCGTGTGGGTCTCCTGGTGCTGCCACTGCTCGGTGGCGACGAGGGCGACGATCAGACCCCGCGTCCGGATGTCGTTGCGGACGTCGAGACGCAGGCGCCCCGTGGCGAGCTGCCCCGGGATGAGGTCGTCGCGATCGAGATCGAGCGTCCAGAGGACGCCGTGGCTGTCGTTTGTCGCGTGACGCGGCGGCATTCCATCCCCTCTCGTCGGGCTCGTCGAGTCGATGGTAGCGGCGCGATCCGGCGGAGTACCATCGCCCGCAACCGCCGCACAGGTCCGTCACGTTGCTGACCCTCGACACGACCCGCCAGGCGCCGAAGGCCCTCCTCCACGATCACCTCGACGGCGGTCTGCGCCCGGAGACGATCGTCGACCTGGCGTCCGAATTCGGCTACGACGGCCTCCCGACGACCGATCCCGGCGCCCTCGCGGCATGGTTCCGGCGTGGCGCCGACCGCAAGTCCCTCGAGCTGTACCTCGAGACCTTCGCCCACACCGTCGGTGTCATGCAGGAGCGCGACGCGATCGTCCGGGTCGCCGCCGAGTGCGCCCAGGATCTTGCCGCCGACGGCGTCGTCTACGCCGAGGTCCGCTACGCGCCGGAGCTGTCGACCGAGCGGGGGCTGACCCTCGACGAGGTCGTGGCGGCGAACGTGGAGGGGTTCCGGATCGGCATGCAGCGCGCGTCGGCCGCCGGCAACCCGATCGTCATGAAGGTCATCGTCACGGCCATGCGCCAGGCCGCCCGTTCGGTGCAGGTCGCCGAGTGCGCCGTCCGCTGGCGCGACGAGGACGTCGTCGGCTTCGACATCGCCGGCCCCGAGGCCGGCTACC
>JBGPDX010000183.1:0-4642 GCA_041482475.1 Candidatus Limnocylindria bacterium | reverse complement strand
CGCTGGCTGGAGGAGATCGCGGGCTACGAGGTACGGGACCTGTCGCGTCGTTGGCGGCTGAGCATCGATCTGGATTCACCGCTGGATCTCGTGCTGCTCCAGGCGCCCGATGACCCGTCGCACGTCGCGGTGCGCGAGCGGCTCGATCGGATCGCCGCGGTTGCGAACGACCGCCGGGCGGAGCTGCTCATTGCCGGCCGGACGTCGGCGACGACCATGCGCTGGCTGGAGCAACGGATCCCGGCACGCGTCCGCACCCTCGCCGAGGAGCGTGGGTTGCGCGCGGCCAGCCCGCTGGCGCTGGACGGCGACGGCCCCCGGCGCCCGCCGCGGTCCGTCCTGGGCCTCCTCCTCGATCGGGACGGCCCGGCCGCGCTGGGCTCGATTCTCGCCGAGCTGGCCGACGCCGGCCTCGTCGACAGCCGCGTCCTCCTCGCCCATCGCCATGGCGCCGACGAGGCGCGCTGGCCACCCGCCGAGGACCGCTTCGCCTCCGACCTCCTGCTGGCCGAGCGGGTGGGCGACCCGTGGCTTCGGGCGTTGACGGAGTCGGCCCGTTCGGCTCCCATCCCGGTCGTCCTCGGCGGCCACACGCTGGTCGGGCCGGGCGTTCGGCTGGCCCTGCGTCAGGCGGAACGGTGATGCGGCCCTTTGAGGCCGGCCTCCGCCGCGACGACGAGCCGTCGCTGGACGTGGGCGACGAGCCGCAGCTGGTCGAGCGCCTGCGCGAGGAGATCCGCACCGCCGGACCCGTGACCTTCGCCCGGTTCATGGAGCGGGCGCTCTACGAGCCGGAGCTCGGCTACTACGCCGGATCGACGGCCCGCCCCGGCCGGAGCGGCGACTTCCTCACCGCTCCCGAAACCCACCCGATCTTCGGCTGGGCGCTCGCCCGCCAGCTCGACCAGTTGTGGCAGCTCCTCGACCGGCCGGATCCGTTCGTCGTCCGGGAGCACGGCGCGGGCACCGGAGCGCTGGCCGTCGCCATCGTCGAGGGGCTGGCGAGGGATGGCTCGCCGCTCCGCGAGGCGATCCGGTACGAGGCGATCGAGGTCGATGGGCGCCGCCTCGCCACGTTCCGGGCGCGTGTTGCGACGGCCGGCCTCGCGGACATCCTCGAGCGTCGCGGGTCCGGGAGCGCCGGGGTTGTCGGCGCCGTCATCGCCAACGAGGTGCTCGACGCGCTGCCGGTCCATCGCGTCGTCGCCACGGACGGGCGGCTCCGCGAGCTGTACGTCGACTGGGCGGGCGACCGTTTCGTCGAGCACGAGGCCGAGCCGTCCACGCCGCGCCTCGAGGAGCGGCTGCGCGACGAAGGGATCACCCTGGCGGAGGGCCAGCGGGGGGAGATCGCGCTGGCGCTGGACGACTGGATGGCGACGGTCGCCGGCGAGCTCGAGCGCGGGGCGCTGCTGTTGATCGATTACGGCTATCCGGCCGACGAGCTCTACGCCCCTCGCCACGCCGGGGGAACGCTGCTCGCCTACGTCCGCCACCGCGCAACGGACGACCCGCTCCGCAACGTCGGGCGGCAGGATCTCACCGCGCATGTCGACCTGACCGCCGTCGGACGCGCGGCGGACCGGGCCGGCCTGCAACCGTTGGGCCTCACGACCCAGGCCGAGTTCCTCATGGGTCTAGGCATCGGCGAGCTGCTCGGCGCCATCCAGTCGGATCCCACGACGTCGCTGGAGAGCTACCTGGATCTTCGGTCGTCCGTCGTCCGCCTGCTCGATCCGTTGGCGACCGGAAGATTCGCCGTCCTCGCCTTCGGACGTGGGCTCCCCGCCGAAATCCAGCTGCGCGGCTTCTCGTTCCGGATCGCCAGGCCGGCCCCGGCCGCGAAGGACTAGGGCTAAGACCCTATTGCCCCACCGCGCGTCCGCCGCGCACCCTCGATTCCGGCCGGGCACGGCCGCCAACGGGGAGCGGATCGCGGACTTGCACGCGCGCTCGGCGCGACCGCTCCCCGACCCCTGCTCCCGCTCGCCGGGAGGGGCGGCGGACCGTCCCGAAGGAGCGGCCGGACGGGCGACGTGCCCACCCCGTCCCCCGCCTCGCTTCCACCGCCGGCCCGCCCTCGTCACATTCCCGTGGGGCGGGAATGGGCCGACGCAGTGTCAGGCCGCCGCAGCATTCCGTCACGACGTCGTGCGAGACCCTGGCGGGATCGTCAGGCGGACTTGCGTCAGATTCCGGTCGGGAGGGAATCTGGCCACCGTCGGTTGCCTTATTCGCATGGGGCCGGAATTTGACGAGTCCGGCCCCGGGGATTCCCGTCGGGCGGGAATCTGGCAGGCGGGCGCGCGGGGATTCCCATGGGGCCGGAATTTAACGAGTCCGGCCCCGGGGATTCCCGTCGGGCGGGAATCTGACGAGTCCGGCCGCGGGGATTCCCGTCGGGCGGGAATCTGGCAGGCGGGCGCGGGCGCGAAAGGGCCGGGCCCGCCTACCCCAAGTGGCGTTCGGCGGAAACGACCGGGACCAACCCCCGCGGGACGGCTGGACGCCGAAAACCGGCGGCACTCGCACCCCTCGTCGGAGGGGATTCCGTGCCCGTGAGGGTCGATCCGCCCGGCGGCCCGGAGGCGACCCCCTGCTAGAATGACCGTGTGGCGCGCCCGCTCGCGAGTCGCGAGATGAGCGTGCCCGGCTCGATCTCCACCACCCGAAGCGGCGGCCTCTCATCGCCGGGCCCCGCAGGCACGAGGCTCGCTTGACCGGTCTGCTCTACGTCGTCGGGTTCGCCATCGCCGGTGTGTCCTTCGTGTTCCTGACCATCGGCGCGGCGTGGCTCATCTCGCACCGCAACCGCGGCGACATCCACAAGGGTTTGCCGTACGAGTCGGGCATCGACACGTACGGCGACACCCACGGCCGGTTCGGCCTGTCGTTCTACATCTATGCCTTGCTGTTCGTCGCCTTCGACATCGAGGTGATCTTCATCTACCTCTGGGCGATCGTCTTCCGCGACCTGCTCCTGGGCGGCTTCGTCAGCATGCTGATCTTCGTGGCAATCCTGTTGCTGGGGCTCGCCTATGCCTGGAGAAAGGGCGTCCTGACATGGCGCTGAACCGCACGACGAAGGGGCCCGGCGCCGGCCCGCTGGACGCCCCCCGGAAGGCGGCAGCCCGGCCAGCCAACCGGTCGACAGCCCTGGTCGCCGCGAACCGGGGCGACCTGATCGAGCCGATCGTCGTTCCGAACACCCTCTGGCAATCGGTCGATCCGGCGGCCTACGCCGGCGGCCGCGCGTCGGAGATCACCCACCTCCGCGAGGTCGAGCAGTCCGGCATCGCCCGTCACGACGACGCGCGATGGTCGGGGATGCTCGAGATCATCCCGACCAAGGCCGACTACGTCCTCGACCTGATCCGGGCCAACAGCCTCTGGCCGCTGCTGTCCGGGCTCGCCTGCTGCGCGATCGAGATGATGTCCGCAGCGACGTCGAAGAACGACATGGACCGCTGGGGGATGTTCCCCTTCCGCGCCAGCCCGCGCCAGGCGGACGTCCTGATCGTCGCCGGGACGCTGACGACGAAGATGGCCGGGCCGCTGCTGCGCCTGTGGGAGCAGATGCCGGAGCCCAAGTGGTGCGTCGCGATGGGCGACTGCACGTGCTCCGGTGGACGCTACAAGCGGAGCTACTCGACGGTCGAGGGGATCGACCGGATCATGCCCGTCGACGTCTACGTCCCCGGTTGTCCGCCGCGTCCCGAGGGCCTCATCTACGGCATGATGAAGCTCCAGCAGCTGATCAAGGACCGCCGCGGGCACTGGCCCGAGCGGGCCATCGGCCCGACCGTTCCCGAGGGCGTCTGAGCGGATGGATCGCCTGTTCCGGCGACGCCTCGAGGCGCGCTTCGGTGAGCGGCTGACCGGCCCGGTCCGGCAGCGCCACGACGAGACCGAGATGCGCATCGCCGCGGCCGACGTCACCGACACCCTTCGCACGCTGCACGACGATCCGGCCTTCGGGTTCGAGTTCCTGTCCGACCTCGCCGGCGTCGATACCGGCACGCACATGCAGGTCGTCTACCACCTCTGGAGCGACACGACGACCGACTGGCTGCGGGTCATCGCCGACGGCCTGTCGCGCGACGATCCGCGCGTCCCGTCGGTGACCTTCCTGTGGAAGGGCGCGGAGTGGATGGAGCGCGAGGCCTACGACATGTTCGGCATCACCTTCGAGGGCAACCGCGACCTGCGCCGGATCTACATGCCGCCCGACTACGTCAGCTTCCCGCTGCGCAAGGACTTCTTCCTGGCCGACGACAGCGCGCGTTCCCCGGGTGCGGGCGTCCGCCACATGGAACAGGCGCACACGCCCGACAACGCGACGCCGGCACGGGCCCTGCGCCGGGCCAGGGCCTGACGGCCAACGCAGCATGACCATTCCCACGCCGACCGCCGGCCAGCCGTCGACCGACGATCCCCGCGTGACCCTCGAGCAGCAGGTCAGCGTCTTCGAGCCCGTCCCGCCGTACCCGCCGCGGACCGAACGCGAGGCCGAGTTCTACACCCTGGGCGACGGCGAGATGTTCATCAACATGGGCCCGCAGCACCCATCGACCCACGGCGTCCTGCGCGTCGTCCTCAAGCTCGACGGCGAGAAGGTCGTCGACCTCGACCCGGTCCTGGG
>JBGPDX010000182.1:0-4646 GCA_041482475.1 Candidatus Limnocylindria bacterium | reverse complement strand
GGGGTCTGCGAGGGCGTCGAGCACCTCGAGCACATCGCTCGCCGAGAACGCCGGGCGGGTCATCGTGCCGTCAGTACCCATCCCAGTCGGTCGCGATCGAGTCGACGCCGGTGCGCATGCCCGCCGGCGAGGTTCGCGGCGAGGCAATCGAGAAGCGCTCGTCGCCGCTGCCGGTGGCGCGCCCGTCGAGCCGCTCCACGACGTACCGCCCGATGATCGGCCCGTGCTTGAAGCCGTGGCCGGAGCCCCCGCCGACGAGCCAGACGTTGTCGAGCTCTGGATGGCGGTCGATCATGAAGTGGCTGTCCGGCGTCGTCTCGTACTGGCAGACGCGCGTCTCGACGATCGGCTGGTCCTGCAGCGCGGGGAAGCGTCGACCGGCGTAGCGCCTCGCGAGGCGAGCCGATTCGGGGTCGACGAGGCGATCGCCGCGCGACGGATCGAAGACCGGGCCGTAGTGGTCCGGGACGACCTTCGTCCCGCGACCCTCGATCGCCGGGATGCCGTAGAAGGCCGCGTCGTAGTCGACCCACGCCGGAAGCCACTCGGCGGCGAAGCGGCCGTCACCCGCCGGCGGCCCGAAGAAGAAGACGTCCTGCTTGGTGACCCGGATGAGGTTGCCCACGACGTCTGGAAACAGCCGCGGCAGCCACGGTCCACAGGCGAAGACGAACGTGTCCGCCCGGATCCGGGCGCCATTCGCGGCGACGACGTCGACCAGCCGACGACCGTCACGCAGGCCGGGCACGACGGATTCGAGCTCGAACCGCCCGCCACGACGGGTGAACGCTTGGGCGACCGCCGCGACCGAACGCCGGGCGAGCAGCACGCCGCCCTGCGGCTCGAAGGTCGCGAAGGCGATCCCGTCCGTCGAGACCTGCGGCCAGCGAGCGCGGACGTCGTCGGGGGTCAGGTGCTCGACCGGCACCGACAGGGCTCGCAGGACCTCTTCGGATGCCGCCTCGAAGCCATCCTCGCGATGGCCGAACCACAGGACGCCGACCTCGAGATGGACCGGCTCCGACCACTCCTCGCCGAAGGCGATCCAGGCCTCGCGCGCCTCGCGCGCCCAGCGCGCGTAGTACGTGTCGCCACGGTATGAGGCACGGATGATCCGCGTCTCGTCCCCGGACGTGGCCCGCGGATGTCCTGCGCCGTAGGCGTCGATGAGGATCGTGCTTCGACCTGACTGGGCGGCCCGCAAGGCCGTCCAGGCGCCCATCGTCCCCGCGCCGACGACGACGAGATCGGTCACGGCTCGAACGTCACCGTCGCCGCGGTCGCCTTGTCGACGGCCGTGCGGGAGAACGGCAACGGAACGGTCTGACCGGTGCGCCACGCCTCGATCAGGTCGCCATAGTGGCCGTCGAAGGGATTGCCGCTCTGCCCGGTCGTCTGGACGACCCGCGCACCGTCGAGGTCGGACATGTCGATCGTCAGGCGATACGACGGCAGCACGGTGACACCGAAGACCCGGTCGATGCCCAGCGGCTTCCAGGCCGGGTCGTTGGGATCCGGGTACGCCCGGCCCAGGTCGTAGTAGGTGTTGAGCACCGCACCGGCGGCGCCCGGCGCCTCGACCGGGCCGCGGTCGAGGTACCAGTCGAGCGGCCCGATGCCGCTCGTGCCCAGGGTCGCCTCCCGAAAAATGGCTTGGTGGAGCGCCCCCCAGCGCCACGAATCGGGGCCGCCGAGCGCCGCGCGCAACTCGCCACCCGCCCGGTCCACGGCCCGGGCGATGATGTCGCGGGCCGTCTCGTGGACGTCGGCCGTTCGGCTGTCGTCCCACCACGCCGAGTTCGGCTCGTCGAGCAGCCGGATCGTGGCCTGCCACGACACCGTGCTGCCGACATAGTCGCGGGCGAGCGGACCCAGCTCGTCGTCGAAGATCCCGCCAATGAGTCGCAACTCGAAGGCGAGATACGCGGCGCATCCGCGGCTGTCCGTGTCGCACCTCCGATCCCAGCCGCGGATCGCGTCGAGGACGGCCCGGCCGTCGGTCGTGGACGGTGCCACGCCGGTGAGCTTCGGCACGACCAGTGCCGCGCGGCCAATCGTCGTGTCGAGCTGGATCGTCCGGAGGTCCGCCGGCGTCAGCCCGTCGCTCCGGTGGCTCGCCAACGCGGCGAGGATCGCCGCGGCGCGGTAGCCCGGATCCCATTCGTCGCCCAGGAAGTGGTCGTAGCTCCTGCCCGCCGGGGCGTTGTTGGCGCTGACGATGATCCCGCCCGACGGATCGAGTGCGGACGGCAGCTCCGCGTACGGGATCCGCCCCGTCCACTCGTGCCGCCCGTCGTCGCCACGGACGGGGCGGTCCCCAGTCGCTCCGCCGTCCCGGATCGGGACCCATCCCGGCAGCTGGTAGCCGATGTGACCGTCGACGTCGGCATAGACGAAGTTCTGCGCGGGCGCTCCGTAGGCGCGAAGGGCCGACCGGAACTCGTCGAACGATCCGGCGGTGTTGAGGCGGAGGAAGGCGTCGAGCGTGTCGTCCGCCACCGCCGTCGCCGTCCAGCGGAGCGACACCAGGGGCGCCTTCGCGAGCCGGCTGTCGACGACGTTGAGGATCGGCCCGTGGCCGGTCTCGCGGACGGTCAGCGTCTGAGTCTTGCCGCCGCTCACCCTGATCTCCTCGTGCCGGACCGTGAACGGGATCGACCTGCCGCGGAAGAGGTAGTTCGCCGGGTTGTCGGGATCCGCCTTCTCGACGAACAGGTCCTGGACGTCCGGGTTGGCGTTCGTCGCCCCCCAGGCGATCCGCGCGTTGTGACCCAGGATCACCGCCGGGACGCCGGGGAACGACACGCCGACGACGTCGAACGGGCAGGCCGTCGTGACCTTGCGACAGTGAAGCCCGTTGATGTACCAGACCGACGGCATGCCGATGCCGAGATGGGGATCGTTGGCCAGCAACGCGCCGCCGCTGGCGCTCCGGGTGGGCCCGACCACCCAGTTGTTGCTGCCGATCCCGTCGTCGCCGGCCAGGCCTCCGCCGCCGGCGATGCCCGCGGTCTGCAGCAGGCCGGTCGACACAGATGCGACGTGGCGCCACGCCGCGGCCTGCGATGGATCGATCGCCGGCGCGACGGCCGCGGCGCCCGCGGCACCGGCGGGGGCGGCATCGGCGCCCGCCGCCGTCGCGGACCCGGCCGCCGCGGTCGGGTCGATGACGGGCGCGTCGGCGCGGTATGGCGGGAAGAGCTGATCGGTGCGCGCCGGGTCGCCCAGGCGATCGTCCGCCAGCATCCGGAAGATCTCCGCATCGAGGTTGCCACCCAGGTCCCACGCCTCGACCTTCTGCCATGCCAGCGAATCGACCGGGGTCCAGCGCTCGGGGTCATAGCCGCCGATGCCGCCCTTGCCGCTGCGGAGGGCGGTCACGACGAACGGCAGGCTGAGCGAACCGCGATGGACGTCGAGCCAGGCATTGACGCCGTCCGCGTAGGCGTCGAGGGCGGCGTGTGCCGCGGGGGACAGGGCCGCGAGGTCGCGCTCGGCGGCGCCGCGCCAGTCGAGCGTCCGGACGAAGCGGTCGGTGTCGAGCGTCGACGCGCCGAACAGCTCCGACAGGCGGCCGGCCGAGATGTGCCGCCACACCTCCATCTGCCACATCCGCTCCTGGGCGTGGAGGTAGCCCTGGGCGAGGAAGAGGTCGTGTGGCGAGTCGGCGTAGATGTTGGCGATGCCGGTCTTGTCGCGGATGACCGTGACCGGGCCGTCGAGCGCCGAGATGTGGAGCGATCCCGTCGTCTGGGGAAGAGACCGGTAAGTGATCGCCGTGACGAGGCCGACGGTCGCGAGACAGACCACGATGAGGGTGACGACGACGACGCGGACCGCCCGGCCGAAGATCCCCAATCGCCCTCCTCAGTCGCCTCCGGCCTAGTCTGCCGTCGCGCGCCCGATGCTGCTGGCGGGTTCCGCGCCAGCGGTGCTACCGGGCGAGCTCGACGCCCAGTCCCCTGGCTTCGGCGCTGCGGAGGATCGCATCGCCGAAGACGACGTCGGCAAGGCCGACGCCCAGGTGGCTGACGACGACTCTGCCCGGCGGTCGCGGCGTGCGGGCGAGGATCGCCTCGCCGAGCATCGCCCCGGGCTCCGGATAGCCATCGAACAACCCCGCGTCGCGATTGGCCAGGAACTGGTCGCGATGATCGACGAGGAACAGGTCCGCGTCGCGAGCCACCTCCGCCGCGCAGTACGTGGCGTAATCGACGGGCACGACCAGGGCGTGCGGCGCGAGCCAGTCGTTGGTCATGACCTGGCGGACGGGTCCGAACGAGGCGGCCGTCACGACCACATCCGCGCCGCCGACGGCCTCGCGCGCGGAGCCGGCGGCGAGCGCCGCGCCGATCCCGGGGGTGGCGCGCGCCGCGGCCGCCAGGCCCGCCGCCCGATCCGGATGGCGATCGAAGACCCTGAGCTCGACGCCGGGCAGCACGTGGCCCAGCACGGCCAGGTGGCTCCGGCCCTGGACGCCCGCACCCACGAGAGCGGCCCTGACCGTTCCACGGATCTTCGGCGCAAAGTGCCGGATCGCCACGCCGCTGACCGCCGCCGTTCGTTCGGCGGTGATGGGGCCGCCATCGAGGATGGCGATCGGGACGCCGGTCGCAGCGTCGTTCAGCACCACGATGGCATGGAGG
>JBGPDX010000181.1:0-4706 GCA_041482475.1 Candidatus Limnocylindria bacterium | reverse complement strand
TCGGCACACCCGATCCTGCCGCCGCCGTCCGTGCGGGTTCCCCGCCGGCTCCGGCCCCCTCCACCGCTCCCGCTCTGAGGTGACTCCATGGACACGCCCCTGAACCTCGTCCTCTTCTCCGGGACCGACGACAAGCTCCAGGCCGCCGCGGTGCTGACCGCCGGAGCCGCGGCGCTCGGCAAGCCGGTCAACGTCTTCCTCCAGTACTGGGCCCTCGACGCGTTCCGGACCGACCGGATCGGCGCCGACCACGGGCTCGCCCCGGAGGCCGGGACCAGGGGACGGCTGGCGGTCGACGACCTGCGGGCCGCCGGTCAGGCCAGCTGGGCGGAGACCCTTCGCCAGGCCAAGGAGCTCGGCGGCGTCGCCATCGAGGCCTGCTCGCTGTCGATGGACCTCCTCCACCTCGAACCAACCGACCTCGACCCGCTCGTCGACGGCGTGGAGGGCGTGACCGCCTTCTACCTCAATGCCGGCGACGGCCAGATCGTCTTCATCTAGCCCTTGAGGAGGCACGTCCCATGACACTCGAGATCCTCCAGCAAGTCGACGCGCGCGGGCTGTCGTGCCCGATGCCGATCGTCAAGACGGCCCAGGCGGTCAAGGCGCTCGCCTCGGGCAGCCTCGTCGAGGTCCTCGCGACCGACGCCGGGTCCGTCAAGGACTTCGCCGCGTGGTCGCGCTCGACCGGCAACGAGCTCGTCGAGCAATCCGTTGACGGCGGCGTCTACCGCTTCGTCATCCGTCGCAAGTGAGGCACCAGCCATGACCACCCCCACCCTCGAGCGACCGGCGGTGCCGGCGCCCGACCCTCTCGCCCAGGCGGTCGCCGACGTCGAAGGCTTCCCCGAGGTCGCCCCGGCAGGCGACGTCGAGTCGGCCGCGAAGACGAAGGAGCTCGTCATCGTCAACTGGTCGGGCGAGCTCGACAAGGTCTGGCCGGTCCTGATCCTGTCGTCCACCGCCGCCGCGAGCGGCGTCCGCTGCAAGGTCTTCGTGACCTTCTGGGGCCTGCTCCCGTTCGTCAAGGACCAGAAGCGGATCATCGGCGACAACTGGATGCAGAAGATGCTGACGCTCATGCAGCGACCGGGCATCGATCACCTGAAGCTCAGCAAGATGAACTTCCTGGGCATGGGCCCCTGGATGATGGGTTCCCTTCGCAAGAAGTACGGCGTCGCGAGCCCGCGCGAGCTTCTCGAGGCCGCCACGGCGATGGGCGTGGAGTTCATCCCCTGCCAGATGACGATGGACATGTTCGGCCTGAAGCGCGAGGACCTCATCGACGAGATGGGCGAGCCGGCCGGCGCAGCCACCGCGATCGAGATCATGACCGAGGCCGACGCCTCGCTGTTCATCTAGGAAGGACGTCCCGCCATGACTGACACACTCACCACGGCGCCGCCGACGCGGGTCGTCGACGCCCGCGGCAGCTTCTGCCCCGGACCGCTGATGGAGCTGATCCGGGCGATCCGCGAGAGCGGACCGGGCCAGGTGATCGCCGTCTACAGCTCCGACTCCGGGAGCCGCGCGGACATCCCGAAGTGGGTCGAGAAGGCCGGTCACCGACTGGTCGAGATCGCTCGCCGCGAGGGATACGACGAGATCGTCGTCGAGAAGACCCACTGAGGCCCGTGATGCAACGAATCCTCATCCTCGGCGGCGGGGTCGGCGGCACGCTGACCGCCAACCTGCTGATCCGGAAGCTGCGCCGCCAGGTCAAGGCCGGCGACGTCACGATCACCGTCGTCGACGCCACCGGCCAGCACACCTACCAGCCCGGATTCATGTACATCGCGATGGGCGGCGAACGGGCGGCCGACCTCCAGCGACCCGAGCGGGGCCTGCTCGATCCGCGGGTGAGCCTTGTCGTCGGTGACGTCGTGAAGATCGACGAGCCCGCCCAGACCGTCCATCTGGCCGGCGGCGAGCGGATCGGCTACGACCAGCTCGTCCTCGCCACGGGCTCCCGGATCGTGCCCGAGGCGATCGACCACTTCGACACGGAGGCCCAGCACTTCTACACGGCCGAGGCGGCGCTCAACCTTCGACAGGCCCTCGATGCGTTCAGCGGCGGGCGGATCGTGATCGGCATTGCCGGGATGCCCTACAAGTGCCCGCCGGCGCCGCTCGAGGTCGCGTTCCTGATCGAGGCCGAGCTCCGCCAGCGCGGCCTGCGCGAGACCAGCGAGCTCCACTTCTGCTCGCCGATCGGGCGGGCGTTCACGATCGAGAGCGTGTCCGAGATGGCGACGCCGATCCTCGCCGACAAGGGGATCGAGCTCCACACGTTCTTCAACGTCGAGGCGATCGACGCCGACCGCCATGTCGTCCAGAGCCTCGAAGGCGAGGAGCTGCCGTACGACCTGCTCATCCTCGTGCCACCGCACAAGGGCCAGCAGTTCCTGATCGACTCCGGGCTGGCGCCCGCGCCGGGCGGCTGGCTGCCGACCGATCGGGCGACCCTCCAGGTCGGCGGTCGACCCAACGTCTTCGCCCTCGGCGACGCGACCGACCTGCCGCTCTCGAAGGCCGGCTCGACGGCCCACTTCGAGGCACCGGTCGTGACCGAGCGGATCGTCGCCGCCGTCGAGGGACGCCACGTCGACCCCCGCCACGGCGACTATCTCGGCAAGGTCATGTGCTTCTTCGAGGTCGGCGACGGCAAGGGGACGCTCCTCCAGTTCGACTACGAGCATCCGCCGCGGCCGCCGAAGCCCAACCAGCTCTGGCACCTCGGCAAGATCGTGTTCAACAAGACGTACTGGCACACGGTCCCGAAGGGCCGGGTCTGACGGGTCCGGGTTCCCGCGCCCGGGTCGACCGGATCAGTCGTCGGCGCGCCGGAGATCGAGGGGATCCGGCGCGCGGATCTCGACGATCATCGCTCCGGTCGTGTTGACCACAACGCTTCGACCGGAGCGTTCGACCATCCGCGCCACCGACGCCTCGGTCGTGTGGCCATGCAGCCAGATCGGTGGCCGGAGGCTGTCGAGCAGCCAGCGATAGGCGGCGAACCCCGCGTGATACGCGTCGGTCGGGACGTCGCCGACGCCCGCCGGCGGGGCGTGGCTGATCACGATGAGGGGCCGGCCCCAGAGACGCGCCCGGACCAGTCGCGAGCCGATGCCCAGGGCCTGGCCCCAGGCGATCGACGGCCGCCGGCGGTTCCCCTGGTCGTCGATCCCCGGCCACTCGAGACCGACGATCGGGATGCCCGCCACGCGTGCGATCCGGCCGGCCTCGAGCCAGCCCGGCGCCCGGAGCGGCCGATCCGTCCAGCCGCCGGTGCGATCGTGGTTGCCCCGGACATAGACGACGGGCACGTTGAACGCGTCACCGAGGAACACGAGCCACTCCGGGTCGAGATCGCCGCACCCGAGGACCCCGTCGAGCGGGCCGACGCCGGCGCGATTCACCGCCTGTTCGAGGGTCGGCTCCGGCCTGTCCGACGTGGCGAGCAACCGGATCGGACGGCCGGCCCGATCCGCGAACGGGCGCTGGTCCGGCCAGACGACGATGAGTCGGCCGATCATCGATCCGGGTCGGTGTCGGGCGGGAGTCGGCGCTGGCGTCGGGCGTCCTCGGTCGAGGTCGCCCGGCTGACGGCCGCCCGCAGCTCGCGGCTGTCCTCCGCGAGCGAGGCGAAGGATTCCGGCCGATCCGACCGTGGCCGCCCTGGCTCGACGAGCTCGGTGACGTCGGCGTCGATCGACCCCTGTCCGCCGTACAGCGCCTGGGCGACGCGATTGTGGCCGTCCAGGACCCAGTAGCGGTCGCCGTACAGGAGCACATCGATCGGCGGCAGGATGTCGAGCGCGGCGGCTGCCCGGTTGAGGCGCTGCCAGCGGCCCATCCAGTTCTGCGACCGGAACTGCTTCAACGGCAGGAAGTCGCCGCCGCGCTGGCGGGCTCCCCCGACCGCGGTCCCGGCGATGTCGGCGACCTCGATCGTCCCCACCCCGAGCTCGCGCGGCGTCCGCGATCGAGCGTCCGGGTGCTCGTCGTAGAGCAGCTTGAGCGGCTCCCGCCCCCGGCGTCTGATGCGTCGAACGCGTGCCCCGGGGCGCTCGTCGAAGCGTCTCGCCATCGCGTCCGTCGCGGCCCCGACGGCGGATGCGGCGCTCTCGACCCGCTCGACCGCGTCGTCGAGGACGGCGGCAACGCGGGCGGCGACCGACCCGCGCGCGTCCTCGGCCGGCGGGGCGGGCTCGTCGGGCGGCTCGGCGTCGGTTGGTCGGTTGTCGCTCACCCGATCCATGGTCGCGTACTTCGGACGTTGCCGCCGTAGCTCGACGACCGGCCGACGTCCGACGGGCCTGCGGCAGGTCGGTCGACGGCGACGGGCCGATTGCCAAGTCCGCCAGGCGTTTCAGCGGGTTCTTCGGAGAACTGAACTGACGGGTCCTCCGACCGCGATGCGGCCGCACCTGGTCAGTGCTGGATTTCGGTCAGAGCAGCGTTCATCGCGGCCGGATCGAGCGTACCGAGCTTCACCTGGCGAAGGATGCCCATCCGATCGATGAAGTAATGCGACGGAATCCCGAGGATCCGGTACGCCGAGCTGATCCTTGTGTCCGGGTCGGCCACCTGCAGAAAGGTGATGCCGACCCGGCTCGCGTAGTCCGCGACCGAGGGCGGGTCCTCGGCGATGAAGATGGCGAGGACGACCACGCCCTTGTCCTTCCACCTCTCGTAGGTCGCCT
>JBGPDX010000180.1:0-4729 GCA_041482475.1 Candidatus Limnocylindria bacterium | reverse complement strand
GACGATCGTCTCCGGTTGCGGCCGGAGCTCGACGTCATGTGTCGCGGCCGCGAGGTCGGCCGCCCGGTAGCGCGTCGCCGACACCTGCCCCGGCCGGGCCAGGGCGATCCGCAGGCCGCGCGCGTTCTCGTCGAGCAGATCCAGCCAGCGGACGTCCGCGTGCCCGCCGTTCTCCTGCGGTCTGACATACGGCACGTACTGTTCGTCGACGGTGGAGCGCCAGGCGCCCACCGCGCCGCCGCGTTTCCGATCCGGATAGGTCTCGTGCGGCCCGCGGCCGAACCAGACGAGCTGATCCAGCCCGGGCACGACCTCGAGGACGGTGCCGACTCGTGCGACATCCGCCAGGTCATCGGGGAGGATCGCCGTCTCCTCGATCTCGATCCCGCCGTCGCGCAGGCGGCGCAGCGTCTGCTCGTGGCCGACGACGAGGCCGCTCGGCGAGCGGTACTCGCTCTTCACGACGGTCGCCGACCCGTCGTGCTCGATTGAAACGAGCCGGCGTTCGAGGCGATCCAGGCCCCAGCCGCGCCATCGACCGGCGAAGCCCCCGATCCGGTCGTTGTCGGTCGGTGCCCGCCACAGCGACAGCCGCGGCGGCGCCGCAAGCAACTCGTGGACGATGAGCCCGTCGGCGTCGATCTCGACGACCGAGCCGTCGACGGCGCGCGCCGGCGCGTGGCGGTCGCGGGATGGCAGCGCGATCTGCGCCCAGCACACCTCGAAGCCCGCCGGCGCCCACGGCAGCTCCATCGCCGTCTCGAACCGCAGCGTCAGGAACGCCTCGCGATCCCTGGATGCCGGCGCCTTCCAGTCGGGCAGCCGCACGTCCGCGGCCTTGCCGGGTCCCACGTCCGGCAGGTCCAGGACACCCTCGCCGGCCGGCTCGCCGTCGATCGTGACCTCGTAGCGTGCGCGCAGCCAGCCGAGGCCGGCAAAGTGCTGCGCGTTCCGGATCGTCAGCCGCCCGGCTTTCGCGGCGCCGACGGCGGTGACGCGAACCGGGGCGGCCAGCTGCTTGTGCTCCCACAGGGCGGGCTTCGGGCGACGGTCGGGCCAGACGACGCCGTCGATGCAGAAGTTGCCGTCGTTGGGCTCGTCGCCGAAGTCGCCGCCGTAGGCCCAGCGGGTCGTGCCGTCCGGCAGCCGCTGGACCAGGCCGTGGTCCCACCACTCCCAGATGAACCCGCCCTGCAGTCCAGGCGTCGACTCGATCGCGTCCCAGTACTCGGCCAGCGTTCCGTTGCTGTTGCCCATCGCATGCGAGTACTCGCAGATGATCAGCGGGTGACGCTGCCTGCCGGAGCGGGTGTGGGCGACGACCGCCTCGATCGCCGGATACATCGGGCAGGTGATGTCGCTGACGCCCTGGTCACTGGCCCAGTCGAACCGGATCGCGCCCTCGTACTGCAGCGGCCGCGACGAGTCGTAGCGTCGCAGCCAGCCGGCGGCGGCGTCGTGGTTCGTGCCATAACCCGACTCGTTGCCGAGCGACCAGACGATGACCGAGGCGTGGTTCTTGTCCCGTTGCGCCATCCGCGAGACGCGGGTGACCCACTGGTTGAGGTAGCGCGGGTCGTCGCACAGGGCCCGGTAGAAGGCGTGCGATTCGATGTCCGCCTCGTCGACGACGTAGAGACCCAGCTCGTCGGTCAGGTCGAGGAAGGCCGGATCGTTCGGGTAATGCGACGTCCGCACCGCGTTGAAGCCGAACTGCTTCATCTGGACGAGGTCCGCGCGCATGGATTCGGGCGATACGACGCGGCCGGTGGTGCGATCGAAGTCGTGCCGGTTGACGCCGCGGATGAAGACGCGCTGGCCGTTGATGAGGAGGTCGAGCCCGCGAATCTCGACCCGCCGGAATCCCAGTCGGTACTCGACCTCGCCGGCGATCTCGCCCGACGGCGAGAGCAGGTGCACGGTCAGCCGGTAGAGCCGCGGACTCTCCGACGACCAGGCCTCGACGCCGGGCACCCGCGTGCGCCACGACACGGGACCGGTGGGCGGCGGCGCCAGGCGGTCGTAGACGCGCGGCCATGCCTCGGCGTCGTCGGCGGTCATCTCCTCGCCCGTCGCGCGGCGGGTCATCAGCCGGAGGTCGTCCGGGGTCGCGTTCGAGCCCAGGTCCGGCCGCGTCACGCGGGCCTCGTCCCGCAGGGGCAGCTCGACGCCCTCGATTCGTGCCTCGACCGTCCAGCCAGGCACGCGATCGGCCGGCGCGGCGTAGCCGACGGCGACCTCCAGATCCAGCGTCCCGTCGTGCAGCTCCTCGTCCAGGCCGCAGATGGCCTTGACGTCGGCGAGGTAGACGCGTCCGGTGGCGTAGAGGAACACCGGGCGGCTGATGCCGCCGTGCCACCACTGATCCTGATCCTCGACGTAGCTCGCGTCGGACCACTTGACGACCCGGAGCGTCAGCGTGTTCGAGCCGGCCCGGAGCAGATCGGTCAGGTCGAACTCGGCGGCCAGGTGCGAGTCCTTGCTGACCCCCACCCGCTCGCCGTTGAGGCCCACGATCAGGACGCTCTCCGCGGCGCCGACGTTGAGGACGATCCGCCGGCCGGCCCATGCCGCGGGTACCTCGAACGTCCGCTCGTAGACCCCCGTCGGGTTGTCCTCCGGGATCTCCGGCGGCAGGCCGTCGAACGGCATCCGGACGTTCGTGTAGTGCGGATGGTCGTCGAAGCCTTGCATCGTCCAGAGGCCCGGGACCTGGATCTCCCCCCAGTCGGCCGACGCCTCGGCGTCCGGGCGACGCAGCAGCTGGAAGCGCCACGTGCCGTCCAGCTCGAGACGATCCCGATGCGGGACGCTGTGCATCGGCAGGCGGCGAAGGGCAGTCAGCTCGGGAGCCGCCCACGGCACGAGCATTCGGGTCTCCGGGTGGGATTGGACGACCTGAGTCTATGGCTCGCGTCCGCTCCGCGCGCGGGACCCGCCGCGCCCGCGCGTGATGGTGCCCCGGGCCGGCGGCCCGGGGCACTGGACGGAACGATGAGGCGCGTCGGTCAGTTCGCCGGGGTGAGCCAGACGGGGTAGTCGCGGATCAGCGTCGCCGAGCCGTCCTTCTCCGAGACGTCCCACAAGCGGAGGGTGCCGTACTGCGCCTTCGAGACCGTGTAGGCGATCGTGAAGTCGAACGTCCCCCAGCAGCCCGATCCACACGTCGCGTGGGCGGGACCGTCGAACAGCTTGTGCCCGGACCCGTCGAACAGGGTGACGTTGAACTGTGCCTCGAAGACGTTGGTCAGGCCGACGACCCGACCCGGATTCCCGAACGCCGCGCCCCACGCGGGGCGGTCGCCGAAGATGGCCGGGAGCTGGTCGTAGTAGTCGGCGCGCCCGACCGGACCGTCGAGCACGGCACCCTCGCCACCGAAGGCCTGGACCACACGGCCCTCGACCTGGAAGAGGACCGACTTGACCGACGGGAACTGGGTCAGGGTGTAAACGACCTGGGCGAGCCGGCCCAGGACCGAGGCGCTGCCCCCGCCGGACTCGAACTCGCGCGACAGGTCGACCGTGGCGACGCCGTTGGTGATCGACAGGTCGAGCAGCTGGGTGCCGTCGGGGATCACCGTCGAGATCTTCGGCGAGGCATTCTGCTCCTTACTGTTCGGGCCGGCCAGGAGGGCCGTCATGGCGGCGGTCGCCACGGCCTTGGTCGCCGGGATCTCGCGGAGGACGGGGACGATCCCGGCGCTGCCCGCTGGACCGGCGAGCAAGAAGTAGGCGCGGACGATCGTCGTGGCCCCGGACGACGGCGACGCTGACGCCGACGGCGTCTCGGACGGGGAGGCCGACACGTCCGGCGCGGTTGGCGACGCGGCGGGCGTCAGGTCGGGGCTGCCGAGGGCGACCGACGGCTGCGCCGACTGGGCCGGCGGGATGCTGCCGAGGGCGCCGGAGCCGCCGGTGCAGGCGGCCAGGGTGGCCGTGAGGATGATGGGAAGGACGAGGCTGCGGCGGTTCATGGGATGGGCTCCTGTGCGGGTGACCGTTGCGTCCGACTGTGTGGCCCGCCCTTCGCAGGACCATCGCCGCCCGGTAACGATCCGGTCACAGGCAGCCGCAGCTCGATCCGGAGGCCTCCCTCCGGCCGGTTGGCCGCCGTCAACGTCCCGCCCAGCAGCAAGGCGTGCTCCGCGGCGATTGCCAGTCCCAGCCCGCTGCTGCCCGAGCGGCGCGACGGGTCGGCCTTGTAGAAGCGGTCGAAGATCCGGGCGAGGCGATCCGCAGGGACGCCCGGACCGCGATCGGCGACGGCCACGATGACCTCCCCGGCGCCGTGCAGGAGTTCGACCTCGACGCCCGCTCCGCCCGCGTGCTCGCGGGCGTTGTCGAGGAGGTTGCCCAGGATCCGCTCGAGCCGCCGCCGCTCGGTGGGCACGACGAGGGGCTCATTCGGAAGCGCCAGGCGGGCCTCCGGCAGGCGCGCCGTGGCGATCGTCCGGACCAGGGCGGCGAGGTCGACGGGCTCGGCCTCGACCTGCTCGGCGGCGGCATCGAAGCGCGACAGCTCCATCAGCTCGTCGACGAGGATGCGGAGCCTGGTCACATCGCCGGCGAGGAGCTCCCCCGCCCGCCGCGCCTCGGGCGGCAGCGCGTCGAGGTGGTCGCGGATGATCGACGCTTCCGCGACGAGCGCCGCGAGCGGCGTGCGGAGCTCGTGCGACACGTCGGCGACGAACTGTCGGTTCTGGGCCTGCGACTCGCGCAGGCGGCCGAT
>JBGPDX010000179.1:0-4733 GCA_041482475.1 Candidatus Limnocylindria bacterium | reverse complement strand
GGCCCGCCCGGGTGGGCGAGGAGGACCTCGATCCCGTCGCCTGCCCGACGGAACAGGAGCAGTCCGGCGCTCCGCCTCACTCCTGGTTGTCTATCTGGGCGCGCTGGAGACGGCCGCTGAAGTCGACGTAGATCGACTTCCACTCGGTGTACGTGTCCAGCGCCGCGTGGCCCGCCTCGCGGTGGCCGTTGCCCGTCTCCTTCCAGCCGCCGAACGGCAGGTGGACCTCGGCGCCGGTGGTGCCGGCGTTGACGTAGACGATCCCCACCTCGAAGTCGCGCATCGCCCGGAAGGCGACGTTCACGTCGCGGGTGAAGACCGACGCCGACAGCCCGTAGCGTGTCTGGTTGACGGCGGTGACGGCCTCGCCGTAGTCGGCCACAGGGATGATCGACAGGACGGGCCCGAAGATCTCCTCCTGGGCGATCCGGTCCATCGGCTTCGCGCCGGCGAAGATCGTCGGCTGGAAGAAGTGGCCATTGGCGAGCTCGCCGTCACGAGCCCTGCCGCCGCCCAGGACGAGCTCGCCTTCGGTTCGGCCGATCTCGACGTAGCCGCTCACCTTGTCGGCGGCCGCGGCGTTGATGAGCGGCCCGACGTCGACGGTCTCGTCCAGGCCGCTCCCCAGCCGTAGCCGCCGAGCGCCGTGCTCGAGGCGGGTGAGTAGGGGCTCGACGGCGTCTCGCTCGACGATGACGCGGGAGCAGGCCGTGCAGCGCTGGCCGGTTGTCCCGAAGGCCGACCACAGGATTCCGTCGGCGGCGAGATCGAGGTCCGCATCGGCGAGGACGACGACGGCGTTCTTGCCGCCCAGCTCGAGGCTGACCCGCTTGAGCCGCCTCGCCGCGTGCAGGGCGATCGCCTTGCCGGTGACGGACGACCCGGTGAACGAAATGACCGCGACGTCGGGCGACTCGACGATCGCGTCGCCGACCTCGGCTCCAGCGCCGGTCACGAGGTTGACGGTCCCCGGCGGGAAGCCCGCCTCCGCCAGTAGCTCGACCAGCAGCGTTGCGCAGTGGGGCGTGTCGCTGGCCGGCTTGAAGACGACCGTGTTGCCGGTGACGAGCGCCGGCATCGTCTTCCAGCACGGAATCGCGATCGGGAAATTCCAGGGCGTGATGATCCCCGCCACGCCGATCGGTTGGCGGATGCTCATCGCCCACTTGTCCGGCAATTCGCTCGGGACGGTGTCACCGAACATCCGGCGGCCTTCGCCGGCCATCAGGAAGGCGATGTCGATGCCCTCCTGGACATCGCCACGCGACTCGGCGATGACCTTGCCCATCTCGCGGGTCATGGCCCGGGCGAGCCGCTCCTTGTGCTCCGCCATGAGCTGGCCGAAGCGGTAGAGGATCTCCCCGCGCTTGGGGGCCGGCGTCGCCCGCCAGGCCGGGGAGGCGCTCTCGGCGGCCTTGACGGCCATCGCCACGTCGGCCTTCGTGCCCTGCTGGAAGCGGCCGATCAGGTCGCGCGTGTCGGCCGGGTTGCGGCTCTCGAACGTCCCGCCGCCGACGGACTCGACCCACGAGCCGGCGATGAAGTGGCGGAATGTGGTTGGCGTCCCGGGTTTCTTGTCGCCCGTCGCCCGTTCGGCCGTCTGCGTCACGCCATGGAATCTACACTGGCATTCGCTACGGCCGTCACCGCGGCGCGGCCCGCTTGAGCACCTCGTCGGCGACGATCAACCGGTGGATCTGGTTGGTGCCCTCGTAGATCTGGGCGCCCTTCGCGTCGCGCATGAGCCGCTCGACGCCCGTCTCGCGTGAGTAGCCGCTCCCCCCGAACAGCTGGACGGCGTCGGTCGCGACGCGCATCGCCGTGTCCGACGCGGTCCACTTCGCCAGCGACGACGCCTCGCCCAGCGGCTCGCCGCGATCCTTGGCGGACGCGGCTTCGCGGGTCAGCGCGCGTGCCGCCGCCACGTCGCGTGCCATCTCCGCCAGCATGAATCGCAGGCCCTGCTGCTCGGTCAGCGGCGCACCGAACGCCTGGCGCTGATGAAGATAGGCGGCCGACTGCTCCAGCGCCGAGCGGGCGATCCCGACGCATGCGGCGGCGATCGAGATGCGCCCCTCGGCCAACGCCGACAGGGCGATCCGATAGCCCTCGCCCTCCTCGCCCAAGCGGTTGGCAACCGGCACGACGGCGCCGTCGAACACGAGCTCCGCGGCCGGGCACGATCGGATCCCCATCTTCCGCTCGTGGGCCCCGAAACGGAACCCTGGCGTCCCCTTCTCGACGAGGAAGGCGGTGATCGCCTTGGCGCCGGCGGACGGATCCAGCGTCGCGAAGACGAGATAGCGATTCGCCTCCGGGGCATTGGAGATCCAGATCTTCGTGCCGCTCAGCCGGTAACCCTCCGGCGAGCTCTTCCTGCCCACGCGCGCGGCCCGCAGCCGGATGGCGGCCGCGTCCGACCCGGCGTGTGGCTCGGTCAACGCGAAGGCACCCAGGGCATCCCCGGCGAGCATCGGCGGCAACCAGCGCGCCTTCTGCTCCGCCGTTCCCCAGGTGACGACCGGGAACTGCGACAGAACGTGGACCGACAGGGTCACGGCGCTGGACATGTCCGCCGCGCCCAGCTCTTCCATGACCAGGGTCCAGCCGAGGTAGCTGAAGCCGCCGCCGCCATCGGCCTGCGGAAACGGCGCGGCGGTCAACCCCAGCTCGCCCATCCGCCGGAAGATCGAGCGGTCGAAGCGCTCCGCTTCGTCGCGCTCCGTGGCGCTCGGCGCGAGCTCGCGCTCGGCGAACTCCCGGGCCGTGTCGCGAAGGAGTCGCTCCTCCTCGGTCAGCGACGACGTCAGGCTCGTCTCCTGTGAGGCTCCTGTGGACGCCCGACGAGGCGGCTCGGCGGGCAAGGGCGAACGGTAGGATACCTCTCGTGGACCTCAGAGAGCCGACGTCGGCACCGCCGGCCGAGGCGCCCGATCGGCCCGCGCCGTCCGCCGATCGAGCCCCGACCCCCGGCCGGGAGGTGCCGTCTCCCAGGGCCATCGGGTCCGGGTTGCCGAACCCGGAGCGACTTCGCCACGAGCTGGCCCAGGCCCAGAAGATGGAGGCCATCGGGCAGATCGTCCCGGGTGTCGCCTACGAGCTCAGGAACCCGCTCGCGGCGATCGTCACCTTCAGCCAGCAGCTACGCCACGACCCGCGGCTGCCGGACGATCTCCGCCAGGACGCCGAGCTCCTGGTCCAGGAGGCGGACCGGACACGCCGGATCATCCAGAACCTGCTCGACTTCGCCCGACAGCGGCCACCCGAGCGCCACCCGACCGATCTGCGCGTCCTCGTCGACAGCGTCCTCGATCTCCAGTCGCACACCATCGGCTCGCATGGCATCGAGGTCGAGGTCGACATCGAGCCCGATGTTCCCCCACTGCCACTCGACCGGGCGCAGATGCAGCAGGTGCTGCTCAACCTGACGCTCAACGCGGTCCAGGCGCTGAGCGGCACGGGCAGCGGTGGGCGGCTCCGCATCCACGCCACCGTCGTTCACCGTGGCGACGACCGCTTCGTCGCGTTGTCCGTCGTCGACGACGGCCCGGGCGTCCCGGACGAGTTCCGCGATCGGCTGTTCGTCCCGTTCTTCACTACCAGGAGGCCGGGCGAGGGGGCGGGCCTGGGATTGGCGGTGTCAGCCGACATCGTCGCTGCGCATGGCGGCCGGCTACGTCACGAGCCGGGCCATGGCGGGCGAGGGGCGGCGTTCGTCGTCGAGCTGCCGATGACCGCGGGCGTCGCCGCCGACGGCGTTTCGACCGGCGACCGGCCGTCCAACGCGACGCCGACGAGCGGCCCGGGCGTCGATGGCGATGGGCCCCACCGGCGGCGCCGCATCCTGGTCCTCGACGACGAGCCGCACATCCGTCGAATTCTGTTCAAGGCGCTGGAGAACGCCGGCTTCGAGCCAGTCCTTGCGACCACCGGCGAGGATGCCATCGAGATCGTTCGGAACGGTCCCGTCGAAGGCGTGCTGTCCGACCACCGGATGGCCGGCATGACCGGAACCGACGTCTACGAGGCGATCGTGGCGATCCGGCCGGGGCTCCGCGACCGATTCGTGTTCATGAGCGGCGAGGTCCTGAACCCGGCGCTGCGCGCTTTCGCCGAGGCCCACGGGGTCGCGCTGCTGGCCAAGCCCTTCGACCTTGCCAGCGTCGGGCGGACGGTCCACGACCTGCTCGAGCGGAGCGCGACGCGCTGAACCCTGCGGGGCCCGCTAGTGACGCGGGTAGGTATGGAAGCCGCGGCCGGTCTTCTGGCCCAGGTGTCCCTCGTCGACGAGCCGGACGAGCACCGCGGGCGGCGCGAAGTGCTCCTCGCCGAAGCCCTCGTGGAGGACGCGCATGATCCCGAGGCAGACATCGAGGCCGATGAAGTCCGCCAGTTCCAGCGGGCCCATCGGATGGTTGAGCCCGATCTTCGCGCCCGTGTCGATGTCGTCGGCCGAGCCCGTGCCCTCCTCGTACGCCCGCATCGCCTCGGCCAGGAACGGCATGAGGATCCGGTTGACGATGAAGCCCGGGCGGTCGGCGGAAACGATGACCCGCTTGCCCATCGCGGCCGCCAGCGTCCGGATCGTTGCCTGGGTCTTGTCGGTCGTCGTCGACGCCGGGATCAGCTCGACGAGTGGCATGACCGGCACGGGGCTGAAGAAATGCATCCCGATGAAGCCGCCGCGGCGCGCCGGTGAGACGGCCTCGGCCAGGCGGTCGATGGAGATCGAG